>JALRAZ010000004.1 GCA_023257935.1 Verrucomicrobiota bacterium
GCTCCTAGGATCGGAGTCAAATAGACCCAGGCATTGAAGTCGTGGTAACGCGCCACCGCTTCAGCACGGTTCATTGGCTCACCAGGCGAAGCATCGAGCAGAAAGAGGTACTTGGTCATGAAGATGGTGAGGATACCCTTCATGCCATAGAAACTGAAACGCTCAGCCGCTTCGTTCCCAATGATGTAGGGAATGCCTCGAGGCAAGGACCGCGTGGCCCTCGGTGCGGTAAGATACCCTGGGGAAGCCATGAGCTTTAGGAAGGAAAAAAAACGTTACCGGGAAATCCCATCAAGGGGTTTTATTCCAAAAATCCACAACAAAAACGTCCTCTAGCAAGGGGCCAACCTGAGATCCAAAGGTCTTGTGGTGCGGATGGATTAAATAATCGTCTCGATCCTGAGCTGAATGAAAGGTGAGGACAAACCCGTGCGTGAATCCCTTGTTGAGGCCCTCTGGACTATTATTCATACCCCACTCAAAACTGAGAATCTGAGGGATTTTGGATTTGAGACCTGCGAAAGCCTCCTCAATAGCGGCGATATCCTGTGCAGTCGCCGAGTCCTTAAACTTGAAAGAAACCATGTGAACAAGATGCCCTCGCTCTAATTGTTTCTGGGCAGCTTGGCCCAAATGCATATCGCTCATATATGTTGCCATTAAAAGGAAGCAAACCAGAAGTGGGATCGAATATTTCATACCAGTCGGTGTTGGGAACTTGGCGAAAACCTAGCACTCATATCGGAGAGCGGGCAAGTGATAAAGCCTTGTGGCATCGCCCAAGAAGGATACCTTTTTAAATGCTGGATCGACAATGAACCAAGAGTTGACGACACCCTTGCTCGAGCAAGTCAAGAACACGATCAAAACCATCGTTGCCTCCATAGTAGGGGTCGGGGACTTCATGGCTTTCAGGGGAGGGGACAAAATCACAGAATGATCTAATTTTCTCAGACCACTTACCCTCCGGATCGAGAGTCAGGACATCGCGGCGATTGTCTTCATCCATCGTGAGGACGAGATCGAAGGTCTCCAAATCCTCTGGGGTCACCTGGCGAGCTTTGCTTTGTAACTCGTATCCCCGCTTCAAGGCAGCCGTTCGCATCCTAGCATCAGCAGGCTGCCCGCGGTGGTAATCAATGGTTCCAGCAGAATCGCAGGTGAGCTCCCCTTCCACCCCTGCATCAGCAATCATGGATTGAAAAACCCCCTCAGCAGCAGGGCTTCGACAAATATTCCCCATGCAGACAAAGAGAATCCGACGGATGCTGCGACTCCCCTCTCTCATTAGGGTTGGGTCAACTTTTGAAAAGTTGCCTTGGCGCGCCTGACAAATTCTGCGGGCTGGCGAGCAAAGATGGGGCTATCGGTTTCCAGCGCTAGGACGCCGTGGTAACCGGTTTCCCTGAGCGCTTCAAACAAGCCCTCAAGGTTAGCGTCTCCTTCACCGATGTGTGCGCTGATGCCAACCAGCTGTCGCTCCGAGAACTCAACCTTCTTGTCTTTGAGGTGCATGTCGAACACACGCCCTTGGTAGTCACGGTAGACCTTGGCGGCATCAAAGCCTGCGGCGGTGATCCAACCCACATCCAAACAAACGCCAATACGAGGATCGCGATGTTTGATCACGTTTTGCACCACCAATGGATTGCCATAAAGTGATCTCAAACCGTGATTGTGTATGGCAATCTTGATATCGAATTCTTTGACCAATTGTTCGAGGGAGTCAAAAATGGAAAAATCACGAGGCTCCACAATAATCAGTTTGATACCCATGAATCGTGCGAACTCAAAGAGTCGACGGTTGAAGGCATGGTCGGTCGAGGTCCCCGCCACGCCGAAGGTGTAGACCTCTAGCCCATTGGCTTTGAGGATCTCCTGCTTGCGCTTGATTTCATCCCAGTCATCTCGAGGGTTGATGTGCTTGTCCGTAGTCTGGATTTTGCGGATCCCATGCTCTTTGGCGAAGGATACCATCTGGTCAAAATCCATGTTTCGCAGGGTCCAGGTCTGAAGACCCAAAGAGAAACCAGTGGCTTCTGCGGCCTCGGCTCCCACGGGTCTCAACAAGGCCAGATCGTCATATTCAATGGGGCGCCCCGAAAATGGCTGACCCCACAAACTGGCCTTACCTTGGGTCGGCGCCTGGCTCGAGGCTTGCCGAATTTGCCAGTCTAGTGGCTCATCGCTGCCTTCCATCCATGCCTTACCCACAATCATCCATGCCGAGGGAGCGTCTTGAGTCACTGCAAGACGGAGGTTCACCCAACCTGCAGAACGCCAGTCAAAGGGGACTTCAGTTAGGATGGATCGACCCCGGTAGAGTTCCAGCGCCTTCTTGGCCGGAGAAACCTTCAGGGAGTAGCCCCCTAAACCGTAAAGCCCCACCCCAAAAGAGGGATAGAGTCGGCCTTTTTTTTCAGATCGAATTCGGGCCCGGATTTCCAAATCACCCTGATTATCCGGTCCAAACACCGCTCCGTGGTTGTCCAGCGGAGCACCTGGTAAGACAAGTGTCTGATCCTCCACAGCAAAACGCCCCCCCAAAACCAGGAAATCGTCGGGGGTTTGCCCCGAAGCTGTCTGATCAAAATTCTGCGTGTAAACCAGTGCCTGAGCACGAACCAGTCCGGCAGAAACCATGAAGGTCATCAGCGTAGCCACATTCAAGACCGTCCAAGCAGACAGGACCCGACATGAGGCTTTCACCCTGAGAGCAAAGCATTTGGGGAACATGGAGATATATTGAAGATTGCTTGTCTCCTAGAAAAGCCTTTTGTCGGGTAAGGTTTGGAAAGGATTGATTCAGCTACCGTGCAAAGCATCCACGAGTTGTTTGACCATCAATTGCCTGGCAGCAGCCCATGTCCAGAACAGACCTGTAAGGATCATACCCATTAGGATAAGGCTCAGGGAAAACCAGGGAATGCTTCCATCAGCGACTCCAAGGCTTGGCCAACAAGCGAAAAGCGCGCTGCCACATCCTAGCATCAACCCTAGCATCAATAGCGCGACGTGCTCCAGGCAGACCAGCCATCGCAGTCGCTTGGAAGAGAATCCAATGGCAGCCAGAATCGCCCATTCCTTTTGACGATCCTGGAGATTACGCAGCACGACGGCACCCAGACCGAAGCTGCCCAACACCAGACCAAGGCCACCGAGCATCTGGAAGGTCGACAGATAAGTGTTCTGAACAGCATTGAAGGCCTCCATCCTGGCGACGGTATCAAAAAGAGTCAGGCCCACATCTTCGGTAGCTCGTGAGAGTTGCTGACCGATCGCTTTCCTTCCTTCAACCGGAGCATCTATCAGGAAAGCTCGGTATCCCGATTCACCCTTGAAATGATTCACAAATTGTTCCTCGGCAATGATGACACTTCCCTGGAGGATGGAATTGGCCAATCCTGCCACCAGCCGAATCCTCAGCTCTCGGCCAGAAGCGTCGGTCATCTCGATCACATCCCCCACTTGCTTGCCCATAGCCCACAAGATGGAATTGTTGTCAGCCAAACCTGGGATAGCCCCATCCTCCAGGGTTTGGCTCAGCAAATGCCACACCGACTCTCCCTCGGCTAGTTGCTGCCAAGTAGTCGCAGGCGAAAAAGCCTGGCGATCGATCAGATCAACGGGATCCACACCCATGATACGTGGTCGCTGAGCACGATTGAGGTTCAAACAACTGGCCTCCTCCCCTTCCTTCACTCGGAAGGGCACAAAACTCACCCCCTCAAGTTCATCGGCATACAAACCAAAACTCTCCAGTCCAGCCTCCTGGTTCAAGTCCACCACGATGGGTGCAGCACTTTCTGCCCAAAAGGCAAAGCCCCCCGTCCCAGAAGATCTGAGGGATGCGTCACGGGTCGCATCCAGTTTGTTGGCTCCCACGGCCATCACCAGGAATGCACCGCAGGCCAGCATGGTGATCGTGGCCAAACTGCGTCGGCGCCTTCGAGCTGAATTGCGCAGCGCCCACCCTATCAATGAAGAGAATTGCCTGATTCGATCATGCTCCAAACGCAGCAACCAACCCGAAAGTAGGAACCAGCCCGCGAGCAGCATCAAGGCTCCAGCACCAAAAAATACCGCTGCCGAAGCCCCTGCACTCCCATTGTAGGACCCCAACACCATGATCAGGGCCGCCCCCACCAAAACCCCAGCAATCACAAGACTGCGCCGAGCCCTTCCTGATGGATTTGCTGCGGTGGCCCCTTCTTCACTGGCACCGCTTAGAAGCAGGTGGATTCCTTGCGCTCCGCGACGGCGAAGACCAAAGAGGAGTGTCAGAGAAGCCACCACGACCGAGCCCAAACCCCCGCTCAGGAGGGTCGGTGGCCGGACAAAAAGCGAAAGGGACGAAGTCCCAATGGCTCCTTTCCACAGGGTCGTCAAACCCAACAGCATGCCCTGAGCGTATAGCACAGCCAGGCCCAGCCCCAGAAAGCTTCCAAGCATCGCCAATAAAGCACCTTCACGCAGTATCAAGGCATTGACTCGCTTCAAGGTCATCCCAGTAGCCAGCAAGAGCCCCGTTTCGCTGGCGCGCTTTTCAATGACGAACTGAAAAAGAAGATTCATGAGAATCAGGGCAGCCAAGATGAGGAAAAAACTGAACCCAATAAACAGCCCACCAAAGTCCTGTGACTGGATCACTGAAGCCAGAGCCTGCTGGCTTACTGGAAGTATTGAGATACCCAGCTGCAGGGGATCAATCTCCTTTTCGATCTGTTGTTCGATGTATTCGGTCAGCTGACCCATTTCCTGATTGGGATCGCTTGTTGACCAACGCACTGAAGTGAGGTCCCCAAAGCGGTTTTGCCAGAGGGCTTGGCCAGTTGCCAGGGAAACGAAGGCCTTGGGTGTGCCTTGATAGGATTCCCAATAGGCATTGTCTTGATCCCTGATGGCATCCAGATCAATGGGAAAACCCGTGTCCCAGTCACGACAGTTCTCCGCATCCTTTAGCCCGGGAAAATCAGGCATCAGTGATGGGTCTTCATAGGGCATGGCCATGGGCACCACTGCCTTAACGATGAGTTCTGCACTCGCCTCCTCCAATGTCCGCCCCAGGCCCACTTGAAAATAATCAATCTTCAACCTGTCTCCAGGCTCGAGCTCCAGGTCTTCGGCGAGCCACTGATTGATGGCAGCCTCATCCTTACCCAGTGCGACAGGCAAGAGCCCATCTCCCACCGCAGAAACCATGGAATAGGGCGTATGCCGATCACCCGATCGCATGTCATTGACAAAATAAGTCAACACGCCCTTACCCTCGCCTTCAGCCCTCAGCAGTGCAGCAGATGTATGGGCATCGAGAAAAACGCGCTCGGATCGGATTTCGGCTACTGAACGATCCTCACGCTCCTGGACATACCATTTGAGCTGACTATCCTGGATTGTCCACTGATCACGCAATCGCTGAGTGATGGCCTCCAGACGTTCTACTGGGTCAGTTGATTGATCAGATCGATCCAACAAAAGTAGGTTAGCTTTTTCACCCAATGCCAAACTCTGCTGTAAGGTAGCCAAGTCGACAAAGGCATTCATCGCTGGCAGCTGGCTGGCCTGCAGACTAAACCTGCCGAACTGAGCATCGCTGATCACCCGAGAGACCTCCAGTCTGAGGGCAACGGTATGTCCTTCTTCCGGAGAAAGGGGTGCTTCGGGAGAAAGCATGCTCGGCTTTTGGACACGGAGAATGAGTCGGGTCCCAACCTGAGCCTGTAGCTGCGCAGCCAGGGCACTTCCCAAGACCACCTTACCAGGTGCTGGATGCACCTCTTTAGCCGGTTCGGTCGCCAGATCCCAAAAACCTTCGGTTACCCCAAGGAGCCATGACTGGTTAGCTCGGTAGTCACCACCTTGAGTGGTTGTCACTGCAGGCAGTTGGATCACCGGAACAACCTTACCATGCATGGGTGATTGCATGCGCTGGGCAAGGCTCTGCTCAAAAAGTCGATCGTTCCCAACAATGGCTGTATCCACCTGACCCAAACGAAACATCGCCATCTGAAGGAGGCTTCCCCTTACCGAATCCCCCACAATCAAAGCCCCGGTCAGCACAGCTGAGGCAATGCAGGCCCCTAAGATAGTTCCAATGTGCGAACGACCGTGGAAGCGCAGGGATCGAATCAAAAAAATCCAAGCATTCATACACTTGGTAGGGGCGCTAGTTTGCCACCCTTGAGAACAAGGATTGTTTCGGTCAGGTCAGCAAGTTCTCGAGAATGGGTCACCATCAAGAGTGTCATGTTTTCCTCTTGGTTTAACTCCATCAGCAGGTTTGCTAAAAGATGAGAGGCCCGATGATCCAGGGCCCCGGTAGGCTCATCAGCAAGCAGCAGTCGAGGCTGAAAGAGCACCGCACGCACCACCGCCACTCGTTGGCGCTCACCTCCAGAAAGCTGGCTGGGACGATGGCTGAGGCGATGAGAGAGCCCCACACGATCCAGCAGCCTCTTGGCTCGATCCTCCACCTCACCGACCTGGAGGCCTGAATTAGGTTCAGATAACAAACCAATGAGGACATTTTCCAATACAGATAATTGGGGCAGCAAGTGATGAGACTGAAACACAAACCCAATGGTCTGGCGCCTGAATCGAGCCAAAGCATTTTCGTTCAGCTCTGCGAGATCTTTGCCGGCCACCGTAACCTTGCCAGAACTGGGTTGGTCCAAAGCTCCAATCAAGTTGAGCAAACTGCTCTTACCTGATCCAGAGGGACCAATGATGGCAGTCGTCGTGCCAGAATCGACACTCAGATCAACCGCGTCCAGCACTAAGGTGGAGGCAACTTGGTCAACCTGACCATAGGCTTTGGATACCTGATCCAGTAAAATGAGGGGTTCCTCTGACTGCATGCTCCCATCATGCCCACCAATGGCTTGCTGGATCAAAAAAAAACGTACACCTAGAGGGAGATCACTTGAATGAAACCATTCAGGAATGATCAGGCTCATGAGCCCAGCTCTGATACGGATTCAGGGCCAGCAAAGCATTGAAGTAACGGGCATCTCCTGAGATTTCCTGCCTAACCCAATCGGGTTTTCGAAACTCCTGATTCACATGATCCAGTTCGACCTCAGCCAGGATCAAACCCTGGTTGGGTCCTTCGAAAACATCCACTTCCCAGGTCAATCCATCAAAAGGTACATAGTAACGCCTCTTACAAATCTGTCCTTCATGACAATAGTGGTCCAACATGTGGTTGGCATCTTCGAGGGGTATTGGGTATTCGAATTCCTCTCGAGCAATGCCCTCGCGTTGACTCTTGATCGTCAGGTAAGCCTGGTCCCCCATGATGCGCACCCGCATAGAACAAGGTGCCTGAGTCAAAATGTAGCCTTGTCGACAAATTTCTTTGCGGGCGGCAAGACGCCAATCCCCTTCAGGATCTACCAAAAATCGACGTTCTATTTCTAAAGGCATACTTTGGCTGGGTGCGAGAGGATGAAGCTAACTTAAGGAGATATCAAAGCCAAACCAACCCTCAACCATGCGTTCAGGGTTCGACTTAAATAAAGGCTTAGCCATTTTGAGGGCCTTGGATTCATGCTCCTTTTCAATTCGAGCAATGGCCAAGCTCCAGCTTGCAAGTTTGTCTGAGGGCATCGCTGAAACTGGAAGACGATTAATATGGGAGCGTAGAACATCCAAATCATGATGCTGGCCCAAGCATCGGCCGAGCCTCTTGATCACCTTGGTGCGATCTTGTTTCGCTGGCAAGCCAAGTGAAATCAGACACTGGGATTGATAGTAGAGATACTTGACCCATTTTCGCCATTCATGAAAACGCTGACAGTCTCTTTGGTGACGAGCGCGATCATACATGCGATGCGCCTTGCGATAGGTCTGCACCAGCCCAGAGGCCAGGCAGTCTGTAGGGGGTGCAGAGTGGGCTTTGACCAGACGTCGCCAAAAGTCACGCTCCAGTCTTAAGAGTTGTCGGATGCGAACCCAATGCCAGGCATCGACAGCCTCTGGTGACTGATCTTCAAATAAGGCTTGAAGCCGACGAATACCTCCCAGTCGGACGTTCTTTTTACAAGCACACCGGACTCTGAAGAGGGTCTTGACCACAACCTCCGAGTCGCGTCTTTGAGAGAGCAACTGGCTGATTTCGCTAGATCGAGCCCTTGCTTTCGTTAACGAAATGGGGGTTAGCAGGGTTGCGCACAGGCGATGCCTAGAACGCAGCACTTTGGTGTTCACCCGGATCCGACGCGTGGAGGGCTCCTTGGCCAGGGAAGTGGGCGAGGCCAAATTGAGTGTCTC
>JALRAZ010000017.1 GCA_023257935.1 Verrucomicrobiota bacterium
TGGCAAACTGTATCATAAAGGATCCCTCCTGACCTCAGAGCGGCTGCGATGCATGATTGATGATTGGTTACTCAAGGAGGGATTCGCCAACCCTGGCAGCATTGTTGCTTGCGGCAAGCAAGGTGCAGATTGTCACGCCGCGGGCACTGGCCCATTGTGGACAGGGCAGCCGGTCATTGTGGATATTTTTCCTGTCAACAAACAGACACGTTACCATGGAGACTGCACGCGAACTGCCGTCCATGGCACAGTCCCAGCCGAGGTCCAGCGTGCCTACCAGGCAGTGGTCAAAGCCAAACAGGCGGCCATTGGGGTAACCAGGGAAGGCATCTCTGGGCAAGCTGTTCACGAAGCCACCCTGGCAGCATTGAGAGAAAATGGTTTTGAGTATGGGCTGGACCGTCAGCAGCAGCATCCGGATCGATGGTTCATGGTCCATGGAACCGGCCATGGCATCGGGCTGGAAGTGCATGAACCACCCCTATTGGATATCAAGGGACCCGCACTTGGGTCTCACGAAGTATTGACCATCGAACCAGGTCTTTACTCACTTCAAACCGGGGGTGTCAGGAGTGAGGACATGGTCGTTGTTCAAGCACAAGGGGCTCGAAACTTGAATTGCCTACCTGACACTTTGAGCTGGTAGCCAGATTCAATCATCATGCCATTGTCATCGAAGGATCCTTTTCCTAAGGTGTTCCTCCAATGGATCACGATCTTGTCATTCTTGATGGGCATACCCTCAATCCAGGCGATTTGGACTGGGGCCCACTGCAAAAATTAGTGGACAGCTGCCAGATTTATCCTCGAACCGCTATCGAGGACATCGTGGACCGTGCAGAGCATGCCGAGATGGTGTTGACCAACAAGACCCCTCTTAGCATTGAGACCATTCACCGCCTTCCCAATTTGCGCTACATAGGGGTGCTGGCAACAGGCTATAACATCGTGGACATTCAAGCTGCCAAGGCGCGTTCGATCCCTGTCACCAATATTCCGGCATACGGAACCCGATCGGTGGCGCAGATGACCATGGCCTTGTTACTGGAATTGACTCAGAGAGTGGGAGCTCATTCTGAATCGGTGATGCGTGGAGACTGGATGCGTTGCCCGGATTTTTGCTATTGGCAACACCCCCTCATTGAGTTGGAGGGTTTGACCATGGGAATCATTGGTTTTGGGCGTATTGGCCAAGCCGTAGCCAGCATGGCTCGGGCCTTTGGTATGAAGGTGCAGAGCGTTGCCAGAGGTTCCATCAATCAGGAGGAACACCCCGAAGTCGACTGGGTTGAGTTCGATGAGCTGATTGCCACCTCTGATGTGATCAGCCTGCATTGTCCGCTCACCCCAGAGACTCAATGCTTGATCAACGAAGCTCGGCTAAGGCGCATGAAATCATCAGCTTTCCTGCTCAACACCAGCCGCGGACCTCTGGTTGATGAGCGTGCCCTGGCAGATGCCCTCATGGATGGGAAAATTGCTGGAGCAGGTATCGATGTGATGGAAGTCGAGCCACCCCGCAGCGAAAGCCTCCTCTACCAAGCTCCCAATTGCTTGATCACACCCCATATTGCCTGGGCTACTTCAGCCGCTCGAAAACGTCTTCTCCAGATGGCTGTGACTAACCTCAAAGGATACCTTGATGGCTCCTTGAAAAATGTGGTCAATCTTTGAGCTCTCCCGACGGATTCAGTCCCGCCGGGAGATACGTGGGCAAATAAACTTTAAAGACAGATCCCCGGTTTGGCTGACTGGAAACCTCAACGCGCCCATGGTGGGCTTCCACAATGGCCTTGACCAGGCTTAGCCCCAGCCCGAGACCTCGCTGGCTTCGGCTTTTATCAGCACGGTAAAGGCGATCCCAAATTTTCCCCAAGTCAGATGGAAGGATCCCGACGCCTTGATCGCTCACCTTGACAAGCACCTCATCACCCTGAGGTTCAACCCCAAGCAGAACCCGACTCCCCTCCTCACTATATTTGATGGCATTGTCCAGAAGGTTTGCCAGAACCAGCCTGAGATGATGAGGATCGACCATGGCAATCACCCTTGGCTTGATATCAAGTTGGATGACGATCGCCTTGTCTTCGGCTACTTGTTCGTAAAGGTCACTGGCCTCCTGTAAGAGCTCTCCCATGTCGGTTGAAACCCGATTGAGCTTCATGACTCCCGCTTCAGCTTCGGCGATTGACATGAGACTCTGCAACATGGTGAGCAGCTTTTCCGATTCCTCGATGCAATCTGCCAGGGCTTCAGAGGCCACCCCCTCGCTGGCCTGCGGGTCATGGAGCGCTGCTTCAGCTGCATTACGTAATCGTGTTAATGGAGTCCGGAGGTCATGTGCCACATTATCAAGAGACTCTCGCATAGAGTTAATCAGGTGCTGGTTCTGCTCCAACATCTGATTGAATTGTCTAGCAAGCTGAGTCAGCTCTCCCTCAGTACGAGGTAAATCGACTCTTCGGTCCAGTTTGCCAGTATCAATGATTGTCTGAACCGTTGCGCTAATGCGCCGCAGGGGGTCCAGACTGCGTTTAACCAGGAATCCCCCCCCCACAAAGCCCATGAGAACCACTGGCACCATGCCTCCTATGAAAATTTTTCGAAAAGGCTTCAACCATAGCTCCTGGTTATCGGTGCGTCGCCCGACCATCAACCGTTGGCCATTCCAAAATTCCGATTCCATTAAAATCAGATCCTTTTCTTCGGATTCAGGAATTCTAAGCAACTCTCTGGCTTTGAAAACCAAACTACCCCATTGGAATGATTCGGACTTAAGCCAGTTTTCCGAGGCAGCTAGAAAAACCTCACGTCCTTCCGAGGAGGTGATCCGTACAAAAAAAGACTGCAACTCCCCTGCTGCCTTTCGCTCTTGAATCCAACGATCCAACCCAGGCAGACCTTGATCACGGTACAGTCTGGAATAATCACGGATCTGCATCTGAAGAGCTTGTACATCCTTTTGCAACACGGCTTGCTCGAGCATCCAATAGAATAAAAACAATAGGATCCCGGTGGTCACTGAGAAGACAGCGCCGTACCAGAGATTGAGCCGAAACCCAAAGGATTTGAAGTAGCCTCTACGCATGGCGAAGCACGTAACCCACACCCCTTATGGTGTGGATACGCTGTCGATTCGGGTCCACTTTGTTACGCAGTCGCGAAACCAGCACATCCACAACATTTGTTTGGGGGTCAAAATGGTAATTCCAAATATGCTCCAAGATCATGGTCTTGGTGACCACGCGTCCCTTTTGCCGTATCAAATACTCTAGCAGGGCAAATTCCTTGGGTTGAACATCCACCTTCTCCTGCCCGACAAAAACCTCTCGTGTGAGCAAGTCCATCTGAAGATCCTCCCATTCAAGTCTGGTGGGTTCGGTCGCCTGACTGGAGCGACGGATCAATGCATGCACTCGCGCCAGCAGCTCACTGAATGAGAAAGGCTTGGTCAGGTAGTCATCTCCCCCAGCCTGCAAGCCTTCGATACGATCATCAACTGAGGCTCTGGCACTTAAGACCAACACGGGTGTCTGGATGCCATCCCGACGCATCGAGCGTATGATTTCCAAACCATCCATACCCGGCAGCATGCGATCCATGATGGCAGCATCGTAGGGGTTGCTTCGAACCATCACCAAACCCTCTTCGCCATCTGCGCTCACATCAACCGCAAAACCGCTTTGTTTCAGCCCCTTTTCAAGAAAGGAAGCAATTTTGGAATCATCTTCGAGAACTAGGATACGCATGATGCATGTGTGGATGGATACCGCCGGATCATCGTAAATCAAGCTGCTGGCCATGGCAACGCTAGGCGCTACCACTGTGATGGTCTGGTTGAGTTGATCAAGCAAAAGGGGGTGCCTAATTCCCGCTTAAAAAGCGGAGAAGGCACCCCCTCGAACCTAATGACTCAACCTCAACCGCGGTCCTCTAGGGAAAGGACACGGTATGCATACTGGCCGTTATACCAGATCCTAAGCAGGATGGATTGCCCCATGGCGGATGATGCCCTGAGATCCTCCATTTGTTCCACGGGCTTGCGGTTTATTTCATTGATGACCACCCCTGCTCTCAGTCCCGTCTCCCAGGCAGCACTACCTGGGCGTACCTGTGTAACCAGCACCCCGCTGATAGAATTTGGGACATCAAATTGGCGCCGCATCAGTGGCGTGAGCTCTTCAAGGTCAAGGTCCTGCATCCAGGCATCCCGATCAGATACTGAGGATACGTTGAGTGGCTGGCGAGGATCACTTCCCAAGGTCGCCAACTCCACTTGCAAGGTTGTTTTTTCTCCCTGTCGCAAGATTTCCATCCCGTAATTTTCACCCGGTTGACTTTGGCCGATGATTAATTTGAGTTCGCGGTGATTGCCGACAGGCTTGCCATCAAATTGGGTCACCACATCACCAGGCTTGAGTCCGGCGGAGGCTGCAGGACTATCCTTGAACACGTCGGCCACCAGAGCACCCTGTTTGGCTGGTAACTCGAGGTAATCCTGCATTTCCTGGGTGACATCCTGGATGCTTACTCCAAGGTATCCGCGCACCACTTGGCCATGCTCGACAAGGCTCTCCATGACGTGACGAGCCAGATTCATAGGGATCGCAAAACCAATCCCCATGTTGCCGCCGGATCGACTTAAGATTGCTGTGTTGATCCCCACCAAACGTCCTTTCGCATCCACCAGGGCGCCTCCCGAATTCCCAGGATTGATGGCGGCATCGGTTTGAATAAAGTCTTCGTAGTCTAGCCCCATCTCAGCCCTCCCTTTAGCACTGACCATACCCATCGTCACGGTCTGGCCCACACCAAATGGATTCCCAATAGCCATCACTAAATCGCCCACCATAAGCTGATTGCTGTCACCCAGTTCAATGGGAACCAATCCATCCGCATCAATTTTCAACACCGCAAGATCACTTTTTGGGTCAGTGCCAATGATTTCAGCGATGTAGGTTTCCTCGTTAGGGTTAAGCACCACCTTGACCTCATCGGCCCCCTCAACAACGTGATGGTTGGTGATCACATAGCCCTCCGGCGATACGATGACTCCCGAACCCAGGCCTTTCTTTGGGGTGGCATCCTGTGGGGGGGCGAATTGATTCCAGCCAGGAAACCCAAATAACTGCTGCATCGGATCTTGAGGGCGACCATTGCTTGGGCGAGTTCGGGTCGTGGTGTAAACCTGAACCACGCTGGGAGAGACTTCCTGCACCACCGGAGCAAAGCTGACGACTGGATAAGCTTCACGCTGCAGGGGCTGATCGTTGATCTTTAGTGTCGGACGTGGGCGATCCTTGCGAACAGCCTCTCCCTTGGCCCAATCGTTCACCGCCGAAGCACTCAAGGCTAGGAGTAATCCTGCGAGGATTCCCAACCTTAACTTGGAGCAGAATAAAGAGATCTTTTTCTTCATGATGATTTCAGTGATGTTTGATTTATCTATCAACAGGTAGAATCAAACACACTAGGCTCACCAGAACCTTTCGGTAACATTACAAATTGGTTAGGAATCAAGACTGAATCAACCCTCGCTGAGGGATTAAAGCCCCAGGCGCCGATCGACCCGAGTGAGTGCCTCATCAATCGCATCACAAAACCAGTCGATTTCGGACAATTGAACCACCAGTGGCGGTACAACCCAAATACCAAACTTATCCGAAGGCACGTAAATATCGCGCTCGTGAAACAAAAATTGGGCTATTTCGTGAACAAGGGTGGGTTCATATTTTTCCGTTGTTTTCCTGAGTGGTCGACCTGTCGCAGGATCAGCAACCAGCTCAAGTGTGAAAAAGAGTCCCAAGCCACGAACATCCCCGACACAAGGATGTTTTGCTGCAAGTTTGCGCAGCCGATTTTCCAAATGCCTACTCTTGGCGGCGACTTCATCCAGCAGGCCATCTTCGACAAGCACCTCCAGAGCTGCCAAGGCCCCCGCACACCCGAGAGCATGGCCCGAATAACTTTGCCCGTGACCAAAGAGATGATGATCAAAAGATCGTGCAACCTTGGATGAAAAAATGGTTGCCGTCAGCGGACAATAGGCACCAAGTGCCTTGCCCATGATAATGATGTCAGGCTCGACCCCAGAGTGCTCAATAGCTAGCAGCTTGCCAGTGCGTCCCATACCAGTCATGGTTTCGTCCACAATCATCAGTAATCCCCACTGGTCGCAAAGACGCCTTACCCCTTCCAGATAGCCCGGAGGTGCCGGGATGATACCATTGCTCCCAACAACTGGCTCAACCAACACAGCGGCAACCTTGTTGGAACCCCCTTCATTTTCGATGATGTAGTCCAGATAATTGAGGTTTTCCTCCACCATGGTCTCTCCATCGCCAAAAGGTGGTCGGTAGGCATTGGCTTCAGGAGCGAACACCACCCCAGGAACCGTCAGGGGTTCCTGAAACCACCGACGCGGATCCCCACTCACCGATGCGGCTCCGCTAGTCGATCCATGCCAAGATTTGTAGCGCGAAATAATCTTGTAGGGGTATGGATACTGAGAAGGAGCATCACTTTGCGTCAAACCACCCTCATGAAACATGCGGTGGTATTGAAACTGCCGGGCTGCTTTGATAGCCGCTTCGACTGCAGCAGCCCCGCTCTGAGCAAAATAAACTTTCTTGTCGGGAGAGCCAGGGGTCAATTCAGCCAGTCGACGCGCGAGTTGCCCAGTAGGCTCAGTGGCGAAGTCATCGGTGACATAGGCTACCGTGTCAAGTTGGCGTTTAAGCGCCGCCAGGACCTTGGGATGATTGAATCCCAGATTGATGCACTCATGAGCGCTGCGTAGATCGAAGATACGCCTCCCATCGGTGGTATGAATCCAACAACCCTCCACCCGCTCGACAGGAATGGGCGCATAGCCCTCCTGCGAAGACCAGCACTGCATCATGTGGCGCGCCTGATTGGCAGCAAACTCTGGGACTTGACTCATGGAGTGGGTGAGGCAGCACAGCCTGTCATGACCTGCAAAAGGCAGGCTAGTGGGGCATCTGCATGTTGAGCCGTGTGGCGACTTGTTGAACGTCCTTGTCGCCTCGACCCGACAGATTGACAATGATGATCTGATCAGACGACATGGATGGAGCTTTTTCCATGACCGCCGCCACAGCATGGCTTGATTCAAGCGCTGGGATGATGCCCTCCAACCGAGCTAGCCCCATGAACGCCTCCAAGGCTTTTTCATCGGTGGCATAACCATAATCAACCCGCCCCTGATCCTTGAGCCAGGCGTGCTCCGGGCCAACCGCCGCGTAGTCCAATCCAGCAGAGACACTGTGAGTCAGCTGAATCTGACCATGATCATCCTGAAGGATGTAGGACCGGGTTCCCTGCAATACGCCCAGTGAGCCGCCCTGAAAACGTGCCGCATGGCGCTCTGGCTCGATACCCTCACCACCGGCTTCGACTCCCAGCATGCGCACGCTAGGGTCCTTTAAGAAGGGGTAAAACAGGCCGATGGAGTTACTCCCCCCTCCCACACAGGCCACCAGAAGATCCGGAAGCTTTGATTCCTTTTCGAGGATTTGAGCTCTGGCTTCATCGCCTATGACACGCTGAAAATTGCGCACCATTAAAGGATAGGGATGTGCCCCGTAGGCTGTGCCAAGAATATAATGTGTGTCGCGCACATGCGTCACCCAATCCCGCATGGCTTCATTGACTGCCTCCTTGAGGGTTCGCTGCCCAGCGGTGACCGGTCGCACCTCGGCACCAAGCATTTTCATGCGGAACACGTTGAGCGCCTGACGTTGGCAGTCTACCTCACCCATGTAAATGACACATTCCATCCCAAACATGGCAGCAACAGTGGCTGTAGCGACCCCATGCTGCCCAGCGCCAGTTTCAGCGATGATGCGTCGCTTTCCCATTCGCTTGGCCAGCAAGATTTGGCCCATGGAATTGTTGATTTTGTGGGCACCTGTATGAAGCAGGTCTTCGCGCTTGAGATATATCTTTGCCCCCCCCAGTTCGCGGGTCAGTCGTTCGGCGAAGTAAAGTGGCGTGGGTCGTCCCACAAATTCCTTGAGATAGTAGCTGAGCTCATCCTGAAAAGCCGGATCGGTCTGCGCGCGAAAATACTCATCTTCCAGCTCCTTGAGCGGATGCATGAGCGTTTCGGGCACATAGCGCCCACCGAAAGGGCCGAAATGCCCTTGGGCATCGGGTTGATTCCAGTCCAGCGTATTCAAATGATTGACAGGTGATTCCATGCAAAGTCTCGATTCGAGTGGTCCTGTGGGGAAGCTTCATATCGTGGTTCACTTCCCTGAACGTCTCAATATGACCCCGAAAAGGCTCAATGGAAACGAATTTTGAAGAATTTGTTCATCGAGTGCACGCATCAGGCTAGCAATGACTCAATCACTTCACCGTGCACGTCAGTAAGCCTTCGATCGATCCCATTGTGCCGGAAGGTCAATTTGTCATGACGGATACCCAGTAAGTGCAGCATGGTGGCGTGGATATCGTAGACCGTTGTTGGCTGATTGCGGTCCTGGGGGCGGAAACCCCATTCATCACTCAATCCATGCGTCACGCCGCCCTTGATGCCAGCGCCACAAAGCCAATTGGTAAAGCAGAAGGGGTTGTGATCGCGTCCCTTGCCTCCCTGTGCGCAGGGCATACGACCAAACTCAGTCGTCCAAAGGATCAAGGTGTCCTCCAGCATGCCTCGTTGCCGAAGGTCAGCGATGAGGCCTGCCGTACCGCGCGCCATCCCAAGGGCCAAGGGACCATGATCGCGTTGAATATCCTCGTGAGAATCCCAATTGCGCCTAGGAAAGCCATTATCATTACCAGACCAAATTTGCACAAATCGCACGCCACGCTCGAGCAGGCGCCTGGCAACCAGGCATTTGCGGCCCCAGTAGTCGGTTTCCTCCGCCTCATTGATCGCCTCAGGCCAGGTAGCGGCCCCGTGATCAAGCCCGTAAAGCTTGAGGACATGGTCTGGCTCTTGGGTGATATCAATGGCTTCTGGAGCCGTCAACTGCATGCGCGCTGCCAGTTCGTAAGAACGAATCCTCGCCTCAAGCCGCTGGTCCCCTTCTCGCTCGGCAAGATGATTCCGATTTGCCTCCGCCAGCAAAGCCAATCCCTCGGTTTCGCTTCGTGGGGTGACAAAGGAGTTGGTAGGCACTTTGAGGTCGTGGATCGGGGTGGCACGGCTTGGGAAAATCTCAGTGGCTTGATGGTGGGTTGGCAGGAAAGCTGCCCCCCAATTCTTGGGCCCGTTGGACGCATACCCTCGATGATCAGGGAGCACCACAAAGGTAGGGAGGTTGTCATTTAGGCTGCCAAGGCCGTAGCTAACCCACGCCCCCATGCCAGGAAAGCCGGGACGTTGGAACCCTGTGGCCTGAAGGAAAGTAGCCTGACTGTGGACACCAGTCTTTCCCACCATGTTATGGACAAAGGCCATATTGTCCACACACGGCCCCAGTGGCGCCACTGCATCAGAAAGGTACTTACCTGACTGACCATATTGCTGCCAAGCCCATGGGGAGGCGAACACGTTGCCTGGACTGCTTTGAAAAAGCTCCACCGCCTCACCGGGATCCCAGGCTTGGCCATGGCGCTTGATCAGCTGAGGCTTGTAATCGAACAAATCTACATGACTGGCCGCCCCAGCCATGAAGAGTTGAATCACACGCTTGGCTTTGGGGGCATGGTGCAGGCCGCCATGGATGCTCGGGCTAGCTGTGTCGGAGGCAAGCAGCCCATCCTGGCTCATGAGTGAACTCAACGCAATCCCACCGAGACCTCCTCCCATTTGCCAGAGAAAGTCACGACGGCTCGGAATACCATAGGGTGATTGAGATTCCATGGGCTGGGGCATGTTAGCGCATGGCAGGATCCGAATCAACCTCCAGAGCGTCAAACCAAGCTGCCGGCAGTTGCACTGAAGACTTCCATGAGGTAGGAATAGAAGTATGCGAAACTCAGTCGGTTTCTTGGCAGTGTGTCTATTTTTGGGGCTTGGTTCCCCTCAAATAATTGCTTGGGCGCAAGACGTTCCCAAGGCTATCGAGCCTTCGGAAGCCGTGATCTGGGCCCAGCGTCTCAATCAGGCCTTTGTGGAAGTGGCCGACCAGGTGGCACCCTCAGTCGTGGTCATCGAGGTCGCCCACCCTGTCGCCTCAGGTGGCAGCCTGGAGGAACTTCAAAACCATCCTAACCTCCAAGAATTACCCGATGAGCTCAGGCGCCAGATGGAGGATTTGTTTCGAGAACAGCTTGAGAAAAGGCAGGAATCAACCAATGAACCTGAAGAGCAAGCCACCCCGGAGGATCGTTTTGATGGGAAGGGTTCAGGAATGATCCTGGATGTCCAGGGCCACATCCTGACCAACTACCATGTGATTGAAGCAGCCAGCCGTATTAGAGTGCGCCTACAAGATGGTCGCCTGTTTCAGGCGCATGTCAGGGGTTACGACGCGCAGTCTGATGTGGCCATTCTCAGGTTAATCAATGCCCCAGAGGATACCTTGAAACCCATTCGCCTAGGTGACTCAGAGGCGGTCAGAGTGGGTGAGTTCGCCATTGCTATCGGAGCTCCCTTTGAGCTGGAATATTCAGTCACTTACGGCCATGTCAGCGCCAAAGGAAGGTCCACCGTGACCCTCTCTCGCAATATGGATCATGACTTCATCCAGACCGATGCAGACATCAACCCGGGCAATTCGGGTGGTCCACTGGTCAACATTCGAGGCGAGGTCATTGGGGTCAACACCATGATTCGAGGGCTCAATACCGGCATTGGCTTTGCCATCCCGATTAATATGGCGATGGAAATCGCTCATCAGCTCATCGAAACCGGCACCTTCAAGCGCGCCCTACTTGGCATTGGCATCCAAACCCTTTCTGAAAACCACGCTCTCAACCAATTGCTTCCCTCTGTCACCCGAGGCGTGATCGTCTCCACCATCCAGGCAGGCAGCGCAGCAGCTGAATCGTCCTTACAACCTGCTGATGTCATCATCGCTGTGGCGGGAAAACCCGTGGCCACTTCTCAGCAACTCAAAAATCAGGTTCGCTCCCAAACCATTGGCCAACCCATCATTCTCGATGTGGTTCGCAACCAGCAGCGCCTCCAAGTCGAGATTCGACCTAAAGAATGGGTGCGCCCGAAGGTTGCCAACATCACCGCCAACGAAATCAGGCCTATCATCCATCGTCCACTCGGATTAAAATTACGCAAGGCCGACGAAACAGGAGCCAAACAGTTTGGGGTTGACCTTTCAGACGGATTGATGATTTGGGAAATTGAGAAAGATAGCCTGGCTGAGCGTATGGCTGGGAATCTCTTGCAACCTGGCCTCATCATCACCGATGTGAATTATCAACCCGTTAGAGAGACCTTTGACTTTGCCAAGATCTATCAAACCACCGATCTATCCAAGGGACTGATCCTTCACTACCTGGATGGCGATGGTAACCGCGGTTTTGTGCTACTCTCTGAAGGTGATTTTTAGAACCTTGCCTCTGGAAATATCCCTCCAGAACAGAAGATCAGGTCGTCCGGCGAGGAGAAGATTCCTGACTCATCACTCGCGGTTTGCCTGCCCTCAGGACTCTGAGTGAAAAGCCTTCTCCATTTTCAAAGGGTTCTACCCTGGCTGTCACTTCCAAAACGGGATAACGCAACGTCGCGAGCCCATGACTTCGGTAGGTAGAGGCGAATAATTCTGTTTCAACCATACCACTGCGATCGGCCAATGTCAGGAATTTCATAGGCTCTCCTGTCACTTGATGATGGATACGTTGCTCGATGACCAAGCCACAGGCTGTTACCTCTTTTCCCAGGTAGTCTCCCAACCGGTCCACCGGACAGTAAGTATGCCAGGCCACCTCTGAATACAAATCCAACGGATGCCCAGACACTGGAAAACCAATCAGTTCCTGTTCCCACTGAAGACGCTGCCCTCTCCCCGGCTCATCCAGAGCTACTTCGGGAACACGTGCAAGATCCGGAGGAGGGAGCAACCAACCTTGATCGGGGCATTTGTGATCCGAAAAACGATGGGTCAGCTGGCGCAATTGCCAGAACTGAGCCGTCCGGGATAGGCCAAAACCATCTAATGCACCAACCCTGATCAGGGAATCCACTTCATGTTCATGAGGCCAGACCCGATGGTAAAAATCCCTCAATGAAACAAATGGACCTCGCCTGTATTCACAGATCAGACGCTCTAGCATGCTTTCACTCAACCCCTTGATAGCACTCACTGGCACCCGTATCCTGCGTTGTGACATCAAACCATTAACCGACAAACTTGTCTCTACCTGATACCCAGGACCAGGCAGCTGCACTGATGGTGGCAGAAGGTTTATTCCTATCCGTGCGCATTCCAACACATAGACTAACGGGTGATAAAACCCCTTTGCGTGGGTCAGGACAGCAGCCATGAATTCAGCGGGAAAATAGCACTTGAGCCAAGCAGACTGGTAGGCCTCTACCCCATAGGCCGTACTGTGTGCCTTGCAAAAGGCATAACCGTTGAACCCACGGACCAAATCCCATACTTCCTGAATACTCGCTGGTGATCGACCAAGTCTTGTGGCCTGATCGAAAAACTCTTTCCTAATGGTCTCCACAACCTCTTCCCTCCCCTTCCCCAGGGCTCGGCGGAGGACATCAGAGCGCCCTGCCGGAAGGCCCGCGAAGGACTCGCAAATTTGCAGAATATGCTCTTCATAAACCACCAGGCCGAATGTGCTACGCAGACAACTCTCCAGGCTAGAGTGGGGGTAAGTCGTTGCTTCCATACCCTGGTAACGTCGAGTGAAACGAAGTTTCTTCTGCTCATTGGCAGCACCAGGTCGTATGACCGAGACAATGGCAACCAATCCATCAATATCCCTTACCTGACACATCTTGCACAGATTGACCATGGCAGGGCTCTCAATGTGGTGCACGGCCCTTGCTCCCCCACTGGCAATCATGCGCCATACCCTAGCATCTCCCCAAAGAGGATACTGGGAACTCTCTGTCATCTCTGAAGTCCTGGGCTCCTTCGTTTCCAGCACCTGGCATCCCTTGCCTGGTTCCAGTTCAATGCGGACGCCTTGCCGGATGAGCATCTGCCTGACATCGCGCATGACGGATAACCCTCCTTGGGCCAGGATATCCATCTTGACCAGGCCCATGGCCTCCACAGCATCCATATCCAGGTGTGTCGTGGGGTATCCTTTTTCCGAAATAAAGGTGGGCGTCAACGCGTGAATGGGACGCCCAGAAAGCACCAATCCGCAAGGGTGCATTTTGGGATAACGCGGAAAGCCATCAAGCACCTCTGCCATCTGCAAAGCGCTCGCGTAGGGTTCTTCATCAAGTGGCAAATCCTTACATTCCTGTTGACCGAGGATGGAGGCCCTCATATCGCGAGAATGAACATGCGGAAATCGCTTGGTAATCCGGCGCACTTGCTGTTCGGAAACCCCAAGCACCTTGGCCACATCCCCCATGGCACCTCGTGCGCGGTAAGTGGAAAACCCTCCGACTACCGCAGCATGCCTAACCCCATATTTTCTCAGCACCTGCTCCACCACCTCATCCTTACGATCGTGAGGAAAATCCACGTCAATATCTGGAAGCTTGTTCAGAGCCATCCGATCACGGTTGAGAAATCGTCGAAAATAAAGCCCAAAACGGAGCGGACACACATCACTGATTCTCAAGCAATAGCACACTAGGGAATCAGCAGCGCTACCACGTGTGATCCACCCAATACCTTTGCGTTGACAATCCTGAAGCAAATCCCAAACAACTAGAAAATAGGCCTCGTAGCCCACTTCCCGAATCGTAGCCAGCTCCTCTTCCACTTGCTGCATGACCTGCTTTCTCTGGGAAGGAGGGTAGCGTTCCTTGAGCCCCTGAATGACTAACTTTCGTAGGAAGGCTCCAGGAGTCGAACCGTCAGGGGGATGAAACTCAGGGAATTGCGGAGGCCCCAGTGGCAGCCGAAAATCCCGGCAACGCTCCATCAGTTCCTGGTTGTGTTCCATGAGGCCTGGGTAACGTTTCCAGCCCTCGCTCCAGGTATCCATGGTCGGGAAGAATGCATCCCCAAACATCCCCTTTTCTGGATGCGCCTGCTTGAGCAGCGTACGTGTACGGATGGACTGAACCACTTGCAGTTTCCAGCTATCGGAAGCACTCGCATAGTGAACAGGTCTGAGCCCTACCCTTGGGATATTCCCACCCGGTTGCCCCATATCCTTGATGGCTTGAAAAGGATCGACCCCAAGATAAAACCGATCTCCAAAAATGGGTTGGAGCCCAGGATCAAACCCCACAGCCAGCAGCCCATCAGTCGGTAGAGATTGCAACTGATGCATGGTATAGGCCATCCCCCGACGGCCCTTGTTCTTAAGGCTAGCCCCCCCTTCATCTGAAACTTTCGCCCCCTCAGTGGAGCCAGGATCAGAAAGTAAATGGCAGAGGTGCTCATACCCTTTCATGTCTTGCACATACAACAATAGAGGTTTTTGCTCGACGCGGATTTCAGCCCCTATCAGGGGTTGAATCCCACACTTGAGAGCATACTGGTAAAAGGCAACCGAACCATGCAGGTTCCCCTGATCCATCAACGCGACAGCCGGATGTCCCTGTGCTGCGACCGTATCGACGATCTGTTGAATCGACAGGACAGAATCCATGAAGCTGTAATAACTTTTAACATTCAGGCAAATAGGCAACACGGACGTCGATCTGGGCCGAGGCTTCCCACTTGCATCCCCCTTTTCAAGTGCTAATGATGAAGGCGTGGATACCTTTTTGCCATGATCACGCATCATTGATGACCCGAAGGAGGGCTGCTTGCCTCCCTCATCGGGCGACTTGGGCCGAAGGCTGGATGACCCCGATGGCGTTTTGTGAACCGATTTTCCCCGGCTGACATTTTTCAACACCAGATCATGCCCTCTCAGGACAGCACCCCCACCGCATTGTCGACGTAGCGCATCAATGGTATGCGCAAGTCGTCGACGACTATTCCGCTGTTGTGCCAACGGATCCAGTGCAAGCTCGGACACGTGGCATCCATCATAAACATTCGAAAACCTTAGCGAAACCAGACGTAAACTCACTCTCCGCTTCCAGGCTTTCCTTAGCATCTGTGTCAATCGGACATACAAATCGGTTTCAAGATCTGTCGGTTCCATCAAACTTTCCGAACACTGATCCTCCTCCATGTCATTGTAGCGCACCTTGAGAGATAGCGTCCGGATGGATTTACCATCTGCTCGAACCCTCGCCATGAGTGTGTCTGCCATCTGACAGATCTTAGCCTGGATGTAAGCTTCTTCGGTCTGGTCTTCAGCAAATGTTTCCTGCTTTCCATAGGACTTAGCTGGAGCCGATGCCGGCACGATCGGACGATCATCTTCTCCCCTGGCAAAGGCTCGAATCTGCGGTGCCATACGCCCTAGGATGAGATGCAGTAAATCAGTCGAAGTGCCTGCCAGTTGACCGATTCGACCCAACCCAGCCGAGCAGAGACGAGACGATGTCGCTGGACCGATTCCCGGTAGCCAGTGATTAGCCAATGGATGCAGGAAGGCCTCTTCGTAGCCTGGCTCAACCATCTGAAATGCCGAAGGCTTATGAAGTTTGGATGCGATCTGGCTTATCAGCTTACTGGGGCCAATCCCTTCACTGACTGAAATTTTCAAGGACTGCCCAATGGCACGATGAATACGGTGAGCCACCTCTGATGCCGAACACCTCACACCGGTCAGATCAAAATAGCCTTCATCAATGGATGTGATTTCAACATCAGGGGTGAAGTCGTAGGCATAGGAAAACATCCATCGCGAAAAACGCTCATATTTCTCATAATCCCCTGGCAGGACAATCAGGTTGGGGCATAACTTGCGCGCACGGAGCGTTGGCATGGCAGCATGAATGCCAAAGCGTCTGGCTTCATAAGAGGCCGCAGCAATCACGCCTCGTTTTTCTCCTCCTACTGCGACTGGTTTACCCCGCAATCGAACATCAGAAGCCTGTTCGACTGAAGCAAAGAAAGCATCGGCATCCAGGTGTACCACCTTTCGATGTAACCCAACAGAGCGCGGCATAGTGGTTTACCCTCAGAAGTTAGGATCGCTGCTAACCAACTAGCGACACCTTCGAATCAGCGCGACCATCACTCCCTGTATCACCAGTTCTCCGGCAGGTATCAAATCCGGATATCTGGGGTTTTCTGCTCGCAGATATGCCTTGCCCTTTTCCTTCACAAAGGTCTTGAGCGTTGATTCATTGTCTATCAAAGCTGCTACAACTTCTCCTCCACGGGGTTCTACCCCATGCTCCAGGATCGCATAATCGCCATGCATGATGTGTCGGCCGATCATCGAATCCCCTCGCACTTCCAAGGCAAAGGTTCGGGAAGTTGGTTTCACACCCAGGGTATCCACATCCACCGACACGCACCCCTCAATCGATCCTGAGTCGCGTTTATCAGCAAAACCCGCTGGAATTTCTCCAAGGAGCGGGATGTCAACGATTCTGGAACGAACAATGGGCTCAAAGATGGAAGGTGGCGCGATCACGCGAAGTGATCGAGCCTGGTTTGCTGCCCCCTCTAGGTATCCCTTTCTACGAAGAGCCCTAAGATGATCGGCCACGGCTGTCACACTTCGAAAATCAAAAAATGAAGCTATCTCCCGTTGACTGGGAGAGGTTCCATGCTCCCTCTGATGTGCCATGATAAAGCGAAGTATTTCGCCTTGCCGTCTGGTAAGACTGGTTTTCATGAATACTGTTATTTTGTACAGTATTTATAAAAATACATCTGTCAACACCTCAATCATCCGACCAATACCTCCCTCTTCCACAGCTGCATGCATGGAAATCCGTGAATGACATCGGAGGATTATTCGGGATAATGCCACCATGCTTCACGCTCGATGGCTGAATCTCAATCAAGGATTACCCTGGACCTACCTGCTTATGCTCGTTGGCATTTGCTCATTCAATGCAGGGCTCTCAGGACAAGATTTCCCTGGAGACATGACCCTGTCTAAGGTGCTGATGCCAGGAAAAGGTTGGCAGTCACTACAGCAAGGTTTTCAGTTCACCGATGGAGCCTGCAGCGATGAATACGGCAACTTCTATTTTGTCGGCAAGCGGTCAGAAGAAAGCGCCATCTACCGAATCAATACAGACGATGAAATGGAAGTTTTCATCCCAAGAGCTTCTGGTGTTAGTGGGCTGGCTTTTGGTCCCGATGGGAGGCTCTATGCCTGTCGGTGGTCCAAAAACGATGTCATTGTATTTGAGGCATCTGGCGACATGATCGTGCTGGCAGAAGATGTGCACGCCAACGATCTGGCCATCCACGCTCAGGGTCATTTGTTCTACACCGCTCAGCGTGGTGTGGTCTGGCTCAACCCACTTGCCGATTGGAAGCAAACCCTGCTCTCCCCAGAGCCTGCTAGCCCAAATGGAATCAGCCTGAACCCAGACGGTGGCATGCTCCTGGTCTCAGAGTATGCAGGCCAACATGTGTGGAGTTTTGCCGTGGATCCAGTGTCGGGCGGGGAGCATGGTGAGCGTTACATGACCATGCGAGCCCCTTCAGATCGTTCATCCTGTCGTGGAGATGGCATGACCGTGGATAGCGAAGGTCGCTCGTATGTCACCACAGCACTGGGTTTGCAAATGTTCGATGCCACAGGAAGAATCAGTGGCATTATCGCCATCCCTGCGGCAGCGCGAGGCATGAACAATGTCGTTTTTGCCGGGTCCCGCCGCGATCACCTCTTCATTACCTGCTCACAGGGAATATTCAAACGCCAAACCAAGGCCAAAGGGTTTTGGCATTTCAATTCGAAAACGGAAAGTCGGTGAGGCTTCTCTAGATCTCACACCCAATGAGCCTGCCTCCTGCCCGGTGGCAGCGACGCGTTTCATGCAAGACATACCCATTTATCTGATCATGCCACTGCTTGCAGCGATTCTTTACGCTGCAGCTGGACTATTTTTTAAGGAAGCCTTCCGAAATGGGGCCGGTTCCATCCAAAGTTTTGTGCTCACAAGCTGGGTCATGTCCCTTTGCTTTGCGCCCTTCATATTTTGGGAAAGCCAACCCATCCCCTGGCACCAGATACACTTACCGCTGATCACGGCTCTAGCTTTTTTTGCGGGCCATTGGCTGACTTTTTCAGCCATCAAAGCCGGAGATGTCTCCCTTGTGATGCCCGTGCTAGGCACCAAGTCGGTTTTTGTCGCTCTTTTTGCCTGGCTGATCTTTGGCATAGAAATACCAAGAAGCATGTGGCTGGCAACCCTGCTGACGGCTGTCGCGGTCTATGTGCTAGGGAAAACCGATCAACCTGGCTCACAACGCCGAGTCCCACTAGCCACCGGGCTGACCATTCTCAGTGCTGGGGCTTTTGGATTGTGTGATGCCTTGGTTCAACAATGGGCAACCCTCTTTGGTCTGAAGGCTTTCCTAACCTTGATGTTTGGTGGTGTCGGATTGATGGCAAGCCTGCTGGTGCCTCATTTTAACAAGCCCCTGAAGTCGCTCGACCAAAAGACACTCGCATGGTTGGGAGCCGGCGCCATGCTCACTGCGCAGCAAGCCATGCTAATAGGCATGGCCGTCGCGATGTTTCAAAATGCGACCGGGGTGAATGTGGTCTACAGCTCAAGAGGGCTCTGGGCTATTATCATGGTCTGGTTGCTCGCTAGGGTATCAGGCTATCGAGCCGAGAGTACCCCCCGTCGCATCTTGTTCATGCGACTCATCGGAGCAGCCCTGATGGTCACGGCTATCTTATTGGCCATCTTCTCCAGCAAATCATCCTCTCCAGAGATCTTTATCGAATAAGAAGCCTAGCTAAAGAGCTGTTTCAACGGCTGACCTTTGTCAGCTATAGTAAAAGGACGTCCGCTGGGTGCGGTAACGATCTGATCCAATGGCAAGCCCAGCGCGTAGGCAATCGTGGCATTGAAATCAGGTATGGTGACCGGATCTGAGATCACCTCAGCTCCCCTGCCATCAGTGCTGCCTACGATAGAGCCACCTTTCACGCCGCCACCAGCCAGAAGGCAGCTAAACGCCTTGGGGTAGTGGTCTCTTCCGTTGTTCTGATTGATCTTGGGAGTACGTCCAAATTCGGTCGCCAAAACCACAAGCGTCTCATCCAGCAGACCTCGACTGGAGAGATCCTGCAGGAGCGTACTGAGGGCCTGATCCAGTAAAGCAGCCCTGGCTTCGACACGGGGAAAATTATCTTGATGGGTATCCCAACCTCCTAGGCTGACTTCAACAAACCTGACATCGCGTTCAATCAAGCGCCTAGCAAGCAGGCAGCCCTTGCCGAATGCATCCCCTCCATAGGCCTCTCGCATGCTATCTGGCTCAGCTGTCAGATCAAATGCTGCCAGATCACGGCTTTTCATCAGCTTGATAGCATGGTCGTAGGCGGCTCCATAGGCGCGCACCTGCTGTTGAGGGAAGCGCGCCTCAAAAGCCTGATTGAACTCACGACTTAGACTCAAACGAGCGTTGAAGGTTGCTTCGTCCAGGCCATCGGCTAACTGACTGTGCTGGAGCCCTTGATCAGGATTCCTGATGGGAAGTGGTGCGAAGGTACTGTCGAGGAACCCACCACCAGGATGC
Organism: Verrucomicrobiota bacterium; assembly: GCA_023257935.1. Taxonomy (GTDB): domain Bacteria; phylum Verrucomicrobiota; class Verrucomicrobiia; order Limisphaerales; family AAA164-E04; genus UBA7971. Next base: position 19,647 of record JALRAZ010000017.1, read on the forward strand.
CTCGTGTCACCCCCTATTTTAATATAGCCAGGTAGGTTTGGATTGAAGCTCCCCCCCAGTCTGACGGCCCACGATCCCAATGATGGATGCCTGATGGTTCCCCTTTGGGCATAACCAGTCCAAACAAAATAACGACCTCGCTCGTGAGCTCCCTGATTGGAATGCATCGAGCGAATGATCGCCGTATGATGCGCACACTCTGCGAGTCTTGGCATGTAAGCACTGAGTCGGGTGTGGCAGCGAGAGGCCTTGATTATCTCGGTCGCGCCCCGAACCGCGGCATCTTCCTTCGGATCCAGCGTATCGAGATGACTCATCCCGCCATTCATGTAGAGGTAAATAACCTTTTTGGCGCTTCGGCTGGCTGGCTGGCTTCGAGATGCATCCCCTATGACCTGAGCCAGAGGGTTGCTTGTCCAAGCACCCACACCCACCCCCAACATGCTCTTGGCTAGGTAGCCAGCAAAAGCACGCCGTGAGCAACTGCGATGATCACGTTCAAACTGGGATAGAAAACCTCTTGTCTTCATTGAACAAAGCCAAATTCTCGTGCATTGAGCAACATCCAGGCGAGAGCCTCAGTGCTCGAGGCCAAGGCACTTTCCTGCTGCGACAACAGCCAGGATTGTTCCGCTGCGGTAGGAGGCCGCGTCAGGAAGGCCATGAAAAGCTGCCGGGTGCGAGCGACCGGGTCCTTTGACTCGGCAAGGGCTTGAGCCAGTGGCCCTTTGCCTTGGCGTAGGTTTTCCAGGATTGGCCCGTTGAGGAGCATGAGCGCTTGAGGCACATTGGCCTCGAGTTGGTAGGCGTCGATGGTTTCTCGGTCTGACTGACCAAAGGCCCGCAAAAAATGGCCTTCTGGTGCGGGCGAAGCCAACTCCGAGGCTCGGACCATGGATGCAGGGTAGCCCTTCCAGAGTTCTTCCTCAGGCATTTGCAGCTGCGGTTTTTCGATCACCGATTGGTTCCTTAGCTTGGCAAGCGTCCGTCTTTCGCTGGCAAGTTCCGCTTTTAATTCCACGGCAGCAGATTGCTGCGCTGACTGACGGCGGCCTCTAGCAGCCCGCTTTTGCAGCTGATTGACTCGATTTTGTGAGGACTTGATCTTTTTTTCCAACGACGCTTCAAGAGCCACCGTTTCCAAAATCTGATCCAATGGCTTGTCCGCAAGATACTGTGCCATGACATAATTCCGGTCCTGGCGCTGCAAGCCAGGTCGATGATCCACATCGGGGACAATGAGCGTCATCACCGAATCCCACCACTGCTCAGCCCTCATCCGGGTCAGAGGCCTTCCCTCGAAGAGAAAGGGTTTATCTGGGGACGGCTGGTTAGTAAGCGTCTGGCGCCGATAGGTTTTGGTTCGAGCTAGGACACCTTGATAAGCCCTTAGATTAAAATCCAGCTCGACGAGGGTGTCGGTCAGGAATTGAAGCAATTCAGGATGGCTTGGATGATCTTGATCACCCAGATCATCCACGGGCTCGACCAGGCCCACGCCCATCATCCTCTTCCAGTATCGATTGGCGATCACCTTGGCAAAACGAGGGTTTTCCGTAGACGTCATCCAGCTAGCATACTGAGTGCGCAGTGAGCCATGCCCAGCGGGCATGGCAGCTTCTCCAAACATGGCTCGTGGTTCGACCACCGACTCCGGCCTCGCATCCTCATAGGCATAGTCATCAGGCAATTTCAAAGCCGTCCGGCGTTCACCTACTTTGTAGCGCAGCGGCCGGGTCATCCTCCGGGCTGCTGCCTTGAGCTCAGGATCAAGGTCTTTCCTCCCAGCCTTGTTGCCTAGTTCGCGCAAGTTGCGATTGGCTTGAGGGTTGTTGGTCTTCACCCCATAAACAAACGCGGCCTGCTGGTAATACTGGTGCTGGGTCCACGCGTCATAGGGATGATCATGGCATTGGGCACAAACAACCTGCGTACCAAGGAACACTTGAAAGGTATTTGCCATATGGTCCAGCTCCATACCTGCATCGCGAAAATAGAAACCAGTGGCCCCATCCTCCCATAGGTAGCCTTCAGCGCTGATCAGGTGCCTCACAAACTCATCATAGGGCAGATTATCCGCTAATGCCTCTTTCAACCAGGCAATGTAGGGAGCACCTGGCAGGTTACGCATCCGTGACTGAACCCGAAGTAGATCGGCCCAGAAGTTATATTCATGACTGACATGCCCCCGTGAATCTAAAAGAGCATCGACTGTCTCTTCCCAACGGAAATCAGGCTCCCTAAATTCAAAATGCGCGATTTCGTCCAGAGTGGGGATTCTTCCAACCAAGTCGAGGTAGAGACGCCTGAGCAAGACATGATCCGATGCCTGTGCCATGGGCGTGGTCCCCGATTGATCCAGCTTTTCATCAACGAAAGCATCGATCTGATCAGCACGCGCCTGAAGCAACGATTGAAACACTGGGGCTTGAGCCTCTTGAGGACCTGCCAAAAGCTTCCATGACATGAAGGCGTACAGCAGGCCACCTCTGAAGGTGGTCTTTACCCAGTAAGCAAGTGTGGAGGCTATGCCGACTGTGTGACTGCCAGAACCAGACCCGTCCATGCCCTAACTTGGCATTGCATAGGAAGGTTGCCAAGCTGGATTTTAGCCCCTAAGAATAGAGGCTCACACCACTCAAACCCCCTCTTGCTATGTGCCAGGCAATCTCCCTCAAAGACACCCCTTATTCACGCGCAAGTTTTTACCTCCTGATCATTTTGGTCCTGAAATCTATTTTACTCATTGGGCAAGAAGCACCAATTCCGACTCAAGTGAGTTCCGAGCGATCGCTCTCAGAGACCACGCTCGGTATCCTGCAATCAACAACGGCCCCTGCAGCGACTGAGACCGGAGGCAGCATGGCAGATGATAGCCTGCTTCCTGATAAACACCGTAAGATAGAAAAAGGAGGTCTTCTCACAGAGTGGGTTTCAAAAGTGTTGAAGCCGAAGAAGGCGATCCAAGGGGAGTCGCCGACCTCGAGCCCCACCCGCAAGAGCAAGCCCATTTGGCGATGGTTCAATCCCTTCGAACCTATGAGTCAGTCCGAAATCAACCCTCCCACCATCGACCCACTGGGACGGAGGCCCATACCTCAACAGGCTGGATCATCGACAACAACCCAGGCCGAAGGCATCCAATTGTTCTTCATCGGTTTCTGATGATCCCTTGTTTCATTTCCACAGAGGGTGACATCCAAGCTTGGAGCGTGCCAGCCAGAGATACCTTATGGCAGGGCATGTTACAGTAGGGTATCACTCACAAACTATGAGTCATTCATCTGCAAGGATGACAGATCAAGGATGGACCAATCGAAAGTAGGCCGAGGGATGACCTGCTTGAATCAAGGACTCCAGCGGCAAGTCCGTTAAAGTGCCTTCAACTTCGGCAAAAGGCATCCAATGAGACAAATCATAGGATACCTCAATCTGGTAGTTAACCCCACTTGCCCCTTCAACCCTAAGCCAGAGTCTTCCATCCTCAGCCATTTGCATACGAATGCTTGCAGGCACCAGTGAATCACCGCTGACCAACCAGAATTGGCTGACACATGCCTCCTGGGTATTATTCGATTCCGAGCAGAACCGAACCTCGTGCCACCCTGGCTCAAGCCCGCGCATCCAGAGAGAAACTTCCGCTTTGACCGAGCCACCTCCAGCCAGACGCCCAAGCTGGACAAAGGCCGAATGCCCGTCAACGCCTAGCCCCCAACCCAATCCCATCGACAGGTCCACCCGATCAAGTTCGATGGCCGAGGGGTAGTCGATCCAGAGCATACCGCCAGTGAGCTCGCAAGCACCGAAATTGGCCAGATCCAGGCGTTGCTCAACCCATTGCCCTGCAACAGATTCATCTTGCCATGCTTTGACCTGTACGGGGAACTGCGCGTTGGAGCACACTGAATCGCCTATCAGCCAAGCCACGGCATTTTGAAACAAGGCTCTGCGCGAACGATCATTTTCAATGCCAAGCTGACTGATGAGGGAAAAATTTTGCGTCACCCAACGGGGCCGCTCCTCTAAGGAAGCTCCACCCGCTGGGAATCGCACCATGCCATCCACGTCCTCAACCCTGACAATGGCTTCAGCCCCCTCTGTTGCCACAGCCCAATCCATGTCACCGCTCAGCTTGAAGGGAGCGACCTTGCCGAATCTACCTGCCAGGATCGCCTGAAAAAAACCTGTCTCACTCAGCTCTGATAACCCCTCAATGGATAGAACCCCTTCCCCCTCTAAATGGATGAGCGAGCGCCATCGATGAAGCAATGCCTCCTCCATGGCAGGGTCTGACTGGAGCAAATGATTCCCCATGAGGAAAACCGGCAGCTTCAACTCGTGGTGAAGGTATTCCAAATCAAGAACCGTCTGTTCCTGAATCCCGGTCACCCCATCCTCGATGGCAATCACCAGATCCACCTCGCCCCAAGCTTCGGGCGACTCACTAGGAGTCGCAACCTGCACACTGCCAACACCCATTTCAAAGAGTATTGACTTGATCCACTCAGGATCTGCCACGGGGTTGGTTCCAACCAGTATACCTGCCTGATAACAAGTTTTGGAAACCCCTAACCTGACTGCCGACGAAGACACCTGGCTGCCATCATCCAGATAAGCGACAGCCTGCAGCATCAAATCACCCGGTAGAGTGGGAGTCCAATCGAAGGTGTAAGGGGAAGCACTGCGCAGGGCTACAAGCTCATTGCCTGCAAAAAGGTGCACAACCACGCCAGAGGGAGGGCTGCCTTTCAGGGCAAGCTCAACTTGAATTGGCTCACCCAGACACACGAGATCCAGGTCATTAGGATGGGTGATTTCGAGGCTGAATGGCGCAGGTCTGGGCACCACTTTTACGGTTCTCAAGAGGCTTACCGACTGAGCACCATCGTCATCCTGAACCCTGGCCTGAATGATATGATCTCCCGCTTCCTGAGGTCGCCAAACCCATTCATGGGAGCCCGATGTCTGACTGGCTATAACTTCCTCGTCCACCAAGAATTCGAGGAGAGCAATCGTGCCGTCTTGATCCTCGGCGGCAACTTCCAGCTTCAGGCTCTCACCAAGCCACATCGTGGTCAGGCTTTGAGAAGGGTTCACCCATCGCAGGGAGGGGGGTTCGTTAGGGGTTACCTTAACTTCTAGTGTAAGCGATAGGACCTCGCTCACCAAACCCAAATCATCCACCGCTTGAACCTCCACCACATAAATACCAGGCTCTGTCGGCATCCAGGCCAGGCGGCCAGTCAGGGGGTCCCCCGCCCCAAGCGGTGTGCCATTGGCTTGGTAGAGGATCTCGGCCACGAACCCATCAGCATCCTCAGCCTTAACCTCTAGTTCGATGCTTTCTCCCTCAAGAAACGAGGCATTGGCTGCAGGCCGAACCCATTGAAGGGTTGGTTTTTGGTTTTCTGGGGATTGAAATTGGACCAGGAATTGCACCGTGTAGGTGGCATCATTTGTCGCCCCATCACCGATTGTGATGGTCACCAGGGTTGTGCCGTAAGCTCCGGGGCGATGGTTGAGAAGCAGAGTACCTTCACTTTCTCCAGGGCGGTATAGGATATCAGGTGGATCCATGATCGACTCATCCTTCACGCTGACCACGAAACTCAGTGGCTGGTTTTCATACGCAGACCCACTGCTGATGCCGAATAGTCCAATGGGTAGGATCGGTTGCCCTGGTAGCACCGTGATAGGCTCCGGGGTCTCGAGGTATGGGGGATCGTTGACCGGTAGCAGGTCCCAGCGCAGGGTCTGTTCGACACGGGCACCTTGAGAATCTGTGGCACTGAGGGTAATCAAACTTTGCCCAAAAC
>JALRAZ010000025.1 GCA_023257935.1 Verrucomicrobiota bacterium
ACCTTGACCTCACGGTGATCAACATGGGAGTCAGCGCCGAAACCGTTTCCAACACCACTGAGCCAGGGCACGGTCGTCGCCCATGGGTGCATGACCGCGTCGCGCCCGCTCTGGAGATTGCTCGTCCTGATTGGGTCTTCATTTGCTACGGGATGAATGATGGCAATTATTACCCGGCCCGGGACGACATCCAACAGGCCTATCTGGACAATCTGGAGCGATTGATCGATCTGATTCACGCGACAGGCGCTCGGATCATCCTTTTGACCCCACCTCCTTTTGACCCCATCAGCAAACCGCAAAAGAATCTGCTGCCTCCCGGCCAAGGGGTCTATGGTTACAGCCAGACCTACAGCCTGTATGACGATACCTTGGTGGCATTGGGAGCTTTGGCAAAAGGTCGCTTTGGCCATGAGGTCGCGATGACCGTTGACATTCACACCCCTTTGGCGGACTACATTACCACCAGTCGTCAGCAGGATGCCGATTACCAATATGGAGACGGCGTTCACCCTCCCCTTGATGGTCATTTGGCCTTTGCCCTTGCCGTTTTGCATGGCATTGGAGAATCCCCAGAAAAAGCCCATCAGCTATTGACCCGACTCACCGGGGTAGACTTGAAGACCAACTCGGGAGCCAAAGAGGCCACAGAACCCCAAAAACAGCTCTGGCAATCGCTCCTCGATCGCTTCAACCCCTTGAGCCGTGCCTACCGGGAAAACACCTTCCCTGGCCTGAATCGAAAGCCACTGGAGTTAACTCCCACCATAAGCCAAGCCGCAGACCAGGAGGCCGAACTCAGAGCCAAGATTCAAAAAACGCTCAATCCCTGATGGCGGAGGGTTAGCAAGAACGGCCAGCCTCATGCCTTGGACATGGGCTGCTGGGGATTTTTTCCCGATCTTTTTTTGAATGCCGAGGCAGGCCAAAGCGTCCTAACAAATGTGGCATGAGCGTAAGTCTGATTTGATTGCCAGCCTTGCGTCTTGCCATTGACTCGTTGTGTTTCATTAGCTTGTTGGTTGTGTTACAGGGGAGCGGTGGTGTTCTACATGAGGGCACCACCGCTTTTTGCTAGTTCCCGCAAAATCACACTGTGCTTCAAAGCATCTTTTTGCCCTTTTTCCGACCTATCTGTGCACGTCAACGTCGAATGATGCTGGACATATTCATCGAATTACCCCAAGGCTGAATGAACCACATCACGCAAAGAAGCCACTGAAATGGAGATTTACATCGGTCAAAACAGCCAAAAACTAGGGCCTTTCTCCCTAGATGAAATTCAAAAAGGACTCGAAGCGGGGCGCTTCAACACGGAAGATCTGGCATGGTATGAGGGGTGCGAGGCATGGATACCCGTGACGAATCTTCCCGGGCTCAAGAACTCCATGCCCGATTTGCCTCTCCCGGAGCAACCCAGCCACGAATCCATCATGCCCATCCTTGAGCTCGCTTCTCGGGGCAGGAGACTCATGGCAGCCACAGTCGATGGGCTTGCGGGCATGCTCCTTGCGATTCCCGGAATCATCCTGATGATCTTACCCTTATTTGCGGGTGGCGAAGATGCGGATCCTAAGGGAATACTCCTGATCGGCCTTACCATGATAGTTTTCACCATCGCCCAGGCAGTTTTGATCACCAAGCGCGGCCAAAGCATTGGAAAAATCGCTTTGGGCATTCGCATTGC
>JALRAZ010000085.1 GCA_023257935.1 Verrucomicrobiota bacterium
GGCTCGGGGGCCTGCCAGCCCACCAACTCGTTGTTCCCGGCATACACAATCACCAGGTCGGGATCGTAGGCCCTAGCTTCAGCCGCGATGAGACGGATCATGTGCGAATTGATGCCTCGCATCGCGAGGTTAACCACTTCGAACTTTCTTTCGGGGTAGCGATGCTGAAGCATCTTTTCGAGCATGCGTCCAAACCCAAAAGCTGGCTCTGGTGTGCCAAGGGCAGCCGATTCTCCGAGGATGAATAGACGCATCACCCCCTCTGGTTTGTCTGCAAGAAACCGAAAGGGGTGAGGTCTGAGGGGACTCTCGATTCCGTGGTAGGACCAGATGAAGGCCTCGTTTTCAACCACATGGCCTTTGCCTTGGGGTCTGAAAAATGATGCGGAATGCCCGACCCCCATCCAGCGTAGCAGCATCTCACAGCCACCAAGCAATAGTGTGAACAGTAAGCAGGCCCAGATAAGACCAAAGAGAACGCGCTGGGACCACCCAAACTGCCCCCTCTTAGATGTGGGTTGGGAAGACCGATCATTTTCAGGTTCGGAGGGATTTGTCTTCACCCCCCCACCCTAGTGAACGAGCCATGGGCGTCAAAAACAAAGCCCTCTGCTATGAAACCCCGGGCTACTGAAGCAGAAAGCTCATTCGTGCCGTATGTCCTTGGCCTCGTAAAGAAAGACAACCTGCTCGGCAATGTTACTGGCGTGATCGCCAATACGCTCCATGCTTTTGGCAATGGTCATGTATTGCAGGCAACGGACCACTTCCTCCGGATGATCGAGCATCCTCTCGGTCATCTCAGCCTGAATGGTTTTGTTGAGAAGATCCACCTCCTTATCCTGAAGAATAATCTCCCTTGCCTGATTGGGCCGTCGATAGACAAAGGCATCCAGCGCGGATCGAAGCATAGTCGTGACCTTATCAGCCATGGGTTGAATGGATGGCTCGAGACGAAGCGGTTCATGCTTCATGAGTTCCAGACTTCGACGCGAAATGGTGGTGGCTTCATCTCCAACACGCTCAAGCTCATTGGAAATACGCATGGCCATGGAAATAAAGCGTATGGCCTCGGGTTGTGTGGCATCAGCCAGCATAGAGATGGCTTGTTGATCCACTTCCTTTTCTAGCTGGTCAATGATATCGTCCTGAGACTTCATAGCCTCCGCTAGATGCGGCTGCCGCTCCAAAAGAGAGCGTGTCGCCAAGAGAACGCATTCCTCGGCATTGCTTGCCATGAGGAGGAGCTTTTGTTTGAGCTGATGATCCTGTTGCACCGAAAGACGTCGGTGGAGCCATACCAACCCCAACGACTTCAGTGTAGTATGCAACCATTGACGGCATTTGTCACGCCATGGAAAGGGTACAACACCAACTGAATTCAAAGGTTCAGAAATGAGCGGATGCGAGGTAGGCATGGTTGTCTAAAGAACCTGCCAGAGGATGCTCATCGGCATCGGCTCTGGCGGGAGAAAAAGGCGGCCCGATGGGGACTCATGCGGCTGATAATCGCGCACCCGGCAAAGTGCCAGGTGCGCTCAAAGCTGAGAATTTCGTATAAATTTTAGCGCAAACTTCCGTCAAAAAAACTGATTTTAGAAATAGGTCCGCAACGCCAGCTGCCAGCTTCCGGTGTTGATATCCGTGTTATTCCCAAAAAGCTCGCCCCAGGCATACTCATATCCCCCCATGAGCTTGAGATTTTCTCCACTCAGAAAATACTGAAATCCAGCATAAACCGAATGATAGTTCTCGACATTAAGACGTGCGTCTCTGTTCCCATCACCATCATGCCCATATCGCTGAGTACGTTGTTCACGTCCCGAGTCCATGTATTGGTAGCGGAATACGCCTTCGAGCTTTTCGGTGATTTTGTAGGACGGCAATACATAAAAACCCCATGTATCATGTCCAGCCGGAATGGCTGCAGACCCCTTATTTCCTGAAACCCCCTCACGGTTGGCTCCGTAAATGATATCAGCAATGACTTTAAAGGGACCTTTTTCGTGATCGAAACCCAGAGCAAATGCGTGCTCATAAGCAGATCCGAAGGTGCCTACAGCAGCATCACCCCGCGCACGTTCACGACCACCTTCGTTGTTCACATAGTTCCAGTCGAAGTGGAAGGAGAGATCATCTTTTACGGGGTAGCTGAGGTTGTAGGAAGCTCCTTTATTGGCGCGAAAATCAACCCATTCTGGACCATCCTCATGGGCACCATAGACCCAGGCACCCAGCCGGTGCTCAATACCCTTGGTGAAGAAGCCCACCTGGGCTCCCCAAGGTCGTTGCTGACCGATTTCATTCACAATAGGGGCACGCTCGACCGTTTTGATGTATTTCGATGATTGGATGTCTTCACGAGTGATGTTCTGCTTATCTTTACCTATAATAAAATAATAAGAATCACTAGGTTTCCATTTGATGTTGAACGTTTGGAAATTGTTGATGAACCTGCAATTGAAGTAAATTGGGTTGCGTTCAATAAAGAAAAACCACACGAGTTTCACATCCCTGATGGTGAAGATGATAAGTATATTGAGAAATTAGTATCAATTGCACAGGATGAAC
>JALRAZ010000107.1 GCA_023257935.1 Verrucomicrobiota bacterium
CGCTCGGGGATTCCCATGCTCATAGGCCCTGGTAGACAGGACCAAATTTTGACATCGATCATCCGTGGCGAAGATGTGGGAACCCTGTTCCTGCCATCCCCAAAGCGGCTCAAGGGCCGTAAGCGCTGGATCGCTTTTTTCCATCAACCCAAGGGAGCCTTGATTGTCGACCAAGGAGCGAGAAAAGCCCTTCAAGAAAATGGCAAGAGCCTGCTCCCGAAAGGCGTCCTGCAACTGGAGGGCTCCTTCAAGGCTGGCGAGGTTGTCAGCATCCGCGATGAATCCCATTTGGAATTTGCCCTCGGCATCAGTCGGTTTGAATCGGGTCTTTTCGATCAATGGAAACAACTCGACCAGGAAGTCGTTCACCGTGATGACCTGGTCATCCTCTAGCAATCAAACCCATGAGCTCCAGTAAGACGCCCTCCATCCAACGGGTTTGTGAAATCATGGCGCAACTCAGGGCTCCTGATGGTTGCCCATGGGACCGCGAACAGGATCACCAGACTCTACGCTACCATGCTGTTGAGGAAGTTTACGAACTCATCGACGCGATCGAATTGGAGGATGATCATGAGATGCGTGAGGAGTTGGGAGACCTACTGCTTCAGGTCATCTTCCATTGCCAACTAGCCTCCGAGCGTCAGGCATTTGACTTTGAAGAGGTCTGCGAACAACTTGCTGCCAAACTGATCCGGCGGCACCCTCATGTCTTTGGCGATCAGAAGGTCAAGGACGTAGCCGGTGTTTGGACGCAGTGGGAAGCAATCAAGAAAGAGGAAAAAGCCGGTACCGCCTCAGAGCGCCACTCAGCTCTGGATGGCATTCCAAGGCATCTGCCTGCTCTTCACTATGCCGAAAAATTAGCCAAGAAGGCCCGTAAACTACCCTGTCTGAAAGACTCTTTGCCATCGCAACCTTTACCTGCCACTCCCGAGGCTTTTGCTGAAGCTCTACTTGATCAGGTCATGTCAGCACAACAGCAGGGCTGGTCAGCTGAAAACCTCCTCAGGGAAGCCCTCGGCCGACGAGAAAAAAAGTGGCGTGAACAGGAGTTGTCAGCGGAATCTTGACCATTCGGCCATTGCTCTGCGAGCAGGAAGCCTCTACCTTTCTGGTATGAGTATTGTGCGACGATTAGATCATACCCGCTACCGTGTCACCGACCTGGAAAAGAGTGTCTCATTTTACACCGAGGTGCTTGGACTGGAAGAAGTCAGGCGCCATCAATCCCCCAGGGGTTCAAAACTGGTTTTTCTCAAAGCACCCGAAAGCGATACCTTGATTGAATTGTGTTACTTCCCCAACAGTGGCCCAGTCTCGGTGCAGGAAGATCTCACTCACCTCGCGTTCATTGTCGATAGCCTGGAGGCCTTTGGGCAGCACCTTGATAGGCTGGGGCTTTCCTTTTCCGATGGCCCCACCATGAAAGAGGATGGCAGCGGCGGCTTTGCCTTCATCGATGCACCCGAAGGCTACGAAGTCGAATTAATCGAGAGGCGTGGCTGAGCAAAAAGTTCCCTGCCAATCAACGAGTCCAAGGCAAGGCCTGTGACGCAGCAAAGCATGGTGGCCATGGACCTTAACCCGATGGAGGCAGGTCAATGATATACGGATTGGCCCCATGAAGGCAACGGTGTCAGCCAGACACATGAATCACACCATCACAAGATGAGCTGGTTTTTTACCACCGGGGGCACCTTGCACCACAACAGCCCCTCCTATGTCGAACGCTCCTCTGACCAAGCGTTACTGAAACTTCTCTCAGAGGGCGAGTTCTGTTACGTCCTGACGGCCCGCCAAATGGGAAAATCCTCAAGCATGGTTCGCACCGCCATGCGGTTGAAGGAACAGAGCATGGAGGCACTCATCCTTGACCTAACGGCTATTGGTCAGAACCTCAACGCAGAACAATGGTATGACGGCTTGCTAGCAAAAATAGGCCAAGCCATGCAATTGGAGGAAGAACTGGAGGATTACTGGATGGATCACCTCCGGTTAAGCCCTGTCCAGCGCTGGTTCCAAGCCATCAGTGAAGTCGTGCTTCCTCGAGTCGAAAAACGACTCATCCTGTTTTTTGATGAACTGGATGTGGTCCGAGGCCTTTCTTTCTGCACCGATGAGTTCTTCGCGGCACTTAGACAGTGCTATCATGCGCGCATCGAAAATCCGACCATGGAGAAGCTCACCTTTTGCCTGCTTGGCGTCGCCACACCGGCAGATTTGATCACGGATCCTCGTCACACACCTTTCAATGTCGGGCATCGCATCGAGCTGCATGATTTCACACCGGAAGAGGCGCGACCTCTGTCTCGAGGCCTTGAGCGCCATCCTGAGGACCAGTCCCGAGCGCTGGAAATCATGAATCGGGTCTATGACTGGACCCATGGCCAC
>JALRAZ010000216.1 GCA_023257935.1 Verrucomicrobiota bacterium
CTTCATGGGAACAGGTGTGGGCCGAGCCAGCTACAGCATCATGGCTCAAGGCAACATCACGCAGCTGTTGAGTAGCAAGCCTGAGGATAGACGGCTGGTCTTTGAAGAAGCTGCCGGTATCACCAAGTTCAAAGTTCAGAAGAAAGAAGCCCTGCGCAAACTGGATCATACTGAGCAAAACCTGCTGCGAGTCGCTGATTTGGTGGGTGAGGTCAAGCGTCGTATCGGGTCGCTGCAGCGCCAAGCTGGTAAGGCCAAGCGCTACAAGCAGATTCAAACGGAACTACAGCATCTGGAAACGCAGCTCGCGCGGCATGATTATGATTTGCTGCAGTCAGAAATCGAGCAATCCCAGGAGAGCCGAGACTCCCTGCAAGACCAGCAGGAAAGTGCTTCATCTCTGGTGCTTCAAAAAGAGGAAGAGATCCGTCAGGTCCGCTCCCGACTTTCCGAGCTTGAAGCCGAGATCGCGGCTTCACAGCAGCAGGGGATGGAGCTCAAGGGGCAAATGGAACGCCATGAGGGTGGGATTCAGTTCCATCAGGAACGGGTCAGAGAATTGGAGCAGCAGCATGAAAGGGTCACCGAAGAGATCGAACAGTTTGGTGGGCGCAAGCAGCAGGCCGAGGAACAACTCAGTGAGCTAAGGGTTCAACTTGAGCAAGCCGAAAGCGGCCTGGTGGGACATCAGGAAAGCGTTCAGCGACATCAAGAGGCCTTGGCGCAGGTGGAAGCTGATGCCAAGACTCGTCAGGAGACTTTGCAGGCTGCCCAATCGAAACTTTTTGCACAGACTCAACTACTGGGTAGGCGACGCAACGAATTCAACGCACTTGAATACCAGTCGAAAAGTCAGATCGAGCGGTTGGAAAAAATTGCCTCCGAGAAGATTCAGCTGGAAGAGGAGCGCCATGGGTTAAGCGAAAAACTCGAGCAGTTCTCCACCTCCGTGGAAGCAGCCAAAGTGGCTGCCCGGGATCAGCGCGAAAGTGTGCAGGTCAGACAGGCCCGACTCACAGCCTTGCAGGGGTCGCTTCAGGAGGCCTCCCTTACATTGGATGGTGCCATGCAGGAACAGGCTGAAATCCGGAGTCAATGGACCGTGTTGAAGGACCTGGAGTCAGCTCACGAAGGTTTCAGTCAAGGAGCGGTGGCAGCGCTTAAACAGTCTGATGCCCTGCTCGGATCGCTAGCTGATCATTTGAGGGTTGAGGAACCATACGTCGTCCCGGTTGAGGCCGTCCTAGGGGAGTTCTTGCAAGTGGTTTTGACCGAGTCGCCCGAGGCGGCTCGTGGTATCCTTGACCTGCTTAGGGAACAGGAGGCGGGTCCTGCCAGTGTGGCCTCCATTCACATGATGGAGAAAGTTTCCGAATGTGCCTTCAATCATCGACCTTCGATTCACGACCCTGCCTACAGCCCGAATGGCACGGCTGCTCTCTCAGTGGTGGACGCCGATCCTGAGGTTCAGCCATTGATTGAATGCTTGCTGGGTTCAGTCTACATCGTTGAAGACCTGGCAGCAGCATCGGAGAGCTGGAAGCAATCTGGACGCTGCGTGAGTTTTGTGACCATGCGAGGGGAAACACTGAGCCCTTGCGGTGTGTTTACCGGCGGTGGGCGTGCAGCTGATGGCAAAAATCTCACGACCTCAATCCTTTCTCGCAAAAACAGGATCATTCAGCTGGATGAGCAAATTCAGGTGGCTCAGCAGCGGGTCGAGGAGGCCAGCCGGCAGAAAGGCAAACTTCATTCCGAAATCCAGAGTCTGCAGGCAGGCCTTGAGGAAGCTCAGTCCGAGCTGAAGGCATCGGAGGTGGCCATTGCCACGCATGAGGGGGAACAGCGTGCGCTGAGTGCGGCCAATCAAACGTTGATTCAAAAGATCGAGACGGTGGTCTATGAGATTCAGACCTTGGGCGATCAGGAGCGTGAGCTGCAAGCTCGACGAGCTGACTTGTCCGAATCCATAAAAACTCTCAGCCAGGATGAGGCCTCGGCCCAGGCCGAGCTTGAGTCAGTGCAGGCCTCTCTGGAATCACTCCGGGAGGAGCGAGAGCATGCTCAGGCTGCCTTGAGTGAGTCCAAGATTGTCCTTGCCTCCGAGCAGCAATCATTGCTCGCGCTGAAGCGTCAACAGGAGCCCCTGGATCAGCGTATCCAGGAAATCATTCAAGTGCTCGCTCAGCGGCGCACGGAAATCACGTCCTGTCAGGAACGCACCGAACAGAGCCAGTCTCAGATCATTACCTCTCAATCGGCTTTGGAACGACTCGAACATGAGCGGGCTGTAATCAGTGAACAGACGGCCTCGCTGCTTGGACAAAAACAGGAGCAGGAACAGGCGGTCGCCGAGCGTGAGGCGCTCCTGCGAGACCAACGCAAGTTGTTGGATGAAATCCAGTCTAGGCGCAGCCAACTTGACGTGGACCTGGCCCGCAAGCACTCAAAAGTTGAGAACATTCTCAAGCGAATGGAAGAACGCTACCAGATTGATCTGAACGAAGTGCGTAGTGAGAACATCACCTTGACTTTGAATGAAGAGGGCGAGTCCACCACCGAGGTGCTCACATCCGAAGACTTGGATGCCTATGGGGTTGGTACAGACTGGGAAGCCATTGCTGAGCGAGTTGGCTTCCTTCAGCAAAAAATCGATTCCATGGGGCCGGTCAATTTGGTTGCCATCGAAGAGTATGAAGAAACCGAGGAGCGCTATCAGTTTCTAACCAACCAGCATGATGACCTGGTCCAGGCCAAGACAGAATTGATGGAGGTTCTTAATCGAATCAATACCCAGACTCGGGAAATGTTCCTCGATACCTTCCACAAGATTCGAGATAACTTTCGCGACACCTTCACTGAAATTTTTGGTGGCGGTGTGGCAGATTTGGTGCTTCAAGACGGAGAAGATGTCCTCGAAAGTGGCATTGATATCGTGGCGCGGCCACCGGGCAAGAAGCTGCAAAGCATTACCCTGCTCTCAGGAGGGGAGCAGACCATGACGGCTGTGGCACTCCTCTTTGCCATTTATCAGGTTCGTCCCAGTCCTTTTTGTGTTCTGGATGAGCTGGATGCGCCCCTTGATGAATCCAACATCAATCGTTTCATCAAGATTTTAGAGCGTTTTCTGGATCATTCTCAATTCATTATCATTACCCACAACAAGCGCACCATTTCCATTGCGGATATCCTTTACGGCGTCACGATGCAGGAGCGTGGTGTCAGCCGAATCGTGAGCGTCAAGCTTGCCCAAGAGGGTCATTCAAGCTCCCAGCCAACAAGTCGACTTGAGGCTGCTGGGGATGGCAGTGAAGGGGTGAATTCGGTAGCTGACTCGGTGGCTGGTAATGTGGAAGTGGTCACAAACGAGTAGTTAGGAACCTTTTATGACCTCACAGTCAAAAAATGTTATCAAATAAACTCTTCGCCCTTGATAACACTACCGGTTGTGGTATGGTCGGTCGCTGTATCCAACTGCTAGTGTAGGGTCTCAGGGGAAGTCGTATTCGTAAATTCTTTTTGGCACGTTCAGTGCCCCAAGTCGTAAGTCGTAAGCCGTATGTCCGTTTTGTTGTTGAGCAGCTCATCCTGCTCTTCTGACGGGGTCCTGTGTGCCCTAAACACAACAAATTTATTAAGCCTAAATTGAGAAAGAGCAATCAAATGATCCATGCCCAAGATGATATCACCACCCCTACTGGCAAATCCAGCTCCAGGGGGCGATCCGGTGCGAGTAAGCCACGCAAGAGCAGGCGAGCAGGCCTGAAGCAAAAGTCTAAACTGACGATTGACCAGGTTTTTAGTCAGGCCAACCAAAACCCATTCGACCAGATCCAATGGGATAAGCGTGTGGCGGAAATTACCGATGGCAAGGGTAAGATTATTTTCCGACAAGAGGGAGTCGAGGTTCCCAAGTCCTGGTCGATGCTGGCCACCAATGTCGTGGTATCAAAGTATTTCTACGGGGAACAGGGCACGAGCGAGAGAGAATACTCTGTTCGTCAGCTCATCCATCGCGTTTGCCGAACCATCGCTGACTGGGGTATCAAGGATGGTTATTTTAGCAAGGAGGATGGCGAGATTTTCTACAACGAACTGGCTTGGTTGTGTGTCAATCAGTACGGAGCCTTCAATTCTCCTGTCTGGTTCAACGTTGGGCTTTTTCACGAATACGGTGTCGGCAAGGATTCAGCCAAGGGCAATTGGTATTTTGATACCCAAGAGCAAAAATCTGAACGGGCTCCTACCCAATATGAGTATCCTCAGTGTAGTGCCTGCTTCATCCAATCGGTTGAAGACAACATGGAAGATATCATGCGTTTGGCCTACAGCGAAGCGATGCTCTTCAAGTATGGGTCTGGCACCGGTTCAGACCTCTCATCGATCCGATCCAGCAAGGAGAAACTCAGTGGGGGTGGCCGACCTAGCGGCCCCATGTCCTTCCTCAAGGTTTATGACCAAGTCGCCAATGTGGTGAAGAGCGGGGGTAAAACCCGCCGGGCAGCCAAGATGAATACCCTCAAAGACTGGCACGGTGATATCGAGGAGTTCATTGATGCGAAGCAGCTCGAGGAAAAAAAGGCCTGGGCACTGATTGAGCAGGGCTACGATGGCTCCTATAACGGGGATGCTTATGGCAGTGTGATGTATCAGAACGAGAATCTCTCAGTTCGTGTCAGCGATGAATTCATGGATGCGGCGATCAATGACCGTGATTGGTGGACCAAAGCTGTCACCACCCAGGAAAAGCTTGAGAAGAAGAGTGCGGCAGACCTGCTTCACCGTATTGCCGAGGGAACGCACATCTGTGGGGATCCTGGCCTTCAGTATGATGGTCCGATTCAGAAGTGGCATACCTGCAAGGGTTCCGAACCCATCCACTCAACCAACCCTTGCTCGGAATATGTCTTCCTCAACAATACAGCCTGCAATCTTGCTTCGCTGAATCTGATGAAGTTCAAAAAAGAAGATGCCACCTTTGATGTGGAGCGCTTCAAGGCAGCCGTCAGAATCTTCATCACCGCTCAGGAGATTGTCGTAGACAATTCTTCCTACCCCACTCCTCAAATTGCCGAGAATTCTCACATCTTCCGAACCCTTGGCTTAGGCTTTGCTAACCTGGGTTCTTTGATCATGAGCTATGGCTTGCCTTACGATTCAGATGGAGGACGAGCTCTGGCCGGTGCCATCACTTCGGTCATGACAGGCCATGCGTACGAACAATCGGCAGAGATCGCTCGCATCATGGGGGCTTTTCCTGGTTATGAAGACGCTCGCTGTGCTGGCATTGATGAGCCCCTCCAGCCTGATAATGTGGCCTCCACCCTCGACGTCATCCGGCTGCACAAGGAGGCGGCAGAAGACATTCAGCCTGATGCAGATTTTGATTATCTCAAACAGGAGGCGCGCGCCTGTTGGGCAAGGGCGTTGGAGCACGGGCAGGCGCATGGCTACCGTAATGCCCAGGTAACAGTGCTGGCTCCTACCGGAACCATTGCTTTCCTCATGGACTGTGACACGACCGGCATCGAGCCTGACATCGCCTTGGTCAAATACAAGCTGCTGGCAGGGGGTGGCATGCTCAAGATTGTGAACCGAACCGTCCCGCAGGCCCTTGACCGTCTGGGCTACACGGCTGAACAGAGCAAGGCCATCATCGATCACATTGAGCAGTACGACACCATCGAAGACTTCGAGGAAGAAGGCCAAACGCGCCGAAGCGGTCTGCGGTCTGAACACGTAGGTGTCTTTGATTGTGCCTTCAAAGCTCATCGAGGCGTGCGAAGCATCCACTACATGGCTCACCTCAAGATGATGGGCGCAGCCCACCCCTTTATCAGCGGGGCTAT
>JALRAZ010000235.1 GCA_023257935.1 Verrucomicrobiota bacterium
TTGGAAACGTTCCTGGGCATCGTTCATGGCTTGTTTTCGTTTTGCAAACGGGCGATTACCCTGCGGGCTGGCACAGCCAACCACCATCAAGATACACATTAAGGATAGAAGTGTATTCATGTTCGATTTGAGCCTTAAGGATTAGCACTGACACGAAAGTATTGATGCCGGCTCCCGTTTGCTACGATAGGCATGACCGTGTAACCGTAGTTTTTGGATGAATAGGTAGGTTGGGAATACGGACTCCAGTTCAAAAGATCGTCTGAACATTCGATTTTACAGGAATCCGGAAGCGATTCGTAAATAAGAGAATAGGTTTGATCGCTATTCTGGCGTATCTGCAATGAAGGCAACTGCTCGGAGACTTTAGAATCGAGATGGTCCAGGGACGTATTTTCGTCTCCCTCGCGGTAGTCGACGTAATTAAATCCCAGAAGATACATTTCGTCCGTAGTCTTCCCTCCCCATCCGCTCGCCTGTGGGGGCATGCGGGGATTCAGGGGATTGGCAGCCGTATTGTCGTAGGTGGCGATGGCATGGATGGTCGAACCTTTGTCAATTTTGAGATAATTGGGAAGTGGGTAATCCCCCTGCCAATTGAAGTC
This sequence comes from Verrucomicrobiota bacterium, assembly GCA_023257935.1. Lineage (GTDB taxonomy): Bacteria > Verrucomicrobiota > Verrucomicrobiia > Limisphaerales > AAA164-E04 > UBA7971. The sequence goes on from JALRAZ010000235.1 coordinate 606, forward strand.
CCACGAATCGATTTTAAGGAGGTTCTCACGGTTGCCCTCCGGATCGATGGCGTAGATCTCCCAACCTTTGCCCAGCAAATGCATGTGAGGGTAGATGCTGATGAGGCTGATATCCTCTTCCACCTTCCAAATACCGTGGAAGCGGGAGACTTCGTCGGGAGGCAATTTGAAGAGAGACCAACCTTCAAGCCTGCCACCGAAGCCATCTCCTAACCGCTCAGCAACATCGCCGCTGTTTCCGGCCCCGCCGAAACCGTTCTGGCCGAATTCATCGACAAGTTCACGGACAACTTCGAGGCGTTCCAACAAATTGAGTTCCGGCGGTTGCAGGGTGTCCTCCTCAACGAGATCGAAGGGCATCAACTGGCGCGTTTTGAGATAGCGCTCCACAGGTTCTTCGGCGAAGAACAGGTTGACGCCAGATTGATCCGAAGCCCTCACGGGCCATGGGGCATAGTGTGTTTGCATGAGGATGTCAGCACCGGCTGGAAGTTTAATACCCACTCCTTTTGGTAAACGTAGAGGGACCGCACCAGGCGTGTAACCGGGGAGCTGAGCTTGAGGACTGACAGGTATGCCAAATCCGCCAAAGACCTCGTAACCAACAAGCGGATCACTCGCATCGCTCTCGCGCGCCTGTCCCGTGGTATCGAAAGCAAGCAAGGCGTGATGCAAGATGGCGCGGTTACCAGGGCGGAACTCGACGCCAACGAGATCGCGGTCTTCGCTTAGCCCAGTGGGCAACACAAAAACGCGGTATTCATCTTCGTTACTACCTTTGATCTTATAGGGTTCGCCGGCACGTAAGGTAAGGTCGGGATTGCCGAGGGCGGAACCTTTGGCGAACTTAGGTAGGGGCGCTTCAATAGCTGGGTCACCCTCTGGCATACCAGCTTCGACCCACTGGGCAATAGTCTCAACCTCTTGATCAGTTAGCCCGCGTTCACCCAAAAACTTGAACTTGCTGAACTCGCGATCAGGCATCCATGGTGGCATGTAGCCTTTGCGGGTAACGCTAAGAATGGTGTACGCCTCGTCGCGAACTTCTTCAAAGTTTGTCAGCGCAAAGGGGCCAATTTCGCCAGGACGATGACAGATGGTACAATTGTTATAGATGATAGGGGAAATATCCTTGGTATAAGTAACTACATCTTGAGCTGGCAGAGGTGGCAGACAAATTAGAGACAATGTCAGCGCTGCGATAATCTTTTTTTCAGTAACGTACATTGGTTAGGATTTCGTGAAGGGATAGAATTTAGCGAAGGGAATAAGGCAACCGATAGCTTCGGTGCTCTTCGGTTCAACGGCTTCGCCGTTGGATAGGGATGTCAGAACGTCTCTTAGATCGTGCGAAGTGGTGACTCGCCTGCGTTTACCGAAGTCGGCGTAAGTATTATCAATGCGACCTTGGTAGAGCTTCTTACCATCCTGATTGAACAGGACGACTTCTGGTGTCACTTTCGCTCCTAGATGATGCGCTTTTTCCAGACTCGCATCGGGTTCGACGATAAAAGGGATATCAAATTTAGCCCTGAAAGCGGCCACGCTTTGCTTCGTTGCTCTGGTGGAGGAGACGTAACCGTGAAAAACTATGCCATGCTTTGCATAGCGCAGGTGAAGTTGAGAGAGCGTCTTGGTGTGATAACGAGAAATTGGGCAATCTTCCTTCAGGAATACATGCACTGTGGCAACGGGTTGTGAAGAAGACAAAAAATTAGGTCGATATTCTGAGACATCAGCAATCAATGCCAACGTGGATCCAACTGCCAATGCAATTCCGATCGTGCCAAGAAGTAGAATGATTGTGGTAACTTTCTTTACAATGGTAACTTTCCTCACAACTCCTATACACGTAGGAGGCACAAGGCGTTACCGGGCAATGAGGATTGCTTTAGTGATTGGACTGCCGATCTTCAAAAAACTGCTGCAACAGCGGCAATTCATCACGCAACGCCTTTCGAAATTCCACCTGCTGCTCATGAGTCAGTTCAGCGAGAATGCTTTGTCGGGTGTCTGTCAGGATCTTCTGAAAGCGAGGCTGAAATTCCGCTCGCAAATTTTGCCTTTGGTCGTGAAATTCTTTTAAAATTTGAACGATCTTTTGTTCTTGTTCCGGTGGCAGGGTAAGTTTCTCGAGACTTGCATCGAACTTTTCTGAAACAATCGATGGCTTCGCAAGAGCTTTGGCTAGCAAGGCGCGGAAGGCAATCCTTGTCCCCATGACACCCATTATGCCCCCTAAAAAAAGAATCAGGACAAAAGCGGTGATGCGTTTAAGGTGGTTATTCATGGCGTCACGACAGACTCGAGTTCGGAAAAGTAAGCACTAGTTAACTCTTCTGCACCTCTTCCAAGGCTGGGGAAGCCACTAGCATACATGATCACCTCTGAGGCCAGAAAGGCTGCAATGACAAAGGATGCTGCCCAAGCGATTTTCAGTAGAGGGAAATCAATCGCGATCCCATCCTCAGCCGAAGATGACATGGTCAGCGACATCACTTGATCAGCAAAGTTATTCGGCGGAACAACTGGGGGAGCTTCACGAGCGGCGCGGAAGATTTCCTCAATTGCAGTTTCGTTGTTTTTCATAGAGATCCTTGGAGACGTATTAGGTTATCGGAAATTTTCTTTTTAGCGCGATGAAGAGCGACGCGAATGGTTCCAGCCGCTTTACCGGTGATTTGACTAATCTCTGGCGAAGTGTGGCCCTCGATCTCAGACATGGTTAGAATGAGGTGCTCATCCGGGGTCAGATCTGCCATACAGTGATCCAATATTTCCCTTGCTTCCATGGCTTGGAGCGATGAGGAGTCATCTTCTTGTTGAAGCCATTCAAGAGCGCCTTCACCGAGTTGGGAAACCGGTAATTGGTTGCGAAAGCGCTTTTCAGCACGCAAATGATTGAGTGCCACGTTCGTGGTCATACGTGATAACCAATTCTCAAAAGGTGCTTTTCGGGGGTCGAATTTTCTCAGATTTCGCCAAACTTTGACAAACACGTCCTGGGCCATGTTCTCCACTCGACCACGATCACGCTCGTAACGCGAAAGTATGGCAAAGACCCGATCTTGGTAGCGCTTCACCAATTCACTGAACAGCTCAGAGCGACCCGCTAGTATCGAACGTACGCAAGTGGCATCTTCCTGGGCTTTAAGGGACACACTTATACAACATATACAAGAGCTACTTTCCATGCGTTACAGCGAATTTTAGTCGTATCACGAAACGGTCTGAAAAAGCAGGGTTTTGCGATGGTGAACTGGCAAATAGAGGTAGATAAAGTCATAAAAGAAAGTCGTGAGGGCATTTTTAACATTTCACGCGAGCCAAAACCCGTTTCCGCGGCAATCTTGCGCGTCAATCACTGGTGCCCCTCTCCCCTGCCTAAAACAGGTCCAGAGAAATCATTTCAAGCAAGGGTCTCAAGTAGGGACTTTGGTTTTAGAAATGGATGAGTGATGTATCAGGGGCTTTCTGATGAACGCGTCGAAGGATTCGACAGCCTTCCCGAACAGCAGAAAATCCACACACCTGATGCCGGGGAACACAGATAACGCGGACGGAATGGTTGTTATTTTGTGTTGTGCTGAGGAATAGTTGCGAAGAATTCAAAACCCGAAAACTATTGGCGGGTATGGCATTAGAAAGAAGTGGTACACCCGTAGGGAGTCGAACCCCAAACCTTCTGATCCGTAGTCAGACGCTCTATCCAATTGAGCTACGGGTGCACCCAAGACAGCCAAATTAGGAAACATGCCTCGGGGCTGCAAGCGCTAATTTGATTTGTCTTTTTACTGCCAAGTTTCACCGAATGCCCTAAGTTCTCTCGCGTGGCAGCCGAACCCTTCAAAGGGAATGAAAAACACGGGACTTCCTTGCTAATGAACTGGGAAAACCAGTTTCGTGCTCGCTGGGTGCCACGTTTACCCAGTTGGCTGGAGACCTGGCATCTCACTTACCTCACCCTGCTCTGGTCGGGATTGATCGTTCTTTGCGGTTGGCAGGCGAGGGAAAACTTGAACTGGCTATGGCTGAGTTCACTCGTGGTGGTGGCCCAATACCTGAGCGATCTTTTCGATGGTGCTTTGGGGCGATACCGCAATACGGGTTTGATCAAATGGGGCTACTACATGGATCACTTCCTGGATTACCTTTTCCAGTCTGCCATCATCACTGGTTACCTGTTGATCGCTCCAGAGGGGCTCACCCTTTACTTTATCGGTATGCTGGTCCTCTCCACTGGCTTCATGGTCAGCTCATTCCTGTCTTTTGCTGCAACCAATCGCTTCGAGATCTATTTTCTTGGTATAGGCCCTACCGAAATCAGGGTAGCCATCATCGCACTCAATACTGCCATCATCCTGCTTGGCACGGATTGGTGGCCTGTGACCGTTCCCATCTTTTTCTGGTGCCTCACCATCGGATTGACTGCCATGGTATGGCAAACCCAACGGCAACTCTGGCAGCAAGACATGAGATTAAAAAGGACTTCACAAAGTTCGGAAGAAGAAGCATAAGATCTTTAATTCCCCCCCAGGAAATTGCCATGGCATCCATGCGGTCAGTCCAACCTGCATCATCAGGAA
>JALRAZ010000240.1 GCA_023257935.1 Verrucomicrobiota bacterium
CCATAACCCAAGTCATCAGCAAGAATCACGAGAAGGTTCGGTTGCTGACTACCCTGAGCCGTGAGTAACTCCAAATCGGCCAGCATTCCCAGCACAAAACTTAGCATGAGCATGCTGTGGATGCGTGCGGGTGCGAGGGTCATGGATTCAGCCTATGCTTAAGTCGCCAACTGGACAAGTGAACAGGCAGGATTCGGACTCAGCCCCCACCAACCCATCATCCATCCCATTCCAGGGCATCAAGACGGCGGCGATCGCGTTTGGTAGGGCGCCCAGCACCTTTGGGGCGCAGTATGAGGGGCTGACTCAGCGAGTCGGCGGGCAATTGCCTTGGAGGCCTGAGATCTTCTGGCGGCGCCAACTCTTCGGCAAATCGTAGTACATCCTTGGCACTGACTCGACGTTCCAGCAATTCTGCGACCCTCATACGTCGAACAACGTGGCCACAACGAGCTTGCAGGGTCTCTCCCACGTGCAAGTTTCGAGATGGCTTGACCGGATGGCCATCTACCTTGACATGCCCGGCCTTGCAGGCCTGCGTAGCAAGGCTACGAGTCTTGTATAGGCGCACTGCCCAGAGCCACTTGTCAACCCGCACGCAATCTGGCGCTTGGGAATCCTTGGCGGGGGATTCACTCATGATGCTTTCTTGCCCTTTGGGGAGCGGGCAGCCGCCTCTCGACAGGCGTCAGCCATCTGTTGCAGGTCCCTCATGAACGCGGCACAATCCTCAGCAGGTAGCGTCGAAAGGATATCCGATTGCAACTCATGGGCAATCTGCCTGGCCTGTTGATATCGCTCCTGCCCCAAAGGAAGGAGGTGAATCCGCCGCGCTCGGCGATCTTGCTCATCCACATTACGTTCGAGAAGACCCGCTGTTTCCATGCGCTCGAGCAATGAGGCAACCGTATTGGGATCACTGGACATCTTTCGCGTCAATGCCTTCTGAGTCAGCCCATTTTCCCCACATTCCCAGAGATTCCTCAGCACGGTGTATTGATCGGGGGTGATCGACAGGTGAGTGATGCGACGTCTGAATGCCTGGTTGAGCCCATACCAAGCACGACGAAGCAATAATGGGAAGCCAAGGCCATCCTTACTTTTTGATTGCATGCTATTTAGAGGGCCATCCATGAGTGATCATCTGGTGGAAATTTGTTACGTATAGGTATTATTTGTTTGCTCAGGCACCGTTTATATAGAATAGTCCTGATTATTGGGGAAGCAAAACAAACCCACACGCATTGCGCCTTCCTCGGCAACACATTTTCAGGACCATGAACACCAGAATTCGCTCCTTTTCAAGATACCTTGGGCTGGCATTGGCCGCCAAGCTACTCTGCTCGCTAGACGCCGCCCCTGCCTCTGGATGGCTGCACTGGAGAGGCCCTCACCAGAATGGGACCTCGGATGAAACAGGTTTGATTGAGGACATCACCCTTGGAGGGGAAGGCCACCTGTGGACTTTTGACATGGCAGGACGTGGTGAAGCGGTCATAGCCGACGGAAGAGTCTACGCTTGGGGCTATCAAGGGACCGGCCCCGACCTACGTGAATACCTCACCTGCCTGGATGAGGCCACCGGCAAGACCCTATGGCAACATGGGTTCAACGATTTTTTGAGCGACATCGTCTACAGTCGCTACAGCATCGGCTCAGCCACCGTTGATGCTGAGACGGGAAACATCTACCTGATGTCCACAGCAGGAGAAATGACCTGTTTCAACCGCAACGGCAAGGTGATCTGGCAGCATAGCATGATGGAACGCTATGGCATGCTTACTTTTCCTAACGGCCGCAGGGGTGCCGCTGTCATCGATGGGGATTTGGTCATCCACCACTGCATCACCAGTTATTGGGGCGCTGATGGCCCGGCAAGACCGCCGCCGAAAGTGCGCTTATCGAAGCGTGGGAAGAAGCCGGCGTGTCCGGAGAAGCGGCAAAGGCC
>JALRAZ010000275.1 GCA_023257935.1 Verrucomicrobiota bacterium
CTTTACTGAAAAAAAACGTATTCGCTCTACCACCTCCCCTACCATTATGCCCGCATGCGATTGACCCAAAGCGATGGCAAAACAAACATGTTCGTGCAAAGAGGTCGGAGGTCATTCCAGGTAGCTTACCACGGACTGGAATCCATGACCGCTCAGCCGGGATCTTTTGAGCACTGGGCCACTGAGCGCTATTGTCTTTACAGCCAAGATCTCTTCGGAGGGCTCCACCGCGCTGAAATTCACCACCGACCCTGGCCACTCTATTCGGCCGAAACCAAGATCACGGATCAGTCATTTCTCAATCATTGGGGTATCCAGGGAGCTCCCAGGAGCCCCATGTTTTCGGCTTCCATTGATGTGGTGGTCTACCCCTTGGAATGCCTGGGAAAGCCTGCACCCTAAGGGGTCGGTTCAGACCTTGGGCAAGGGGAGATGAGGAGCAGGCCATTCTCTGAGATTGATCGCATTAGCCTCAAGGACGCGTTGGTGCCACTGATGGATCAATCCATGCAAGGGCTCCAGAGCAATCCCCTGGCAATCATCCCCATGTTGCCTCAGGTAACCTTGTGCCAATGCCATCAAGGCCAGGGCAGGTCTGGGACGACCCTTCTCAAGGTGAACAAACACACCTGCCAACTGGATAAGCGCTTTATAGAAGGTGTCCAGTGCTTGCCCCCGACACTCAAGCCACAAATCTTCAAGCACATCATGTGCCTCAAAATACCGCCCCTGATTGAAGGTCACAAAAAAACCCCAGTAGCGTGGATCCCAGCCACCCTCATTGTGGAAGGCGGCAGCAAAGGCCTGCATCCGTTGTTTTTTGTTGCTCATGGACTTATTCTTGTCCAGTGGCCATGAAAATCAATTTCCATTTGGTCGGTTTCTTGACAACGGCACGGCTCTCTCCCAATGTGCCTGCATGTCGAATTCGCCCTTAGGCCGAGGGCTGGGAGCTCTCCTGGGGGGCACTGGCTCTTCCAAGCCAAAGCCTGCACCTGCTCAGGAAGAAACGCCTATTTCCTACCCCCCGCTCGCGACCGATCAAGCATCGGTCGAGCCTGATCTTTCGCCAAGGCAACTGCCGATCGATGACATCAAACCTTGTTCATTCCAACCCAGAAGACACTTCGAAGAATCGGCTCTGGAGGAGCTTGCTGACTCAATCCGTGAGCAGGGCCTGATTCAACCGCTGGTGGTTCGACGCAAGGAGGATCACTGGGAATTGATCGCGGGCGAAAGGCGATGGCGCGCTTCCCGAAAAGCCGGCCTGAGCGATGTCCCTGTGATCATTCGGAGTGCCAATGACACAGAAGTCCTGGAGCTGGCATTGGTGGAAAACCTGCAGCGCGAGAATCTCAACCCCATCGAGGAAGCTTTAGGCTACCAACAGTTGATTGAGCGATTTGACCTGAAACAGGAAGCAGTCGCACTCAAGGTAGGGAAAAGCCGCACTGCCGTCACCAACGCCTTGCGGCTCCTTAAATTACCCGAGACGGTCAGGGATTCTCTCAAGGAGGGCCTCATCACGGTCGGGCATGCCAAGGTCCTGCTCGCCATCAGCGAGCCTACTGTCTTGCGCTCCCTGTGCCAGCGTATCATCAAAGAACAGCTCAGCGTGCGTCAGACCGAACAAGCGGTCAGCGAACAGCAATCAGGTGGAGCTTTGCAAGTAACCGGCGGTAGTGCCACCAGCAACCCTGCAGCCATCCCTCAACGCGACGTTCACGTGGCTCATCTGGAGCAACAACTCAACGAGGCTTTTCACACCAAGGTGCGCTTGAAATACAAGGAAGGGAAGGGATCCTTAGAAATCCACTTTTTCTCAGAGGAGGAATTGGAGAGCATCCTTTCAAGACTTGGGGTATCGGTGGATTGACAAGAAACCATGAGTAAGGAAAGCGAAACCAGGCGCCAAATCGCCGCCCAGATCCAAGCAGTCGAACAGCAGACCGCCCAACTCAGAGCCTTTGTGGGATTGGACGGATTCGTCGATGAAATCCTCCATTTGGTGGACAAACGTCAGGACGTCTCAAATTTCCATCGAATCCCCACGATTCATGACTTTGCCACACGGGTCGAAGAGGCTTCAGGGCGAAGCACCAACATGGAGCTGGTCACCCAGCGCATCAAGCTAGGGGGTAATGGCCCCATCATGGCCAATGCTTTGGTCTCGGCTGGGGTTCAAGTTTCCTACTTGGGCGCCCTTGGCTTCCCGGACACACACCCGGTTTTTCAGCCTCTGGTTGATCGTGCCACAAAAGTTTTCAGTGTTGCCAACCCAGGTCACACCGATGCCTATGAGTTTGAGGATGGCAAACTTTTGATGGGCAAACTCACCCCTTTGAATGACATGTGCTGGGATAAAATACTCGAGCGCATGGGTAAGCTCGCCCTGGCTGAGCAAATGGAACAATCTGATCTGGTGGCGTTTGTCAACTGGACCATGCTTCCCTTCATGAGTCAGGTTTGGAGCAGCATTCACCAGGAGATTCTGGAGCCTCAACCCTTGGCAGAGGGCCAGAGAAAAAAACGCATTTTCTTTGATTTGTGTGATCCCCAGAAAAGACCTCAAGAAGATATCCTGGAAGCACTCCAAATTATCCAGCGATTCCAGAGTCATTTCTCAGTGTGCTTGGGGTTGAATGAAAAGGAGTGTTACGAAATTGCTGAAGTGCTGGGCTTGGATCATTCGGGTAGCTCCCGTGATCAGCTCATGGAATTGGTGTCCAAGATGCACCAAATACTCAATCTAGATACCTTGGTCGTTCACCCCGTTCGCTACGCAGTCGCTTCAAATCGTAAGAGCGTGGTCAGCTTCGAGGGTCCCTTCATTGCCAAGCCAGTGATCACCACTGGCGCCGGGGATCACTTTAACGCGGGCTTCTGCTTAGGGCAGCTTCTTGGCTTCGATGAACATGACTCCCTGGCCTGCGGAGTCAGCACCAGCGGCTTCTATGTCAAGACGGGTAAAAGTCCAGCCTTGAGTGATTTGGTTGAACTGCTCAATCAATGGCCTGAATAAGCTCATCCATGACCCAAGTGAGTCGTCACCCTGTCGACCCATTTCTTGGGATCATACACCTTCGGGCAAAGTGCCTGCCTGGATGCTCCGCTAAGCTACTACCAAAAAAAGACCCCCGCACGCATGCAGGGGTTTGTGGCCTCAAGGCCAAGAGAGAAGACCGGGACAGTCAGGGACATGGCATAGCATGCAGCACCACCACACCCCTGACCGCCCGAAATCCAGACTCAGTTTATTCGGCAATGTAGAATTCAGCCGCCTTGCTGGGAGCTACCGAGTAAGGTGATGAGGCTCCGTTGACTGCCTGATAGGGGCCGGTCACGCTGGAGGCACTCTTGAGGGTTCCAGAATACTCAATCACCACGTTGCCATCGCTCAGAGCTACCGAGGCGATGCTGCCTTCGCTTGGTTCTGGAGTCGATGGCTCGCCACCAGGCTTGCCTGTCAGGTAGGTAATCGCATTGAGCAGCATTTGTGCTCCATCTTCGCTGATGTCGTAGATACCAGAACCTTCTGCAGTCAGCCCACTGTGTTCACGACTACCTGTGAGCATCACCAGTCGTTTACCTCCAAGCACATCTTCCGACCCATTGGCCATGAAGTCACCTGCCTGCCATTCGGCAATGGCGGCACCACCGTAGGTGGGATCGTCCAAGGTTCCCGACGAAGCCAAAATCACTCCATCCCCTGATAGCTCATCCATGTTAAATGAAATGCCACGCTCTACCGTGCCTTGAAATTCCATGACATCGGCGTAGTCATTCACCATCAACCCAGAACCATCCAGCTTGATGCCCTCAAAAATAGGATGGCTGGTGTCTTCAACCTGAAGCTGGATTGGCCCAACCGTATCCACCATGGTCGTGCCGGTGGTCAGTCCCAGACGGCTGCTTCGCATGATGTACCCCCCCAGGATCATGACCGGGGATTCGATCCCATTCCATGCTTGGGTTGAGTTGGAAGCTGAGTAATCACCGCTACTTACCGAGCGACTGATGATAACCAGATCATAGGCATTGAGCACCCCCACATCAGGAGATGGTCCGGTAAGCAGACGGGTAACCTTATGGCCATTAGCCGTGATAAGTCTGGTATACTCGACGTCCGGAGCCTCGGTATAACCAGCAGCACCCGCAGCGTTGGAAGGGGTATCATCGGCAGGGTGAAAGCTAACCCAAGCGATGTTGGCAGCATCCGAAGATCCAGCCGCTGAGACCACGAGGGTCACACTCTCTGTGGTGACACTCTGACCGATTTCATCCACCACGGTGGCCGTTGCCCCATAGATACCTTCCTTGGCTTTCCATGTTGCGGTGTATGGGCTCTGGCTTGCACTGGCAACCACTTCTCCGTTGACCGCGAAGTCCACCCGGAGGACGTCAATTTCACCATCGGCACCTGCAGTGGCTGCGAAGGAAACCGTGTCGCCCGCTTTGACTGATGTATTGCCGGCGGGGGCAGTCATGGTGACCGTTGGCGCGGCAGGAACGCCTGAACGCGTCTCGGCTGGGCCGCTCCCGGTAGGCGTGTAGTCCAGATCCTTGGTCAGGATGAACTTGTCAAAGAAGGATCCATCCTCACGTCGCGCTAAGGCGAATACCGAATCCCCAGCAAGCACATCAATGGTGTAGGGATCGGGTCCGTCCTGAGAATCGCTTCGCCAGACATAGTCTGCCTGACCACTGAAACCAGTCATGCTGGCTGAGTTACCGCTCTCACGTCCATAGGGGCGCGCATCATCAATGTAGAGCCAGCCGGAATCATCATTGCCATTGTCTCCACTCGCACGATACCAGACTCGGTAGATGGCGTCTTCGGGAAAGGTGATGTCGTATTCGAGTCGGGTGTTGGTGTCGTTACCCCCTGCGCCGTTAGGAACCACCATCCCCACGCCTCCTGATGGGTTGCCACGATCAGAATCCGGCACCCATAGCCCATCTAAGTTACGATCGTAATTTTCCGCTTCAAAAACAATGAACCCGTCAATTTCTTGCAGACCACCCACTGGAACAATCACGCCTTTGGAGTTAGCCGCA
>JALRAZ010000201.1 GCA_023257935.1 Verrucomicrobiota bacterium
ATCTCCGGTGTTCCGATAGCACCATTCAATGGGGCCCCGCATGCTCTGGAATTATCAACCTGGCTCACCGGACGACTGCCGGAGGCCGATTCGCGGGATCGAATCAATATATCGATTTCTGCTGACCAGATCATGGCCAACTACGTCGGGGCTCAAACCTTGCTCCCCTCACTCGAGCTAGCCACCATGCCCCAGACATGGAAGGAAAATCAGGAAGGCTTGCACGAGGGTTACTACAACCACTGCAGCTATCGTTCACCCACCCAACCCGTTCCGGCTGAGACTGACCCCCGTAATGTGCTGAATCGTCTTTTCGGGAAACGCGGAAAGGAAGGTAAAGCATCTCCAAGCAACCCCCTGGACCGCAAAATGCTTGATCGCGTTCTGGGGGGGGCTCGTGATTTGCGTCGTACCCTGGCCAAAGGGGATCAGCAGAAACTCGACGAATACCTCGATAGTGTGCGCTCGGTCGAACGTCGGATCGCGGCGATCGAATCGCGGCAGCAAGAGGCTGCCCTGGAGAAAAATGGTATCAGGCCATCCATGCGTCACGCCACCGATTCTGCACCGATCGAGGTGACCATTCCCGAAGGCGACAAGCGCAGCGAATACATGAAAGTGATGTGTGACCTCACCGTGCTTGCGTTTCAGACCGACACCACGCGGGTAAGCACCTATGTGGGGTCACGCCCCAATGGCGCATCTTATCCCGAGCTAGGTTTCTCCAACCAGCATCACTCGCAGACCCATTACGGGAAAGATCAGGAAAAAATTCGCAAGGTAGCGGCCATCAACCAGTTCAACGTCGACCAATACGCCTACATGGTCAAGAAGATGCACTCCCTTAAAGAGGGCGAGGGCACCTTGCTCGACAACTGCATCATGATGTGGGGTTCCGGACTCGAGGATGGCGACAAGCACCAGCGCGAGAACCTCCCTTTTATTATCGCTGGCAAAGGTGGCGGATCTATCAAAACCGGACGTTTCCTATCTGATGTCCAAGGCAACCAAGGTGACCTGCTCACCACATTGCTGACTTGTGCTGGGATCCCGTTGGACCGCCCGATAGGGATTGCGACCAAGCAGATCGATGCCATGAAAGCATGAAGCACTTCATCGAGAAACAGGTCACCACATTAGGACCCTTCCAGAAAAGATAAGATCTGTTCTCTTAGGCTAGAGGCATCCATTTAAAGGCTCTCGCAGTCTTGTTGAATCTTGGCAAGCAGGGCCGAGCGGGTTGGGCACGCCTTGATCCATCAAGCGTGTGACAATACCACTTTTTTCAACTAGCTGGAGTGTGGCACATCGAGATCTCTGCTTCGCAATCGCTCATCGATTGGCAAACATCGGATATGCCAGGGGGAATCCCACCATTGGCTTGGGCCAGAGGCACGCATACCCAAGCCAATCATGGTGACATCAAAATCCCATCATTTGGCCGCAGTAAGGCTTTTTTGAATATCCAATGGAAGTCCGTAGATGCCACCTTTGGTCCGATCAAAAATCTGCCGGCGGGCTTATTCAAGCAACCGGTTTATCAAAAAGGTGCTTTTTTGTTTTGCTTTTCAAAATTCATACCTGAAACTTCTACAACCCAAACAACCTCATACTTTTGTGTGAATACTTATTCCTATGAAGATCACCAAATTCAATTCAAAAAAAGCAAACCTGTCTCAACAGGTAAAAACCATTGGAATCGGCCAACTCCTTGTCCAAACCATTTGCCTTTCTCTTGGCCTTATGGCAGTCCAAGGGCGAATAGTCGCACAGGAAGCACCCAATATCATCTGGGTTAGCTACAATGATGATCAGGATGATCAACCTGCAGCCGATGCAGCCAGCAATGGTTTCACCCTAGCTTCAGATCATATCTATACCGAACTTCTCAGGACAGCCGGAGCTCATGTGACCCGCCACTTGACCGCTGATGGCGATCCACCAGCCGACCTGTTCAACCAAGCCGATCTGGTCATCGTCAGTCGCGCAGTCGTGAGTGGCCAATACGATGACGAAGCCACAGCTTGGAACACCACCATCGAGGCGCCTGTGCTGATGCTCAGCGGTTACATCCTACGAGACAACCGAATGGGTTTTACCTCGGGTAACACCATGGTTGACACGGTTGATCTCATCAAATTGAAAGCAGAGGCACCCACCCACCCGGTCTTCAAGGGCATCGAACTGGACGGCGACAACCTCATGCTAAACGACTATGCCGGGATCGTGACCCATAACGGCATCGTCCAAAGAGGCTTATCGGTGAACAACAACCCCATCATCAGTGCTGGCAATTTAATCGCGACAGTGGGAACCGAAACCGATCCCACCTTTGGTGGGATGATTATCGGGGAATGGGATGAAGGCACCTTGCTTATCCATGATGGGAGCGAGGAAAATATTCTAGCAGGTAAGCGCATGGCCTTTCTCACAGGAAGCCGAGAGATCAATGCTCCGGTTTCCACCGCTGGCCTTTTCGATCTCGAATCAGATGGTGAACAGCTCTTTTTCAATGCTGTCAACTACATGGCAGGATCCAACCTGATTGCCCCACCGCGAGTCACTGCAGTGAACCCTCGCAACAACACGATCCATGCTGAAACAGATGGAGGGTTCAGCTTCAAGGCAGTATCCGCAGAACCCATTCCGGCCGATGGCATCCAGGTCATCATCAATAACCAAGACGTGACCGGATCATTGATTATTGGCAATGACCCGTTGGCACGCACCGTTTCCTATGACCGTGTCCAGGCCAACCGAGCCTACAATATTGAGATCACCATCACCAACGGCACAGGGAGTCGAGTTGTCGCCGTGGGCTTTGATACTTTTGATCCGGATCAATTGGTGTATATCGAGGCGGAGAATTTCAATTTTGGAGGAGGTAGTTATTTTGACTCAATGGTTCTTTGCAATGATTTTGGAGGAACCGTCGCTGGTTGTTACTTTGATCGTGTGAGTGAACAGGGCGTGGATGCATTGGATTCCAATGGATTTTCGGATGATCGCGACTACAACTTTGACGCCATGCCTCCTGAAATTTTTCGGTATGGTGGGTCTGCCGGCCGAGATGAAGCCGTTGACACGTTTTTGAGCAGCGATTTACCCAGAGAGATCTACACCAGTGCAGCCGATGGGAGCAATGGTGTAATCCTTGACTATGACCTGGATCTTATTGGGCCAGGTGATTGGTGGAATTACACTCGAACCATCGAATCGGGAACTTACTCAGCCATTTTGAGGGTTTCATCCGCTTCGGATGCCGAATTTGAATTAAGTCTGGTCACCAGCAACCCAGCTCAAGGCAATCAAACCTTGAGAACGCTAGGACATTTTGTCGTTTCGGGAAGACCAGGTTACCAATCCGTCACCCTAACCAATACTGGCGCGGGACCGGCTTCATTTGAGGCGAATGGCAAGACAACCTTGCGACTCAGCGCCAACAGTGGCGTCGATGCCAAAGTCAATTACCTGATCATGGCACCTTATTCAGAGGAGATCACCCCTTCCTCCCTCGAGGGGATTGCCTTGAACCAGGATGGTGGTGTGACCATCAGTTGGAGTGGCCAGGGAGGCATTGAATCGACAAGCTCACTCAAAAACCCTAACTGGCAGCCTGTTTCCAATGCCACGAGCCCATACACTGTGGCTCCATCTGATCAGGAGGCCTACTATCGGGTGGCTCAATAAGCCAGCTGGCTGCCAAAAGCCCTTTCACAAAAAGCCTGGTGAGACGAAGCTCTCACCAGGCTTGTCGTTTGCCTGAGATGCCACCGATGGCCCAAGGCCTTTCAAACAAACCCTCACCCATGGCACGTCGAAGACCCATTAGTGATAGCAAAGGCTCATGGACTTGAGTTCCGAGTTTAAGTTTGGCAAGCCCCATAATTGCCGAGGGAGAGCCAAGGATCAGTCCTCATGCTTTAGCCTTGCCAAAGCCGCAGATGATGCCATTGCTTGTAACCAGCTAACCATGACAA
>JALRAZ010000202.1 GCA_023257935.1 Verrucomicrobiota bacterium
GGTTGGTCACGCCTTGATCCAGTTTGATGTCTGTGCCGCGGCCTGCCATGTTGGTGGCCACCGTGATGCGACCACGCTCCCCTGCCCTGGCGACAATCATGGCCTCCTCTTGAAGGCGGGTGGCGTTAAGGATTTGATGGGGTAAGCCTGCTTGCTCGAGCAAGCGACCAATGGCCTCGCTCACACTGACGCTGCGGGTCCCGATCAGAATGGGGCGGCCCTCAGTGTGAAGGGCCTGCACCTCCCTGAGGATAGCATCAAACTTCCTGCTCTGGTCTGGTAGGATGACAGAGGGCCGTGCACGCCGGATGCAGGGCTTGTTGTGCGGTAATCGAACCGTGGCCAATTCGTAAATACGCCAAAGCTCACTAGCTGACTCCGCCGCAGTGCCTGTCATTCCGGAGAGGCGGACAAAACATCGAAAAAAACGCTGGAAGCTCATGCGAGCAACCGTTTCGTTGGGGTCGGAGGGATCCAGACCTTCCTTGACCTCGATGGCCTGATGCAGCCCCTGACGCCAAGAACGCTGAGGCATGGGACGCCCGGTAAACTCATCCACGATCACCACCTTGTCATCCTGCAGGATATATTGTTTGCCCTTTTCGAAAAAATTGTGAGCAACCAGGGCCTGCTTGAGTAATTCCTCACGACGGGAGGCACTGCGCCAGATACCCGGCCAGTCATGGGCCAGTTGGGCGGCCCTGGCTTCGCCCTGTCGGGTCAGCTCTACTTCCCGATAGGTGGGGTTGATGGTGTAATCCTCCTCTCTGATCAATTGACACGCGATGCTCTCAGCACGGTGGATGGCCTCTTTCAGGGACGGATTGGGTCGGGGGCTGGAAATAATAAGTGGGGTCACAGCCTCATCAATCAAGATGCTGTCAGCCTCATCCACGATGGCAGTGTGAATCCCTCTCAAAACGGGCTGATTGCCCACCTGGTTGCCAGAGAGCATTTGCCCCAGCAAGGTGCTTGAGCGCGGGGTTTGACGTGGCTGCCTCATTTGATCTCGAAGGAGATCGGCCAGCAGTTCACGGCTGGTGGTGTAGGTCACATCACAACGATGAGCTGCTCGGCGCTGATCGGGGTTGCTTTCGCCCACCACGGTGCCCACTCGAATGCGACAAAACTCATACAGAGAGGCAAGCCAACGGGCATCACGCTCCACTAGGTAGTCATTGACTGTGATCAGATGGAAGGGTTTGCGTTTCCAGCCGATCAATACCGCAGCCAGCCCAGCGGTGAGGGTCTTGCCTTCTCCCGTAGCCATTTCAACCAAATAGCCCCGGCAAAGGGCTAGTGCACCCGCTAGCTGCACAACAAAGGGCCTCAAACCGAGGGTCCGGAAAGCGGCCTCTCGAATCGCTGCCAAGGCGCGGATTTCATCCTCGGCAGAGGGTTTACGCCTGAAAACCGAACGGTGTGCCATCAAGGCTTCGCGCAAGGCGTGATCCGACAGGTGCTCAAAACTAGAGGCTAGGCTATCCACTTGCCTGGCATCACGCATCAGATCCCTGCCGATGGCCCGACGACGCTGGTAGTGACCAATCCAACCATGCACCACCGAATCAAGCCCTCGATGGAGTGGCTTGGGCGTAGGCAATCGGTAGGTGGAATCGTTGGTCACAGCGTGTGGATGAGCCCTTTTTGCCCATTGGCGCCTAGAGTTGGTATCGTCTTTGCAGGAGTTGCCGCAGTTTGCGGTTCCATCTGGGAAGCAAGGGTTCGGGCTTCATCTCAAAGCGAATCTTACCCGACCTGCCGTGTAGGAGTTGTGCTTGCGACACCTCACCCAAACGGGATCGCACCTCGAAAAAGGGTTCGACTGCGCTAGACCCACGCTCATCCTCCGGTGCCACAGGGATGTCTCCACCCCCGCTCCATCCGAGTGCAGCGGAGGGCAGTTGACGCTTTTCAAGAGGGATCATGCTCATCGAAGTGACCTGGATTGCCTCCTCGGCCACCCCATGGAGGCGCACCTCGGTGCGCAGGATTTGGTCGGTGAATAGCCGATCCGCATCATCTTGAAGCACGGGTGAAATAAATTCGAAGTCGCTGGGATCGATGATACGTCCGATCGAACCACCCCGGATAAGCCAGCGCCCAACCAACTTTTCCACATCCGGAGCCACCCAGATGCCATCCATCGGAGCATGCACCACCAAAGCCCGCATGCGGCGTTCAAGAAGCTCCAGGTTTTCCTGGGCCGACTCCTTCTGAAAAACCAGGGGTTTGACATCCGCCTCGTCTTCATTCATGGCCTGCAGAAGTCGGAGTTGCACCTCTTCGAGCCGAGCTTGAGTTCGCTGCAGCTCTAACACCAGCTCAGGATTGGCCATCCTCAGCAGAGGCGCTCCCTTGGCCACGGTGCTACCGGGCTCAGCCATGACTTCGATCACCTGCCCATCGGTTTGTGTCACCAATTCGGTCCAATCAACGGCCTCAACCACTCCGGAGGCCCTGAAACGATGGGGCAAAGGAATCAGCTGTAGAAAACCCAACAGTAAGGCGACAAAACCAAGGCTCACCGAGATGGCCCTCATGCGGACACGATCCAGTTCCGGGTCAGCAAGCAGGTAATAGCCCCACTTGCCCAGAGGCACCACGATCCAGGAGACCAAGCAAATGGCGACCATGATGAGACCAAGCAAGAGAAATCGATCAGCCACAAACAGTAATATGCCCGTAAACACAATAATACGGTAGATGTGGCTCATGATGCCAAAAGTACCCAGCAGGGCTTTCTCCCTGGTGGCATCCACAGGACTTTGTGATTGAACCACCCCATAAGCATGGCGTTTGACCGAATGCTTGAGCTGCGCTGCCGAATGCTGGTGCAAATTGGGGTAGTTCACCAGATCACACAGGATGTAGTAGCCATCAAATCGCAGCAATGGGTTCAGATTGAAGAGCACGGTCGATACCGAAGCAATGAACATCATGTTGTAGGCCAGGTTATGAACCAGCCCAGCTCCGGTATTAGCCCACACAAAGGTAGCCAAGGCTGCCACAAACACCTCGACCATCATACCAGCCAACCCAACTAGGGCACGACGCCAACGGCTGGAGAACCCCCAGCTTGAGGTGGCATCCACATAGGGGATGGGGGTAAAGATCATGAGCATGACACCCACGTAGAAGAAGGCTTTCATGCGCCCGCCGGCGTAGCGGGCCATGTAGTTGGCGACCGGGAAGGCGATCACCGCGGCGGCCAGCGTGACCGCTATCGCCATCGCGAGCGTCCTGAGGAT
>JALRAZ010000417.1 GCA_023257935.1 Verrucomicrobiota bacterium
AGCATGCCCATCCCAATAGAGGATTTAACAGTTCCTACAAAATAACTTCCAGCTTCAGTAATGCCTAAGTGCAAAGGATAATCACACTTGGTTGCTAATAATCTGTAAGAACTGGTTGCTAAAAATATGTCTGAAGCTTTCACGCTTATTTTAAAATTAAAAAAATCTAAATCTTCTAAAATTTTTATATTCAACATTGCGCTCTCTACTAATGCTTCAGGACATGGTTCTTTATATTTTTCCAAGGCGATTACGTCAACGTCTGGGGACCCTCACATGATATATTACCCAACGGGGATATTCTGCTCTTGCAATTGGAAGCCTGGGAGCAGCCCGAGGAAATTGACGTGATCATCAACGCCCTAGCGGTGGATTAATTCATCCACCCCAACGGTTTTCTCGCGTAACCGGTCGCCGGTAAGCTTTCATCCATATAATCTCACACTGATCAACAAATCAGATATTTATTATTTTCGACAGATTCGTATCAGCGACCGCCATACAATCGTCCTAGCCCAAACTGATCTCCGGCTTGAACGACCTGCCCCTGTTTAAGGAATACTTCGTTATATTTTTGGAGACCAGCCTGCCGATATCATTCATAAGGAGATATTTGGCTCAGCCATGTGGGTTTACATGTTCACTTACGAGAGCAATTGTGCTAATTTTTTAAGAGCCATCCACCTGAAGAACAGCTTTGATGAAAGTGGCTCACCGGGCCTACTAAAAACCTTCATGAGTGCAGAGATATTTGTCAGTTATTCGAGCCGAGATCGTCATCGGGTGATGCCATTGGTTGAAGCCATGCGAAGTAGCGGGCTTTCCATCTGGATTGACGAAGGAAACATTCATGCTGCCGACCTTTGGTCAGAACAAATCGTCCAAGCGATCGCGAGTGCACATATTCTGATCGTCATGCTTTCGAAGCATTCGACAGATTCTCACAACGTGGTCAAAGAAGTCATGCTGGCCTCAGAGCAGCACAAGGTAATTTTGCCCGTTTACCTTGAGCCCTCCGAAATTCCCCCTCGTTTACAATACCAACTGGCGGGCATTCAGCACATTGAATTTTTCAACCAAGATGCCGATTTGGTGATTACCAATGTCGCTACGATTTTAAACAAGCGCGGGATCTCCAATCAGGGACATGGAGCAGCTTCCCTCAAGAATAGCAGCTCCTCAACACAAACGAGATCCACTGCCACACCGAAGAGTCGACCACTGTTTTTTTCCATGATTTCGGCAGCGGCCATAGCGGCTCTAGTGTGGTTTTCATGGAAGTCTCCTTCAGGTGAATCAGGCAGACCCTCCCGTTTGAAGTCCGCTGATGCCCCACCATCATCCGTCCACCACAGTTCCGATAAATTTCACCTCAAAATACCCGTCCCAAAAGCTTATCCATTGACAAAACCCTCGGAAATGCCATTCGGAAACCCCTTGCGGCTCATTGAGCTTTCAAGCGATGGAAGAAAGCTGATTGTCACCTGCACTGTTTCTGGGGACAGGTATTTTTGCCTCAGAGAGCTCAGTAAGGATGCTTTTGTCTTCCTCGAGGAAACCAAAGGAGGGTTTCTTCCGTTTTTTGATCCCTCTGGTGAATCCATTGCTTTTTTTATGGATGACAAACTCATCAAACTGAACTTGAAGGATCGGGTTATGAAGACGTTATGTGAAACTAGAAACCCAAGCGGAGGAGTATGGTTGGAGAATGGGATCATCTATTTCACCGAGGGTGAAGGGTTCATCCTCAGCAAGGTTTCAGACGATGGTGGGGAACCCGAAAAAGTTCCGTGGAATGGAACAGGTGGATTTTTTGCTCATAGAGCCAACAGCGGCAAGGGCATCGTCTTTATGGGAAACAGTCCCATAGAATGGAAGCAACTTCACTCCATCTACCTGCCTTTGGATACGAATCCATCGAATTACATCGACTTGAGCGACAACACCCACCCCACTTGGATCGGCGAAGATCAGCTAGTAACCCTAGAGGATAACTATCTTCAGTTACAGAACATCAACCCTGAGACCATGCAACTCCAGGGCCAGGCCAGGACCATTCTGGGAGCCAAAATCAGGGGAGGACGGGGATATTATGCTCAATATACGTTGGCGCAGAATGGAACCCTTGCATTCATCGAAGGAAGCCAAATGAACCAGGCTTCACTCATTTCACTGAAACCCGGAGAGTTACCTGAGAAATTGCATGAGGACACCTCCTTTTTTGGTACCTTCAAGATCTCTCCCGATGGAAATTTGATTGCGATCGAAGACTGGGGGGGAAGGGTTCACCAAATCAAAATTTACGATGCTCGACGCAGACAATTCAGCAGCATCACCTCACCCGGCCCAAACTATGCACCGGTATGGGACCCGTCCGGTGAATACATCTATTACACCTCAACCCGAAAGGAGGCCTTAGGAGTATAT
>JALRAZ010000516.1 GCA_023257935.1 Verrucomicrobiota bacterium
ATTCCATGTTCCATTCCCATGATCACTCAGAACCCAGGCAATGGGTCGAGGGATGATGATCTGCGTCATGAGGCGATAAATGGCAGACGGCTCAAGGGTTGTGAAGTCGGTGATCATGCCATAGGGAGGCTGCCCTGATTCCTTCAAGTTGGGAAATACAAAAAAAGCCCCTCGCAGTGCGAGGGGCTTAAAAAGCATCCGAATTGAATCAAACTTATTCTCCCTTGGTAGGAGAAATGAAGAAATTAAACGGAGTGGTCGTAGGCTGCACTTGCACCATGGTCGGAGCAGGGGTTGCAGTAGGCAACGTTGGGATTTGCACCGTAGGAGGGATGGGAACTGCGGTGTTGTTGGAGGCATTGAACTGGTTGCCTCCAGCGATTCTCACGCTGCGAACCACCCCATCACGGTTGTAGACAAAAACGCTGGAACCTTGCACCACGTTGATATCCTCCGGAGCGGTGATAAAGAAAGAGCTGGCCTGGTCACGGGCGTCAATGGAGACGACACCGGAGGGCACTTTGATTTCATATTTGGAAAGGGCTGAGGCGAACTTGGGCACTGAGCCTGCGATGGACCCGTTGCGCAAATCAATCTGAGTGTCCACCACAGCGCCGGCACCGGTGGATTCCACGTTAAGACGGTCAATGACTAAAGTGGATCCGCCCAATACCCTCAACGCTCCACTAGCGCCCAGGTCGAGAACGATTTCAGAATCAGGGCTGGTGGTGATGACTGAACCGGCGGTGAGTTCAGCGCCTGAGGCCAAGGCCACAGCACCGCTGCCATTATCGTAGAAAGCGCCTCCTTTGAGGCTGCCAACCTTAGCCGAAAGGGCCTCACCCTGAACGTTGAGAGCAAGACTCAAGGAGAAAGTCAGCGCTGCGGAGAGCACACCAATGCGGGAAATGGGACGATTCTTCATGTTAATACCTCAAATAAAATGCTTCTTATAGTCGCTAAGTTGGCAAACTCCCAGCCCCATGTCAATGGTAAAGCTCAGACTCATCTACAGGCATTAAGGCGTGTGAACAAAGCTTTATGAGAGGCTCTTGGCCCACCAGGCTTACTTGAGGTGAGCATCAGCAAAGTCCAAATATTGGGCCCAGTCGTAATCAGTCACATCATGTGGACCCCGGCGGATGTGGTAACGCACTTGATGGCCGACAGGTTCGTCCAAAGCAGGCATCACTCCGCTCTCAATACCTCGGCTCCCTAGCAATCGATAGACGCTAGAAGCATGCCAGGCGGAGAGAAATTCGCCCTTGGGGTCTGCCCACTGATCTTCAGCGGCGCTGGCTACGTAGAGTGGACGTGGTGCAATCAGGGCCAAGAGTTGGTGCTGATCAAATGGCAGCAGGGCCTCTCTATCATTGAAGCGTGTGAAAGCATCGTTGAACCAATGGGGAAATGAGCTGTTGATGCGCCTGAGGGTTTCCCCGTAGGCCCGTCGACTCAGCGCAGCCCCCCCGCAGCCAGAGTTATTGGAAATGACCAAGGCGAAGCGCTCGTCAGAAGCTCCAGCCCAAAGGGCCGTTTTCCCCAACCTGGAATGCCCCATCACCGCCACCCGCTTCGGGTCGATGGTGGGCTCCTGATGCAGGTAATCCAGGATACGGCTTAAACCCCATGCCCAGGCCGCTATGGAACCCCATTGGTGCACTTCAGGGGCTTGTTGGCCTTCACGGAAAAAAAACGGATGAATGCCATTACTCCAACCATCATCAAAATCCGGATCAATATCCCCATAATAAGCGGTGACCAGAGCATAGCCTCGATCAATTATTTTCCGGACTGGCCAGCGGCCTGCCTGGGTTCCCCTGGAGGCTTCGGTGGCCCGATGATCCACGATGCCACGATCGGGCTGATTGCGCATCCATGTCTGGGAAAGCCTGATTTGCGGATCGTCGCTCAGGGTATGATTGCCAGCAAAATTCAACGCAAGGAAAGCAGGAACCGGTTTTGGGCTGCCTGCGGGCTGGTAAATGAGCACGGTGATGGGAAGGGTTGTTTTCGCCTCACGGGGTCGCAAGTGGATAACCACTTCCTTGCAATGGGCCGCCCCATCCATGAGGCCTCTCTGATCTGTCAGCAGTTCACTGGAAAGCTCCACCGCCTCAGAGGGGGCTTCCCCAAACATCTGATGGGTGAAAAGCTCGAGTAACTCAGGCCTACGAAGGCTTCGCCAAGCCTCGGCACTGAGGATGGGCTTCCCATTTTCCGAAGTCAGTAGATCTGGCAGGATATAGCTTGGCACCTTGCTTTCGTCTTCATGAGTGATGAGCGGTTGAGCCCCTACCCAAG
Organism: Verrucomicrobiota bacterium; assembly: GCA_023257935.1. Taxonomy (GTDB): domain Bacteria; phylum Verrucomicrobiota; class Verrucomicrobiia; order Limisphaerales; family AAA164-E04; genus UBA7971. The sequence goes on from JALRAZ010000516.1 coordinate 2,305, forward strand.
CAGGGAGCACGGCAAGGGCAACCATCCAACACAGGGACCAGAATTTCTGGATCGAGGAGGATTTCATGAGTGCAGCACTCTAGCCGGTCACCCACACCAGGCAAGTGGATTCGAAACAGTGGCGACACCATGGCTGAGGAAAAAGCTAGCCCCGCTGGCAATCGCATCCAACTGAGAGGACCAAGCCCCCTGACTTGAATTCAGTGCCGTGGCCTGCTTATGATGATGGGGTTGGCCAATCCTGACGGTCCTTGATCCATGCTCATGCGCTCCATCCATCTCTTGTTGATGCTTACCCTTCGCTGCGTGCTCCTGATCTCCACGATGGCGCAGGAATTGGATCAAGGGTCAGATCAGGTCATCACCCGCTCAGCTAGCGCCTCGGCAGAAGCCATTCAGGCGGCGGCTGCCATGAACCTGAAGGAAGGATTTGAACTGCATATTCATGCTTCCGAGCCTCTGCTTGCCAACCCAGTCAGCCTCGATTTTGACGCAGCAGGTCGCTGTTTTGTCGTGGAGTCCCACCGTCGTCGCACCTCGGTTTATGATATCCGACGATTCCCCGAATGGCTGGATAGTGATTTTGGTTTTCAACGGGTGGCAGATCGATCGGCCTTCCTCAAAGAGCAGCTCACCTCAGGTAACCCTTCGATCCCCAAGTCCTTTATCGTCGATCGCAACCGCGATGGCCTGTTTGACTGGCACGATCTGGAGGTGGAATCCGAACGCATCGTCCTGCTTGAGGACCCTGAGGGCAAAGGCTATGCCACGCAATCCAAAGTCTTTGCATCCGGCTTCCAGTCATTGGTTTCGGGGGTGGCAGCTGGAGTACTGGCTCGCGGCAAGGAGGTTTGGTTTACTTGCATCCCCGATTTGTGGCGTCTGGAAGACAGCGATCAGGATGGTCAGGCCGATTCACGCGAGCGCCTGCACACCGGGTTCGGTGTCCACATTGCCTTTGGAGGGCATGACATGCACGGGCTCATCATGGGCCCTGATGGGCGCCTGTATTTTTCGATTGCTGATCGAGGGGCCCATGTGGAAGTCGATGGGCAAACGGTCATCGATCAGCCCCACACCGGATCGGTGTTTCGCTGCGAGCCAGATGGTTCTGAGCTGACACTCTTTGCCACCGGACTTCGTAACCCTCAGGAACTGGCTTTTGATGCCGAAGGCAATCTTTGGACGGTAGATAACAATGGCGATGGGGGAGACAAGGCTCGGCTGGTCTATGTGGTCGAGGGCGGGGATTCCGGCTGGACCATGGGGTGGCAATGGCTCCCCAACATGGGCAGCTGGAATTCGGAAAGGCTGTGGGAAACGGCTGAAACCAATACCGGTCAGCACCTCATCCCTCCCATTGCCCATGTTGGCCATGGTCCCGCAGGCTTGGCCTTTTACCCTGGAACCGGGTTACCTGAGGGCTTTGAAAATCATTTTTTCCTGTGTGACTTTCCGGGGGGAGTGCGTCATTTCAAGGTGCATCCCAAGGGAGCCGGGTTCGAGGTGCGCCATTCACAGCAATACCTGGAAAGTAATCGAGGCGATTTCATGGAGGGCAAACTGCTCTGGGGGCTCTCCCCCGTTGACTTGACCTTTGGTCCGCGACCTGGGGTTTATGTGGCAGATTGGATTCAAGGATGGGAAAAGACGGGCAAAGGAAGGATTTTTCGTATCGCAGCCAAGGGAGCGGATGAGGCCTCACTGCAAGCCGTCAACCAATTGCTGCAAGGGGGGCTGGAGGGCCAAACCATCAAGGAACTCGGTAGGTTGCTCGGGCATAGGGATCAACGGATCCGTCAGGAGGCCCAATTTGAACTCGTGCGTCGCTACCAGCCCAAGGCGAATTCAGTGGCTCAGGTCATCACCGGAGCCTTCCAGCTGAGTGCCCTGGACGAGCTTTCGAGGATTGCCACAGAAGGGGAATCCCTGAAGGCTCGAACCCATGCCATCTGGGGACTCGGCCAGCTGGCTACGCGAGAATCGGAAATCGCCAAAACCCTAACCGGCCTGCTCAAGGATCCAGACCAGCAAGTCGTTCAGCAGGCGCTACGAGTCTTGGCCGACAGACAGCTGGTGGGCTACTACACTGACTATCAATTGCTGATCCAGTCACCCAACGAGCGAACGCGTTTTTTCGCACTTAAATGGCTCTGGAAGACTCTCGATAAAGGATTCAACGAAGTACAGCACAGTGCCTCCACCCAAAGCCTGGTCCCCCTGGGGCAAAGCACACTTGCATTGGATTGCCTGCGGCGTAATGAACCGGAAGATCCCTACATACGGCATGCAGCGGTCAGAGCCCTCATCGCCATCGCGGACTTCAAGGCCCTTGCTGAAGCAGCCAAGCATCCCAATCGGCGGGTCAGGATAGGGGCGATTCTTGCGCTGAGGGCCTTAGCGCGACCCGAAGTCGCAGCCTTTTTGGAGGACTCCGATCCTGCGGTGGTGACCGAGGCTGCCAGGGCCATACATGACCGGCCCATTGATGCGGCTCAGAGCTCACTGGCTCAACTGGTTGAACGACCTGATCTGCCCGAGGCAGCGATGCTCAGAGCTGTCAACGCGCAATACCGTCAGGGACAGACTGAAAACGCTGCCTACCTGATTTCGCTGGCTCAGGATGAACGAGCTCCTGAAAGCATGCGTGCGGTCGCTCTGAGGACCCTTGCAAAATGGCCCAATCCTCCAGCCAGGGATGCCATTACTGGATTGACAAGGACCCTAGGCCAACGTGATGCGCGCTCGGCAGCGGTTCCGCTGAGGTTGGCCCTGGGAAACCTTTCCCGTCAAGCACCTGAGGCGGTACTGGCCGCATGCCTGGATTCCATGACAGCGCTCGATCTGAGTGAGGAGGATGCCATGCTCCTGCAATGGTTGACCCAACGCCCATTGGGGGAGGCCCTTCAAATCAGCATCATCCAAACCCTGGCTGAGTGGGAAAGCAAACTACTGCCCCAGGCACTTCTCTGGGCTAGGGAGAAAGCGTCTGGTGATGTCCTCAATCAGGTGGCTCCACTCCAGGCAAAACTCAGCCCTGAAGAGGCTATAGGCCTCTTTGCGGTCGACCTGAAGCACGGCTCGATACCCGCCAAGCAAGCTGCCATGGCTGGGTTGGCTGCGCTCAACACCGAGGAGGCATGGACCCAGCTAGAAGATCTCTTTGCCTCGCTGGAAAATGACACCTTGCCATCGGAGCTGCTTCTGGAATGCCTTGAATTGGCGAAGTCAAGCTCCCGGCCTAACGTCAGTCGAGCGTATCAAGCCTGGATGCAGCAGCACAGGCCAGCCCAGGGGGAGACAGATCATCAGGAGGTGCTTTACGGGGGCAGTGCTCAACGAGGCCGCCGTCTCTACATGGAACGCCAAGATTTGGGCTGCATGCGCTGTCACGGAATCGATGCCTCACAAAGCCAAATCGGTCCATCGCTGATCGACCGTGAGACGCCCCTGGATCGAACGGACATCTTGGAATCCATCCTCACGCCCAACAAAGCAATTGCCCAGGGTCATGAGTCGGTCCATCTCGAACTCGCAGATGGGACTTCCCTGTCGG
>JALRAZ010000042.1 GCA_023257935.1 Verrucomicrobiota bacterium
GGGTAGGCTTCACCCCTCCATAGGCCGTGATGCAGTTTGCCTTGGGCGGATACCTCCTCCTCATCGGCCATCACCCCGGTTGCGTCGAAGAGCCCTATCAAGCATAAGCCCAGGCTGAGCCACGACAAGGCGTTGAGCCAGCTCAACGGGCTAGCAATGAAGGGGACTCTCATGCCTCCAGAATCTAAGCCTCGCCAAGAACTCCATCCAGCAGAAAAGGCCGATTGGTATGAGTTCATCCTTGACCGATTCTCAAAACCAGCCTCCGATGCCGACAAGGAACCTCATGGCAAGATTCAACCCATGCTAGGATGAGAAAACCTACTTCTGGGCCTGATTCTTGCTAAACCCTACAGGGTTCATGCGAGATCCTTGACCAAGCCTCGCCTGAATCCAGGGTGATGAAAAACCTCTGCCAAAGGGCTGAGGTTTCACAAAGATCTGACCCAAAACATGCTCATGAAAAAAAATCTCGAACCCAGCCCCAAGTCAGGTTTCCTGTTGATGGCAATCCTAAGCGGGCTCATCCAACTCGCTGACCGCGCAACAGCCCAGACGATCATTTCCGAATTCATGGCCAGCAACAGGTCGACGCTGGTGGATGAGGACGATGACCGCTCAGACTGGATTGAAATCTACCACGGGGGCCTGAGCGAGGTGAACCTGGAAGGCTGGAGGCTCACCGATGACCCCACCCATCAGGATGCCTGGACTTTCCCATCCATCACCCTTTTCCCCAGTGGCTACCTGACCGTATTCGCCTCAGGTAAAGACCGAACCGGCCTGCATGGCCCACTTCATACTGATTTCAAACTAGACCAAGAGGGTGACTACCTTGCCCTGCTGACACCCGATGGTGCCGTGGTCAGCGCCTTTGAGCCCACCTATCCACCACAGAGCGAGGACGTATCTTTTGGTGTCGGTGTCGCCCAGGCCGATGAGATTGTGCTCCTGGCAGACAGGGCCCCGGCCAGCGCCCTCATCCCCCAAGATGGCCAGCTTGGAACCACTTGGACAGCACCCCAATTCGATGATCGTTCGTGGCTCAAGGGACAATCCGGAGTCGGGTATGACTACCCAGGCCTGATCGCCCTGGACGTCGCGGCCATGCGCGGTTCCAACCCAAGTGTCTACACACGCTTTGCCTTTGAGCTGAGCAGCGTCCCAACCCTCGATCGCCTGCTACTGAGGATACGCTACGAGGACGGTTACGTCGCTTTCCTCAATGGCGTGGAGGTAGCTGCAGACAACGACCCCACACCCCTGAGCTGGGATGCCCAGGCCACACAGAACCGCCCCGATAATGAGGCCATTTCCCCCATCGATGTGGACATTTCCTCAGCCAGAGACCTGCTGATCAAGGGGCGCAATGTGCTGGCGATCCAGGGTCTCAACCAGGGCCTCACCAGCTCGGACCTCCTCATCGCACCCGAGCTGATCGGGCAGATCAGGCCGGCCGGCACATTGGAACAAGGCTATTTGCTCACCCCGACCCCCGGCGAACCCAACCTGGCCTCAATCGCTCATCTGACCCCGGAGGTCCTCTTTTCAGAATCGAGCCGTACTTTTGCTGGCACCCTCACCGTGAGCCTAAGCAGTGATGCCGACCCGGCCAGCGCACCCTTCATCCACTACACCACCGATGGTTCGCTGCCGACCGGTCAGTCGCCACGCTACGAAGGGCCGCTGACCTTCTCCCAGACAACCTTGCTTCGAGCACGTTCGGCTGATGAGAACGGTGGACTCAGCCCGGTCCGCTCCCACACCTACGTGGCCCTGAGCAGTCAGACTCGGGATTTCACGTCCAACCTGCCTGTGATCATCCTTGAGAACTTTGCCTCGGGCATGCCCCCGCAGAACAGCCGTCAACCTGCCTCCATGCTCTTGTTCGAACCCCAAGAGGATCGAACCACCCTCAGCCAGTCCCCCAGCCTGGCTGTGCGAAGCGGTATCAAGGTGCGTGGTTCCAGCACAGCGGGTCGCCCCAAGCCCTCGCTGAGCCTGGAGGCCTGGAATGAGGCCGATCAGGACATCAACATCGCCCCGCTGGATCTGCCGGGTGAATCGGACTGGGTCCTGTGGGGCCCCTACAACTTCGATCTGACCCTGATGCACAACCCCTTCATTTATGAGCTGAGTAACCAAATCGGCCGCTATGCCACCCGGACCCGCTTTGTAGAGGTGTTCCTCAATCTCAACGGAGGTTCCATCTCGGACAACGACTACTACGGTGTGTATGCCCTCACCGAAAAAATCAGTCGTGATGAGGACCGCGTGGCCGTGGCCCGGCTCTTTCCTGAACACAACCAAGAACCTGAGCTCAGCGGTGGGTATCTCTTCAAGATTGATCGGGCTGACCCGGGCGATTCCGGGTTCAACGGAGCCGGGCAATCCATTCGCTATGTCTACCCCAAGGAAGTCGAAATCGAACGACCCGAGCGGGATCCACAACAACAGTATGTGCTCGGATTCTTTTCAGATTTCAGTCGCGCCCTGAGTCGTACCACCCTGGCTGATGGCGAATCAGGCTACGCTGGATTGCTCGATATCGAAGCAGCCATTGATCACCACCTGCTCAATGTCCTTGCCTTCAATGTCGATGCCCTCCGACTCAGCGGCTATTTCCATAAACCCAGAGGAGGCAAGCTGACTTTCGGCCCCATCTGGGACTTTGATCGCGCCTTGGGATCGACCGATGGACGCGATAACAACCCTCGCGTCTGGCGCAGTGCCTCCGGAGACCGTGGAACCGATTTCTTCAACTATCCCTGGTGGAGCAATCTGTTCAGGGATTTGGATTTTTGGCAGCGCTACATCGATCGGTATCAGAGCCTGCGATCAACCTTTTTCCGAGATACCCATATCCATGCAATCATTGACTCCATGGCTGCGGAGCTTGCCGAAGCCCAGGTGCGCAATTTGGAAAGATGGAACCAGCGACCACGCGGCACCTATGGGGGCACCTATCAGGGAGAAATCAACCACATGAAGGAGTGGCTCTCGGATCGACTGGATTTCATGGACAGTCAGTTTGTCGCACGACCCAGCATCAGCATGCCCGCCGGTGCAAACCCTGCCGCAGACAAACTTTCCATGTCTCATCCTCAGGGCGTCAGCATCTATTACACCCTGGATGGCAGCGATCCGCGCAACCCAGGGGGCAACCCTTCTGACCAGGCCAAGCTCTACACTGGGCCTTTCTTGCTACCCCCTGATCAGGCTCTCACCCTGGTTGCCAGAGCATTGGACACCAACCATCGAAGCCGAACCGGAGCCAACAACCCGCCCCTTACCAGCCTCTGGTCTGGACCCGTTCAAACCCTGCTGAGCCCTGCCAGAGAACCGCAGCCAGGTGATTTGCTGATCACCGAAATCCACTATCATCCCTCTGCTCTGACATCGGAAGAACTGCTGGCTCAAGCTGCCTTGAGCGAGGGTGATTTCGAGTTCCTGGAGATCCGCAACATTGCCGATCATGCACTGGAACTGGCGGGGGTTGCCATCGAGGGTGCCATCCAGTTTGGCTTTTCACCCGAGCAATCAGTCGTCCTTGAGCCGGGTGCCTACGCAACAGTAGCCAGGCAGCCGCTACGGCTGGGCCTGCGCCACCCTGTGCTTCCCCAGAGGCTACATGGGCCCTATCAGGGTAATCTATCCAATGGCGGCGAAACCCTGCGGTTGATCAATCAAGCCGGAGACCTGTTACTGGAAGTGACTTATGACGATGCCTGGCACAACAGCACTGACGGGCAAGGGTATTCGCTTGTGCTCAAGGATGAGGCAAGCCTGGTTACAGCCCATACCGGCGCCGAAGCCTGGCGGCCCAGCTTCCAGCTCGAAGGCTCCCCTGGGGCGGCAGATCTGGCTGCTTCAGGATGGAACATCGATGCCCTGCAACTTGAAGAGGACCAAGTCACCCTGATCTTCCAGCAACCTGCCGGCATCAGCATAGCGCTGGAAAGCACCTCCGATCTTAGCGAGGGCCATTGGGAACGGGTGACCACCTTCCCAGCCACAGACCAAGCCAGCCAAACAACCTGGCAGGGTCCGCACGGGAACTCAACCCAGTGCTTCTACCGTCTGCGGCTCACTGCTCAACCCTGAGCCCGGCAGTCTCACAGTTCGGTGGCCAGGCTTAGGCCCAGGTCACCAAGCAAGCACACAAACGGGGTGGCCTCCGATTCAGGAGGTCACCCCGTTGAATTTTCAAGTGAGCATACCTGATGGGTTGCAGTCAGGCGCTTGGAGATATTCAAAGCAAAACCCTGCGTTCAAGATGCTTTTTGGGCAGTGAACCATCACATCCCAGGCTGGCCCGGCCCACCACCAGCGCCACCGCCAGAAAGGATTGTAATTGATTCAGGAAGGAATTTTCCCGCAAGCCAGCCCTGGGGCAGGGCCATGTCCAAAGGAGTAGAAGCTCCAACTGGAATCGTCAAAGGCTGTGATGACCACACACCTTGCTCAGGCAACCATAGAGCAGGTCCAACTAGGCCCGGAGGGCTAGGGACATGGCGATCTGTATAAGGAAGAGTAAGCGCTAAGCGAATGGGTTGCTTGCTATCATTGCGAACTTCGACTGATCGGGTTGAAGTGCTAGTAACCTGCACTAAACCCTGTCGCTCAATCGGACCGTCCGGGGTTGGGATGGTGATTTGTGCTTCTCTTTTTTCTGAAGTTCTACCGACATAGTCAGGCATCTCTGGAGGTGCGTCCGACCTGTTGTTGCCCTGGCGCGCCGGTCCAGACGACTGCTCTATCCAAAAATATCTGCCATCAGCGCGCCGATAGCATGTTTCTTGAGTTATCGATTGTTTGTTTACTTTCAAACTGGTTTCCACAGGTTTTCCATTTTTGGTAGCCATAGTGCCGCTGGTTAGCGTTTGTGTTTTTCTATAAACAATAAAATTTCTTCTAGAAGAAGTCGGTGAAAACCATTCTTGTGTAGTCCGATTAGTCAAAATAATCATTTTGGTTTCATCGCCAGGAGTATCGGTTACTGATACGGATCTAGTTTCCAATTTACCAAAGGGATGTAAGCTATGAGGCGGCTTAGCTTGCTCAAGCCCATCTCCCCCGAACTGCGCCTGGAGACTTGTGCCCAGCAGATACAGGCAGCCCAGCAGCAAGACTGTGGCGTCTTTTGAAAAGTTGTATTTTACTTTCATACGAGACGCCCTCTAAAGCAGCTGGCATGCCATGCTGCCGATGCCGCCTATCGAAGGCAACGCTTCCTCAGCCCTCAACCTGGATGAAGGATTCCCTAAACCATGCCCGCAGCAGAGTTTAAAGCCCTATATTGACCCTATTGAACCACTTTCCCAAAAATTAGCGCCCATCAGTTAAGGCTTAAAATCATCCCTCGAAAAACATGTCATGACTTAGCTTGTCGGTTTTTGAACAAAAATGTCATTTTTTAATTGCACCAATAAACAGGAATGAGTGGAAAAACGCCAAAACAATGGCAAACAAAGCCGGATCTAATCAGCCCATGGGCAAGGGGCTTGCGCGGCTCACTCAGTCCGATTGCATCGGGCCAGTGGGCGTTGGTGAGGATGGCCTTTGCCGTAGAGCAGACCCGGGCATATTTTTTAGCAAATGCTCTGATTTCTAGGCCAGGCATCCAGATTAAAAAAAACTGCGATACGGTCCTCCCGAGGTAAATGACCAGGGCTCACCCCAGAGCCTGCTCCAAGCGTTGGCGGATGACTGCGGGTAGGACGACCGCCTGCATGGCTCCTTGCTCATTCTTTTGAACACACACCACCGTCATGCTACCGGTGGCCACTTCCTCGGGCGATTCGGGCTGGTTGATCTGCAGAAAACGAAAACCATAGCGAATGGATCGAGGCCTGAGCTCTTGGATGGTGAGCTGGATTTCGAACTGATCCTCAAAACGTAATGGCCGGCGGTATTCACATTGAGCCTGAACCCTGGGCAGGCCCATGACTTCGTCCATGTCCTTCAAGGTCACTGAATGACCCAGGGAACGAAAAAAGGCGTGTTCGGCCGATTCCATGTATCGGAAAAAGTTGGAGAAGTGAACAATGCCTGCCATGTCGGTTTCAGAAAACTCAACCCGACGCTGATGTCGCCAGTGGACTGCCATGGGATCACTATGTCGGGTGCTCACCAGGCAGACAAGCCTCGCGATAAAGCTCCGAGGTCTACTCGAACTTTTACTCGAACTTGCGCTCGGGGCTTTTGCTTGGGGCTTTTGCTTGGAAGGGAGTCATCGTGAGAATGAACCAGCGGAAATAAGGATCGATTCGAGTCTCTCAAAACCGTTACAAACAAAGCCATGAGCATTCGCATGCACGTTGCCAGCCTGTTGGGGGCCATGTGGCTGATGGCTTGCCAGAGCCTTGGGGCGGAGGTGGCAGGAGACCGTCCCAACATGATCGTGATCCTGGTCGATGATCTGGGTTTTGGCGATCTTTCCAGCCAGGGAGCGAGCGACTTGAGAACCCCTCACATCGATCGTTTGATGGCCCATGGAATGCGCTTGGACCAGTTCTATGCCAACTGCCCGGTCTGTTCGCCCACCAGAGCCTCCCTGCTGAGCGGATGCTACCCAGACCGGGTCGGTGTGCCGGGTGTCATCCGCACGCATGCGCAGGACAGCTGGGGCTACCTGGATCCTACCGCCCACCTGCTTCCCGAGCTGTTGCATGAGGCTGGCTATCACACGGCCCTGGTTGGCAAATGGCACCTGGGTCTGGAATCACCCAACACACCCAACGAGCGTGGGTTTGATACCTTCCATGGTTTTCTGGGCGACATGATGGATGATTACTACAACCACCAACGCCATGGCAGAAACTACATGCGGTTGAATCAGCAACCCATTGAGCCAAAGGGCCATGCTACCGACCTGTTTGCCCGGTGGGCTTCGGACTATTTAGTGGAGCGGGCAGGTTCTGATCAGCCCTTTTTCCTTTACCTTGCTTTCAATGCGCCCCACACACCGATCCAGCCCCCTGATGCCTGGTTGACCAAGGTGACCACGCGGGAACCTCAGCTTGCTCCCAAGCGAGCCGCTCTGGTGGCACTGATCGAACACCTGGACGCCGCCATTGGTGAGGTCGTTGCCACTCTGGAGCGCAGCGGCCAGGCGGAGAGGACGGTCATCGTTTTTACCAGTGACAACGGAGGGCAACTCAACGTCGGAGCCCATTGTGGGCCACTGCGGGGAGGCAAGCAGGACATGTATGAAGGTGGGATCAAAGTCCCTGCCTGCGTGGTGTGGCCCGGGCACATCCAGGCCGGGCATCGCAATGAGGACCTGCTCATGACCATGGACCTTTACCCTACCCTGGCCGCGGCAGCTGGGATCACCCTCCCACACTCCGTGGATGGGGTGTCTTTCCTGCCTGCCCTGTTGGGGCAAGCGGGAAGCTTCCCTGAGCGGGACATGGTGTGGGTGCGCCGTGAGGGTAACATGCGCTATCAGGGCCGCGCCTACTATGCCCTGCGCCGAGGCAACTGGAAGCTGCTGCAGCCATCACCCTTTGCTCCCTACGAGCTGTATGATCTGGAGGCTGACCCTCTTGAAGCCCACAACCTTGCCTCCAGCCAACCGAACCCATTCAAAAGCCTCGTGCAATCCCTCCAGCGTCACCTGCAGCGTGCCGGCAGGGTGCCGTGGCAAGCACCCTCCAGGGAGGGCTTGCCGGCCCAGGTTCTGCCATGAGAGCTGCCTGGATCATCTGGGATACCCTTGGGGCGCTGTGGCTGCTGGCGGCCATCGTCTGGCTACCCGTTACCGTATCAGACTGGTATGCACCCCAATCCATGCCTTTTCAGCCACGACCTCCACGTGGTGGCATGAATATTTCTCAAAGCCAACCCGAAACCAACCGCGCGATGCGAGCCTGCGTCGGTTCCCAGCTTCAAATGATTCGCGAGGGACGCTTGAGTGAGGCCTACTCATACGCTTCGGAAGGTATCCAAGAGGTGCTCTCGGAGGAGGCTTTCATCGACATGATCTCCAATCGCTTCTCAGCCATGCAGGCCCACGACACCATCGAGATGAGTGATGGGCTGGATGATGGCACTCAAGGCATCCTGCGGGTTCGGCTCAGCCGCCAGCGCAGGGTCGTCGGGGTCTATACCTACATCATGATGCTGGAAGAGGAGAGTTGGAAAATCGGTGGCGTCATCCCCGAATACCCCAATCCAGCTACCCTCGAACAAAGCATGGACCCAGAGCCAGGGTCACGGCCATAAGGGGTTGGCGTGGAAGGCAGGCTGCGCCCAAGGCGAATCAACCGGGTGTTGGCGTTCCAAGGGGCCTTGATGGCGCACCAGGTAATCCAGCACTTGCTCCTGAAAGGATTCTGGCAGGGGTGTCATGCCGTTTGCCTGCATCTTCACCAAGGTTTTTTCCCAGCCTGAGCGATCCCGATGATGGTGGGTGATCAGATAAGGCGAGTGACAGCTCCCACAGGTCGTGGCAACCAGGGAGGCTGCCGGATCCGCTGGCAGTCCCCAAGGGGTCACGGCACGGGGGGGCTCCTCAGCCCACATCCAGGCTGCAGCCATCACAAGCAGGCAAAAAGAAGACCCAAGTGGTTTGAAGCAGGCTTTCATGATTGGATAGGGAGGCATGGCCATGGCTTCACACCACGCGCACGGCGATCCGGTGCATGGCATTGTTGAGGTAGCCTTTGGGATTCCATCCTGGAACGACCATGGGTTGATGGCGGCCATCCTGATCGGTAGCCCGCGCCCAGATTTCATAAAACCCTGACTCGGGAAAACGCAGCTGGCATTGCCAAGATTGCCAGGCGAAGGGGTTGGCTGGGGACTGCAGTCGGGCGGGTTGCCAGCTCACGCCGTAGTCGGTGGTCAGGTCAACTTGCTTGACCTCCCCCTCACCACACCAGGCATGCCCGCCTACCTCCAGCGGCTGATTAAGTGGGGTCTGAAACTGGTGTGCGGGTCGGGTTATCAGGGATTTGACAGGCATGGCGCCAATGATTTCAAAATCCTCTTCTGGGGCCTTCTCTCCAGGGGCCACAGGGTGGCGTGGTATGCGATAGGAAGTTCCAGTCATTTTGGGACCATCATGCACCTGATCACGCACCTGCAGGCGCTTCAGCCATTTGCCACTGGTGGACCCAGGCCAGCCCGGGCAGATCAGGCGAAGGGGAAAGCCATGCTCGGCAGGCAGCGGCACACCATTCATTTCCCAAGCTAACAAGGTATGTGGGTCCAGAGCCTTTTCGATGGGAACCCCTCTGGAAATAGGCGCCTTGCCAGGCTCACGATTCAGGGTCGGATCCTCGGCATGGTAGGCAAGGTAAACGGCCGAATCACGCACCCCAGCCTCCTGCAGGACATCCCTGAGGCGAACCCCCGTGTAACGGGCGCAACCCACCGCCCCCAGAGTCCAGGGGTTACCACCTACCCGCGGGTAGAAGCCGGCTCGACCATTGCCACCGCACTCGATGACCAGGGCAGCCGAGACGTTTGGAAAACGGCGCTTAAGGCTGGGCATGTCCAGGGTGAGGGCCTGGCCCACCTCCCCATCCACGGTGAGGGACCACCCGGTCAGGTCTGCCTTAACGGCCCGATCGGGGATCAAGCCATTGTTCCGGACAAAATGACGGTGGTTGGGTGTGATGGGATCATCCAGCAGGGTCGCCGAGGCCTCAGCATTGAGGGGGCGATCACTGAGCATTCGCAGTTCCTCCTTACCTGGCCAGCCCTTCTCCAGCACGCTCTGAGCCAGGGCCTCAGGGAAAATGCCAGAGCGGGATAGGACATCAGCAAAGATCACCGGCGCTCCAAGGGCCATGCCTAGCCTCGAGAGAAAGCTTCGGCGATCACCTGAATGCATGGATTCAAACCGTGTCGACTGCGTCATCAAATCATGCCTGCCCATGGTTGTTAAACTTACCAGCAAGGGCTCGACCTGTCGACTGCATCCCACCTTCGACAAGCACCTGCCTCAAGATCAAGCCTCAGCAGAAGATTCCAGCATCTGCAAGAAGGCATCCTGATCGACGATCTTCACCCCGAGAGATTGGGCCTTGGTCAGCTTGGAACCGGCCGCCTCACCAGCCAGAAGGTAGTCGGTCTTGCGGCTCACACTCCCCACAACCTTACCTCCTGCCTGTTCAATGCGCTCGGCGGCCTGCTGTCGGGTGAGGCTGGGCAGGGTGCCTGTCAACACCCAACTGGTCCCAGACAGGAGGCCGGTGGCTGAGGCATCGGTGCCAGCTTGCCCACTGGAGGCAAGCATGGCGACCCCGTGGGCCTCGAGTCTTGCGATCAGCCGGCGATGCTGAGGGTCCTCAAACCAACTGACCACACTTTGAGCGATCACTTCGCCAACTTCGTCCAGGGCCATGAGACTCTCGACGCTCTGAAGCATCAGTTCTTTCATGTCACCAGCATGGCGCGCAAGGGTTTTGGCAACCCCAGCTCCCACGTGCAGGATGCCCAGACCAAAGAGAACGCGCCAGAAGTCACGGGATTTGGAAGCCTTGAGGCCTTCAAGAAAATTGCGTGCGGATTTTTCACCCATGCGGTCGAGCGACTCCAATTCAGCTTGAGTCAGGCGATACAGATCGGCCACATCCAGAGCGAGGCCGCGGGCCACCAACTGCTCGATGAGGGCCGCACCACCTCCTTCAATGTCCATGGCGCCTCGACTGCACCAGTGCTCAAGGCGCGCCCGTACCTGAGCCGGGCAGTCTGGGTTGGGGCAGCGCCACCCGACACCCAGGGCACTGGCGGCCATGACTTGCTGTGCCATGCTCTGGCATTCAGGGCAGTGGGTCGGGAAGACATAAGGCTGGGCATCGGCGGGACGATCCTCCAGCACCACCCCCACCACGGCAGGGATGATCTCACCTGCTTTCTCAATGATGACGGTATCGCCCTGGCGGATATCCTTGCGCCGGATTTCCTCAGCGTTGTGCAAGGTGGCTCGGCTGACGGTCGAGCCACTGACATGGACTGGATCCAGCTCAGCTACCGGGGTCAGCGCACCTGTTCGCCCCACCTGGACGGCAATGGCCCTAAGCCGGGTTCGGGCCTGCTCGGCGGCAAATTTATAGGCAATGGCCCAGCGGGGAGCCTTGGCTGTATGACCCACTCGCTCACGCAGGGAGAGGGCGTTGAGTTTGATCACCGCCCCATCGGTTTCATAATCCAGCTCGGGCCGCAATAACTCCAGTGCCTGGAGGGCATCGAAGATGGCGGAGCTATCTTGGCACAACCAGTGATGAGGCGAGACGGGCAGGCCCAAGGTCTGCAGGCTTTGGAGCAAGGATACCTGCGAGCTGGGCTCGGCCTGACCCAACGCCTGACATTGGCCCAGCCCGTAGAGCATGATGTCCAAAGGACGCTGAGCCACCTCATGCGGGTCGAGCATTTTCAGGGATCCTGCCGTGGCGTTTCTGGGGTTGGCAAAGGGCTCTTCCCCTCGCGCGATACGCTGCGCGTTCAGTCGCAGGAATCCGGCTCGACTCATGTAGACCTCACCCCGGACTTCAAGCACCTGAGGCGCTGTACCTGTCTCTACCTTCAGCTTGCTGGGAATACGCCGCAAGGTGCGGAGGTTTTGAGTGATATCATCCCCATGGGTGCCATCGCCACGAGTCAGGCCCTGCACGAACACGCCTCCTTCATAGCGCAGGCTGATGGCAACTCCATCGATCTTGGGTTCAACCGTCCACTCCAGAGACTGATCGGGAAGCCACTTGGCGACTCGTTGCAAAAAGGCCTGGAGTTCATCGCGGGAATAAGTGTTATCCAGGCTCATCATCGGCATGGCATGAGCCACAGAGTCAAACCCTTCTAGAGGCTTGCCCCCTACGCGCTGGGTGGGAGAGTCCGGATCCCTCTGCTCCGGCATCGCTTGCTCCAATTCCAGCAGCTCTCGATAAAGTCGATCGTATGCGTGGTCAGAGATCGTGGGTTGGGCCAGCGTGTAGTAGGCGTAGTCCAACTCGCGTATGAGCTTGACCAGCTCACGATAGCGCTCCAGAGAAGGCGAAGGTTCCATCGGTTATCAACAGGTTGAGATGGCAGGACACAGGCGTCCTGCCTGGATAGAATGCCAACGGAAAGGGCTCATGATAAGAAGAATCCTTCAATGAGCGAGGCAATGTCGGTCGAAGCAATCTGGTCCTGGGCGCCATCAAAAACCGGGTCAGAAGAGAGCAGGATCGGGTAGTGAGCTGGATCATCTGGCAACGTACCATGGGACCCTCTGACCAGGGATGCATCCAGCGGGATCACATCCATCAGCATGCGCAGGCCTATTTTTTTCTGGAGCAACCTCCAAGCAACCTTGAGGCGCGGGAAGCGCAGTTGGGGATCCATGAAAAGTTCCACCGGATCATAGCCTGGCTTGCGATGGATATCGACACAACGAGCAAAATCCGGAGCTCGTGCATCCTCCAGCCAATAGTAATAAGTAAACCAGGCCCAGTCATGGGAGAAGACCACCAGTTCACCGGATCGTTCGTGGTCAAGACCATGCTGCCTTTTTTCTTCGTCGCCCCAGATCATGCGGACTCCATCGATGGATTCGATTAGCGCTCGAACCTGATTCAGGATGGTAGGGTCATTGACATACACATGAGCGACCTGGTGGTCGCAGATGGCAAAAGCCCTAGAGGCACCGAAATCGATCAGCTCCTTGCCCAGTTCCTCCTTGATGCTCAGCCAACCCTTTTCCCTCAAAGCTCGGTTGAGGTGCAAGGCTTTGCTGACCTCGGTGATGCCGTATTCCGAAAGGATGAGTGACTCCACTCCTGAGTGGCTCAGATCAGCTACCAGGTCACCAACGATTTGATCCACTCGGGCAAGGTCCTGATCAATGGCCGGAGCCCGAGGCCCGAGGCGCTGCAGGTTGTAGTCCAGATGAGGCAGGTAAATTAAATGCAGGTCGGGGTGATGACGCGCCTCTACCCAACGTGCCGCTCGGGCAATCCAGTCAGAAACCGCTTCGGGTGGACCCTGAGGCGAGGCGACCCCCGCTGCCGGTCCCCAGAAGGTCGGGAAGGGAAACACACCCAGATCAGCCTGGATGGCAGGGCCGATATCACGTGGGGCGGTGTAGATGTCAAACACCTTGCGCCCGTCTGCTGGATACATGGGTCGCGGGGTGATACTGTAATCCACCGAAGCATACATGTTATACCACCAGAACAACTTGGCACAGGTAAACCCCTTGATCGCTGGGCGCAGGCGTTCCCAGACCTTGGGAGCCCTGACCGTTTGATTGGGCTGTTTCCAGAAATGAGATTCCGCCAACTCACGGTGGTACCAGCCATTGGCCACAATCCCATGCTGGGAAGGCCTAAGCCCGGTCAGGTAGTCAGATTGGGCGGTGCAGGTGACTGCAGGAAGGGCTGGCTGAATGGTTCGAAGGCAACCACGCTGGCTCAGGGCATTGAGCCTAGGCAAACCCCGTCCAAGCAGGTCGGCGGTAAGACCGACCACATTGATCACTGCCAGTCGCTTCCTACTGTGCTGGGTCATCAGCCCTAGGAGTTAGCCATGAGAATCTTCGAGCTACTTGCCTGAAAACGATCACGCAGGCAATGCATGGCCTGGGTCATCTTGGGCAAATTGATCTCATGCACCTCTACCCCCTGGCCGATGCCTTCCAAAAGGGTGATGGTCAGCTCTCCCCCAAGATGTTCCCTGAATTCTTCCAAACCGCTCAGTACCGTGTAACTGCCATCGGTGCTGGTATAATGCAATTCATTGGAATAGATCTCAAAACCGAGGGACTCGATTAAGCTGAGGACCCGCTCGACTTCATCCTGAGGCATAAGCCCAATGAGGCCTGAGTAGATCACATCAAGGCAGATGCCTATGGCCACCGCTTCACCGTGGCGCAGTGCATAAGCTGAGAGCTGTTCTAGCTTGTGGGCAGCCCAATGGCCAAAATCCAGAGGACGGGCCGAGCCAAACTCGAATGGATCCCCCCCTTGAGCGATATGATCCATATGCAGGGCGGCACAACGATGGATCAGTGACTCCATGGCGGAGAGATCAAACCGAGCTAGGGCGCCTGCCTGATGCTCCAAAGTTTCGAAAAAAACCGCATCACGAATCAGAGCCACCTTGACAGCTTCGGCATAGCCGCCGCGCTTGTCGCGATCAGACAGCCCATCAAGCCAGAGGGCATCGTTGATCACCGCATGGGGTGGGGCGAAGGTACCGACAAAATTCTTTTTCCCGAAGGCATTGATCCCATTTTTGACTCCCACCCCAGAGTCGGCCTGACTGAGCGTGGTGGTAGGGATACGCACGTGGCGCACGCCGCGGTGAGCAGTGGCTGCAGCCAGGCCCACCATATCCAACAAAGCACCCCCGCCCACGGCAAGGACATAGGAGTGCCTGTCAATGTGGTAGCGATCTATAGGCGATTGAATTTCTGAGACGTGAAAATAAGAGTTTTTCACCCGCTCACCGCCTTCGGCCACGATAGGAGGACATACCAATTTTAGATCTGACTGAAGATCAAAGTAGTCCTGAATTTTTTTCCGAAGATCGGGGTAGGCTTTGGCGAGGCCATCATCCAGCACAATCATGACCTTGCTGGGATGGGGACGAGTTGGGTCTGACAAAACATCTCGAAGCACCGGGTTGTGGGGTGCAAACACGTCCTTGGTAAACAAAACCCTATGCTGATACGACACTTGGATCTGACGCTCGATCTGGATCACCTCCCTAATGTGATCGCACCCCATAACCTTTTCCAGCCTAAATTTGGCAGGTAAGCCAAACAGCAGGCAAACCAGATAGTTAGGAGAGATCGGTGAAGAGATCCAACTGAGGAGGCGGAAGCAGCTTTTTCAACGCCTGACGCTCGGCCCGATGGCGACTGCGGGTCGCGGGTTGACCCTCAGGCGTCAAGTCAACCTGCTCAAGGTTGGAAAGGATATCCCTGGCCCGATCAATCACCATCTGAGGCACCCCTGCCAGTCGTGCCACCTGAATCCCATAGCTCTTGTCCGTGCCTCCGGGTACGATTTGATGGAGGAACACGACTTTGTCCTGCCATTCCTTGACTGCCACGTTGTAGTTGCGAATGCGTTGAGCCCGATCGGCCAGTTCAGTCAGTTCATGATAGTGGGTGGCAAAGAGTGTTTTGGCCCCTATATGATGGTGAAGGTATTCCACAATGGACCAGGCCAGACTCAAACCATCAAAGGTGCTGGTACCTCGCCCAATCTCATCAAGGATGACCAAGCTCTGACGGGTGGCGTGGTTGAGGATATTAGCCGTTTCACTCATCTCCACCATGAAGGTGGATTGGCCCCGAGCCAGGTCATCACTGGCTCCAATCCGAGTAAAAATTCGATCCATCACCCCAATGGTGGCCGATCGTGCTGGGATGCAGGCGCCCACGTGGGCAAGGATGGCCAGCAAGGCTGTTTGACGGATGTAGGTGCTTTTGCCGGCCATGTTGGGCCCGGTAATGATCGCTATTTGCTCTTGCTCGAGATCCAGCGTGGTATCATTGGGAACAAAGCGAGCCGCCTGGCCAGCCTCGTCGAGCACAGGATGCCTACCTTGATCTATGTGACAGACTCCATCCTGAGTGATGATGGGACGGCAGTGATCACGCAGCTCAGCCAGATAAGCCAGGCTGGAGAGCACATCCAGATCCGCCAAGGCATAGGCAGAACTCTGTATGGCGGGAAGATAGGCCAGGGTCGCTTCCCGAACCCGCTGGAAAAGCTCGTATTCGAGTTTGATTGAGCGTTCCTCAGCCCCGAGCATTTTTGCTTCCACTGCCTTGAGTTCTTCGGTGATGTAGCGTTCACCATTGGCAATGGTCTGCTTGCGATGGTAGTGCTGAGGCACCTTTTCAAGATGGGTTTTGGTGATCTCAATGAAATAACCAAAGACAGCATTGTATTTAATCTTGAGTGAGGGAATGGCTGTCTTCTCGATTTCACTAGCTTGAAACTCAGCCATCCAGGCCTTGCCATCCCGCTTGGCACGTAAAA
>JALRAZ010000129.1 GCA_023257935.1 Verrucomicrobiota bacterium
TTTGTCTCAGCCGCTGGGGCAGGGGCCGCAGAGGCCTTTGCTTGGGCAATGAGTTCGTCCAGATCCGCCGGAGCGGCCTCACCGTCTTCCAGGATCACGGCAAGCGGAGCACCCAGAGGGACTTTGCCGCCGGGGGTGGCGATGAACTCGAACCAGATAATCCTGAAGTCACCATTGCCACGGCATACCTGCGCAATGGCATTTATGAGTATAATCAGCGCAATGTGGAGATGCACTGGGAACTGATTGTGGATGAACTGACCTCCCTGACAGGTGAGGCTATCATGGGGGTGGGCATCGGGTGTGCTCAGTGCCATGATCATAAGTTTGATCCTATCCCACAGGAGGACTATTTTCGCATCAAGGCCATGCTAGCACCGGTCAGTTGGGAGTTTGATCGATTCCTAGCGACATCCGAGCAACGCGAGTCTCACCGCCTCATGCAAGAGGCGTGGCAAGCCCAAACACATTCTATCCGGCAGCAGATTGATGCCATCATTGAGCCCAGGATCAAGGCCAAGCAGGAGCATGCACTTGGCATGTTTCCGGATGCCATTCAGGCAATATTCCAGATGCCAGCCGAACAGAGAACCCCCTATCAGGTTCAACTGATGGATTTGGCATCGATTCAAATTCGCTACGAACGCGAGCGTTTTGATGCCGGCAAGGAGATAAAGGGTGAAGAAGGGGAGCGACTCAAGGCACTGCAGAAGGAGTTAGCGGCTTTTGATGAATTGAAGCCAGAAGAGTTGACTCCCGCTTTCATCGCCTCGGATGTTGGGAATCAAGCTCCAGCAGTTTGGATTAAAGGCCGGGAAGGCAAGAGTCCTGTTTCTCCAGGTTTTCTATCGGTTCTCGAGCCTGGCGTGGTCGAGGATGAACCCTCTAGCTCGAGCGATACAACTGGACGCCGACTCAAGCTGGCCCAGTGGCTGACCGATCGATCCCATCCCCTGACTCCCAGGGTGATGGTCAATCGTCTTTGGCAGAAGCATTTTTCCGAAGGCATGGTAGCCTCGCTCAATGATTTTGGTCAGCTTGGTCAGCGACCAAGCCATCCAGATTTGCTCAACTGGTTGGCTAGCGAATTCATTGATTCGGGTTGGAGCATCAAACATATCCATCGACTCATCATGACCTCGGCAACCTATCTGCAAACCGCTCGCCTTGAGCCTGATGGCAATGCTCTAACCATCGACCCACAGAATCGGTGGCTTTGGAGGTATCCTCCCAAGCGTCTGGATGCAGCTCAGATTCGAGATGCCATGCTGATGGCCAGTGGGGAATTGAATTTGGCCATGGGCGGACCATCGGTTCTCGGCAGCGAGCCTCGACGGAGTGTTTATGTGCGCAAGATCAGGAATACGCCCGATGAAATGCTCAAGGGTTTTGATGCCCCCACTGGTTTTCACAGCACCCCGACTCGCGACAGTACGACTACGACGACGCAGGCGCTACTGATGATCAACGGTTCCTGGGTATTGGATCGCTCGCGTGCCATGAGCTCCGCGCTTGCCGAAGCCCACCCTTCAGACCCCGTTGCCTGGGTCGAACATGCCTACAAGCGCTGTTATGGACGTATTCCAAGAGAAAAGGAACGTGAGCGCGCACTGGAATTTCTGCGTACCAACAATGATAGGGATGCTGCCCTGATGGACTTTTGTCATGTGATGCTCAGTTCCAATGAATTCCTCTACCTTCACTAGCGAACAAGCCATGAATGCGTACCCTTCCCAATCGATGCACTCCCGCCGTGAATTCCTTCGAAAGGCTGGTACCGGTTTTGGAGCCCTGGCGTTTGCAGCGTGGCAGCAGGATGCCTCTCTCATGGCAGCGTTAGGTCAGCACGAGCGCATCGGACTGCCTCACCGACCAGGCAAGGCCAAGAATGTGATTTTCCTCTTCATGGAAGGAGGGCCCAGTCATATTGACCTCTTTGATCCTAAGCCTCTACTCAATCAGTTGGCGGGACAAAAACTGCCTGATAGTTTTCCCAAGCCCATCACTGCAATGGGGGAAGTCCATTCGCCCTTGCTCGCATGCAAGCGACAATGGCAGCAACATGGCCAGGCAGGGCTTTGGGTTTCGGACTGGCTGCCTCACATCGCGACCATGGCCGATGAACTTTGCGTGATCCGATCCTGCATCTCCGATGGCATCAATCATGCCGGAGGTGTTTGCCAGATGAACACGGGGTCTGTTTTTGGCGGGCGCCCATCACTCGGTTCCTGGGTCCATTACGGTTTGGGTAGTGCGAATCAGAATCTTCCTTCCTATGTGGTCATCAAGGACAGTGACAGCATGGTGGTTAACGGTGTGAGAAGCTGGGGTTCTGGATTCATGCCATCATCCTATCAGGGAACTTTGCTGGAGTCCGGTGATGAGCCCATCCTGAATCTTCAACCACCTGGTGGGGTTGATGAGACCAGGCAGGCAAGCAAGCTGGATCTGCTCAATCAGCTCAACCAAGCTCACCTTTTGGGGCGAGAATCCAATTCCGAGCTCGACGCAAGGATTCGGAGTTATGAACTGGCCTACCGGATGCAGGCTCAGGCACCTGAAGCAATTGATTTGGCGCAAGAGACCGAGCTAACCCAAAAGCTCTATGGCCTAGACAATCAAGATACAGCCACCTTTGGTCGTAAGTGCCTGCTGGCCAGGCGTTTGGTCGAACGAGGGGTTCGGTTCGTGCAGCTTTACCATGGTGCCGGCTCCAAGTGGGATAGTCATGACAAGATCGAACCCAATCACTCCAAATTGTGTCGTCAAATGGACTTGCCCGTGGCTGGGCTCCTTCAAGATCTCAAACAGCGTGGATTGCTCGATGAAACCCTCGTCATATGGGGAGGAGAGTTTGGTAGAACCCCCATGTCAGAGAAGGGAGATGGAAGGGATCATAATCCCACAGGCTTCACCATGTGGTTGGCTGGGGGCGGTGTTGCTGGGGGGACAGTGATTGGGCAAACTGACGAGCTTGGCTTGCATGCAGTCCAAGATGTGGCTCACGTCCAT
This sequence comes from Verrucomicrobiota bacterium, assembly GCA_023257935.1. GTDB lineage: Bacteria > Verrucomicrobiota > Verrucomicrobiia > Limisphaerales > AAA164-E04 > UBA7971. The sequence continues at coordinate 3,013 of JALRAZ010000129.1, forward strand.
GATCTGCATGCTTCAATCCTTCACTTATTGGGTGTCGACCACACGAAGCTGATTTATCCTTACAAGGGCCGGCCTGAGCGTATCGACCTCAATGAAGGGCACGTGCTCGCTGGCATCAAGGCTATGGCTTGATGGGGGACATATTGACACGGTCTAATTGTGGGGAAGACTACCCCATGTTTCCGTTTCTCTTCTTTTTCTTAGTCGTGCTGGTTGGCCAGAACCCGATTGCGTCCCAAGTTCGGGCTTCTGAGATGCACTGGAACCAGTGGCGGGGACCGCAGCGAACGGGCCAAGTGGCCTCAGAGCCTTGGCCAGACAAGCTTTCAGACGATGCGCTGGTCTTGCGTTGGTCCCAGTCGCTCGGAGCCAGTTACAGCTCTCCGGTAATGGATGGGCAACGGGTTTACACCACCCAGAGCTTGGACGACCAGACAGAAGAGGCCCTTGCCCTGGACCTGATGACTGGTGAGGTTAGGTGGAAATCCTCCTGGGCTGGTGGCATGAAAGTGCCATTCTATGCCCGTGCCAATGGTAGCTGGATACGATCCACGCCTCTCTTGCATGATGGCTACCTATATGTGCTGGGCATGCAAGAAACCCTTGTATGCCTGCGTGCCATGGATGGGACTGTGGTCTGGCAGCGCCATCTGCCCGAGGTGCTGAAAACTCAGGAATCAGATTTCGGTGGTGTGTCATCCCCGCTTTTTCATGATGGCGGCATCGTGCTTCAGGCTGGTGGAGGGGTTGTTAAGCTGAGCGCATCCAGCGGTGAATTGGACTGGTTCTTCAAGGCATCGGATGGAGAGGATAACGAAAGTCCATTTTCTTCTCCCATGTTGTTTGAGTTGCACGGAGTTCCTCAGTTGATTGTGCTGGAGCGAAATCGCCTTTGTGGATTGAATCCCCAAAATGGTCAAAGGCTCTGGTCAGTGCAGGTGCCAGCCTTTCGGGGGATGAATATCTTAACCCCCACTCAGGTAGGAAGCGGGCTGCTTACAGCTACTTACGGGGGGAAAACACATCTTTTTGAGCCTAGTCAATCTGAGGATGGTAATTGGCAGGTGAATCAAAAATGGATACAGAATTTCCAAGGTTATATGAGTTCCCCCCTAGTTGTTGGGAGCCATGCTTACCTGCACGGTCGCTCTGGCAGGATGGTCTGCCTGGATACGCAAGCAGGTCAGGTGCTCTGGACCTCCAGTGAGAGTTTTGGCAAGTATTGTTCCCAAGTGACCAACGGGGAACGCATGCTCTGTCTTTCACACGATGGCAATTTGAGATTATTGAAAATCAATCCCGATCAGTGTCAAATCATGGATGAAACGCGTGTAAGCCAGGAAGAAACCTGGGCCCATCTTGCCGTGGCGGGTCACTCATTGATCTTGAGATCGCTTCACTCGCTGTGCATATTCGACTGGAAATCGCAGGGAGTTCAGTAATCCGAGCTTGGCTCCTTGCTGCGTTCCAATGATTCCATTCTGTCGACAAGGTGTTGAAATCCAATGAGGTTGAATTCCTGATAGTGGGAGGGGGTCTTTCGGGGCTCCTGCTGGCTTTGCATCTCCAGGCTAGGGGACGTTCTTTCTTGCTGCTTGAATCAGCCTCGATGCCGGGGGGCAGGGTGAGCTCGGAGCAATTTAGAGGTTATACCCTTGATCGAGGGTTTCAGGTCATGCTCGATAGCTATGACCAAGGATTACCCTATTTATCTCTAGCCGAACTCGGTCTGGGTTATTTTGATTCAGGGGCCTATCTCCAAGGTCCTCAAGAGCGAGCCTATGTTGGCGATCCCTTGAAAAATCCTGCCTCCATCCCAGATATCCTGGCTCATTATCCTTTTTCAATGAGGGAAATGTGGCAGTTGTTATGGCTTACCCTTTCTCTTTGGCGTCGGTCTGATGCCTCCATCTGGGGTGATCCTGAATCATCAACGCGCGCCTACCTAGATAATCGAGGTTTTGATAAGGCAGGTCTGGACCGGTTCCTTCAACCCTTTTTTGGAGGTGTGTTCTTAGACGATAACTTGGAGGTATCTTCCCGCTTGTTTTGTTTTCTCTACAAGCGCTTTGCTTTGGGGCGAGCGGGTCTGCCGCGTGATGGCATGAGTGCTATCCCCGCCCAGTTGGCCAAACAGATCGACCCTGGATCGATCCTATGCTCTCAACGGGTTGAATCGATTCATGGCCAGGAGGCTAGGGTTGTCGGTGGATCAAGCTTTCATGCGAGGGAAATGGTGATTGCTTTGGACAAGCCTTCGGCCTCTCAACTGCTTGGTTGGACGGAGCCCAGCAAGAGCCGGGAAACCAGGGTGTATTATTATGAAACCGATGCATGCCCGCTCTCACGGCCAGCTCTTTGTCTCAATGCCACAGGAAAAGGGACGATCCGTCATATTAGTTTTCCGAGTTCTGCACAGCCTAGCTACGCTCCGGTCGGTCGCCACCTGGTGTCTGTGACCACCAAGAATCAAGCCGATGGCAAGGCTTCGCAACTGGATCCGGATTGCCTTCTTAATGAGGTAGGCGAAATCTTTCGCCTGGATGCCCAGCATTGGAGTTTCCTTCGCTCCTACCATGTTTCTCATGGTCTTCCAGTCATGCCGTCGATGCCGGGGCCAGGGTTCCTCCATCATGCAGATCATACATGGCTGGTTGGCGATTACCTGACTTATCCTTCCATTAATGGTGCGTTCGAAAGTGCCAATAAGCTAGCCAATCACTTGCTGGGTCTCAGTCCATGCGGCGTTGAGGCGAGCTGATAAGTTTAACGTTGTCTCGGCAAGTGGGAATCAGTGAAAATAGACGCTCTGACCATGATCGCTTTGCCTCTTTT
>JALRAZ010000230.1 GCA_023257935.1 Verrucomicrobiota bacterium
GGCTGCGAAATCACATGGTCGGCAGGTAGCACAGCCATCACCCCTTCCGGGCACCGATTGGCAACCAAGGCTGCTCCCAATGTGATGGCAGCACAGGTATCTCTGCCACAGGGTTCGGCAATCAAGTTGGAGGATGGCAGATCGGGCAGTTGGCGACGCACCTCCCTGAGCTGACTTTGATTGGTGATAACCAGAATATTGTCAGTAGGGATGACGGGCAGGATTCGGTGAACCGTTTCCTGGAGCAAGGATCTATCACCCAAAAGTTGGATCAGTTGCTTGGGAGTCGTTTCGCGGCTGACAGGCCAGAAACGTTCCCCACGACCACCAGCCATGATGATAGCAAACTGGTTTTGGAGTGGCTGTTTCATTGACTGGAAGTGGGTTTGATCGCTTGAGAGAGCGATTGAACAAAGGATGCCACTGTGGACACCATACTAGGATCCTTTCCAAGCTGGGCGATCTGATTGACCACAGCGCTTCCCACCACAATTGCATCGCCTGCCTCAGCCACCTGCCGTGCTTGCTCGGGATTTGAGATACCAAAACCGATGGCAATCGGCAGCGAGGTGTGATCCCTGATCATTTGGGTCATGGAATCCAAATTGCTGGAGACCTGGCTCTGCATACCGGTCACGCCCTCTCGAGAGACGTAGTAAACAAATCCTCGTCCATGTTTTAGGATCGATGCCATCCTTTCAGATGGTGTGGTTGGAGCAATAAGGAAGATTGGACACAGACCATGGGCCTGCATGGTTTGACTGTAGTCACCCGATTCTTCCGGCGGGAGGTCCAATATCAGGATTCCGTCTACCCCTGCCTGGGCACTGTCCTGAATGAACGCCTTCAGCCCGTAGCGATGAAGGAGGTTGTAATAGACAAAAAAAACGATGGGAATCTGCGAGTCTTTCCTGATTTCCCTAACCGTATCAAGCACCTTGCCTGGGGTGGTACCTGAATCAATGCCGCGTTGAGCCGCCAGCTGATTAACCAGGCCATCGGCTAGTGGATCACTGAAGGGAATACCCAATTCCAGCACATCGGCTCCAGCCTTATCCAGTTCCAAGGCAAGTGAGCGTGTTGCCTCCAGATCCGGATCACCTGCACCAATGTATACCACTAATCCCTTGTTGCCCTGCTCCTTGAGCTGGGCAAAGCGCTGCTCGACGCGATTCATCGTGAAAGTGTCATCCGTTCAATGGGGCGATGCAAGACTATCTTCCAATGAGGGTGACTCGCTCAGGTCAAAACCTGGAATAATCATTTGAATTCAAGGGCACAAGACGAGAACATACCAAGCACATGAATACGCTGGAAAAAGAGCTTCTGGAACGTCTCAATGCCTTGCACGCAGCCGTGGAGCAGCTGGCAGCCAAACAGGGGCGCCCCAACCTACTGGAGCTTTTTGAATCCATTGAAAGCCAGGCAAGCCAGCTTCCTGGCGACACCAGCCCCACCCTTTTGCATTATTTGAGCCGAAAAAGCTACGAGAAGGCTCGACTTTTCCTGATGGGTCGGGACGACGAAAACCAGGCAGGTAATTGCCACGGTCATCGCGCCTGAGGGAGACGCGCCGGGAAGTTAAACCCTTGATATGGATCGTCTTTTAAAGAGCCAGCAGGATACCATTGTGGCGATTGCCACCCCTCCTGGAGAATCGGGTCTGGCCATCATCAGGGTTTCAGGGGACCAGGCGTTCAGCTTGGTGGGCCAATGCTTTTCACCTAAAGGGTGCGACTCTCGAAAACCTTCTGAGGCAGCCTCTCATACCATTCACTATGGTCATATCACAGAGGGCGAGCAAATCCTCGATGAAGTCATGGTCAGTGTGTTTAAGCCCCCTCGTACTTTCACCAAAGAACCGGTGGTGGAAATCTCAACCCATGGAGGCAGCTTGCCTGTCAGGCAAGTGCTCCAGCGCCTACTTGGCCTGGGAGCCAGGCTGGCACAACCTGGGGAGTTCTCCATGCGAGCCTTTCTCAATGGACGCATTGATTTGACGCAGGCTGAAGCCATCGCTGATCTCATCCACGCTAGGACCGAACGTGCTGCCGGTGCCGCACAGGAGCAGCTCAGGGGCACCCTAGGCAGACGCATGAAAACACTGAGTCAGGATATGATGCATGTCCTCGCTCACGTCGAGGCCCATATCGATTTT
>JALRAZ010000176.1 GCA_023257935.1 Verrucomicrobiota bacterium
GTGCAATGTTTCGAGTATTTTTGGCCAACACCGTGCCGCGCCTAGGTGACTTGGCATTTCGCTTGGTGTTTCTGGTGGGATTTTCAGTTGTAGCTTTCATGTGGCTCGTTTTCTGTTGAGTAAAATCTAGGTTTTGTCTAAATAATGTCAATTAAAAAACTAGAAAAAACTTAGACATCGAGCGTTAGTTAGACAAAACATCACAAATAATTGCTTTTTATAGATCCTGTCATAACTTGCCAAAGTCTGAGCCTATGGGAGATCTCAAACACACCATTAATATTGCCGCCACACGGAGTGGTCTGTCTGCGCACGTGATTCGAGTGTGGGAAAAGCGCTACACGGGCATCAAGCCTTCCAGAACAAGCAGCAACCGTAGGCTCTACAGCGAGTCAGACATCGAAAAACTGCGCCTGCTAAAGCAGGCCACCGATTTGGGTTGCCGAATTGCTCACGTCGCCCATCTAGAGGTTTCTGAATTGGCCTCTCTCATTGCTCGAGTTCACCAAGATCAGTCGCCTGAGGGCTCGCAGCCTCAGGCAATGGAAGGGCAGGCCTCAAGCCAGATTAGTTCGGCCGATCAGGCAATCGATCAAATACTCCAAGCCATTTTGCTTTTGGATCAGGAAAGGATAGAGCAACTCCTGGAAAAAAGTATGGTTGAGTTTGGCCACCAAGGCATGCTTTGTCAGGTGCTGGCTCCACTGACTCGCCGCATGGGCGAGGCCTGGGCTGCAGGCCGACTGACGATCCCCCAAGAGCATGCCGCCTCGGCCACCATCAAGAGTTTTCTTTTTTCTCGACTTCGCTCCTTTGGCAACGCGGCGGCTGCACCCCGTCTACTTGTGGCTACCCCTTCTGATCAACATCATGAAATAGGAGCCATCATGGTGGCTTCCTTGGCTGCCAATTTAGGCTGGAAACCTGTCTATATCGGTGCCTCGGTTCCAGCCCAAGAAATTGCTTCTGCCGCGATGCAACAATCGGTACATGCTCTTGCCTTGAGTCTGGTATACCCCCACGGGGATGAGCAGGTGATCGTCGATCTGGAAAGTTTGAGAAAGGCACTCCCCGATTCAATTCCGATTTTGGTCGGTGGTCAGGCACTGAGCTCCTATCGCCAAATACTGGGTCAAATCGGCGCTATCTGTTGCCAGAGCCTGGGTGAACTGCAGCAATCGTTGCGGACACTCCAGTCGACAGTGCTTGGACGCAAGCGTCTGCCTTGATTCAAACTCTTGCATCGCTTTGCCGCCAGCAACCATTTAGGATGCACTTCGCATGAAGATCGACCTCGCATACGGTCAAGGAAAACTGTCAGTGGATCTGCCGGCAGAGAAAACAACCGTCATCGAGCCCAGCTCGACTGCTGGCCTCAACGATGAAAAGGCAGCCCTCATCCATGCCTTGGACCATCCTGTGGCGACCAAACCTTTGCGGGAATCCATCAGTCCGACAGATAAAGTTTGCATTCTCTTTACCGACATCACGCGTGCCACTCCAAATGATCGCATTATTCCCTGGTTGCTGGAATACCTAGGTGATCACCCTATTGACCAAATCACGCTTCTCAATCAGCTGGGGACACATCGACCCAACACTCAGGAAGAGCTTGAACAAATGCTCACACCCGAGGTCGTTCGCCGTTACCGAGTGATCAATCACAATGGGGAAGATCCAAGTCAATTGGTTCAATTAGGGCAGACAGCCTCAGGTGCGCCAGCCTACCTCAATCGCCATGCTGTCGAGGCTGACTTCAGGATTGTGACTGGTTTTATCGAACCTCATTTCTTCGCTGGTTTCAGCGGCGGGCCCAAAGGTATCATGCCTGGTGTGGCAGGCCTTGAAACGGTGATGAGCAATCACGGATACCATCATATCGGGGATGCGCGTGCCACTTTTGGCATCACAGATGGGAATCCTCTATGGGAAGAACTCAGAGACATTGCTCTTCGGGCTGGATCTAGTTTTCTCCTTAACGTGACATTGAATCATGAGCGGGCGATCACAGGGGTATATGCAGGGGATCTCCTTGAAGCCCATCGCCTAGGCTGTATGCAGGTCAAGCAGACGGCCATGCAGCCAGTGGATCGGCCTTTCGATATTGTCGTGACGACCAACAGTGGTTACCCCCTGGACATGAATCTCTATCAGGGAGTCAAGGGAATGAGCGCCGGTTCGCGCATTCTCAAGGATGATGGTCTGCTCATCCTTGCGTGTGAGTGTCGTGAGGGGGTTCCAGCTCAGAGTCCGCTGGATGTGCTCCTGAGGAGTGCTTCGAGTCCAGAGGAAATCCTGACCATGCTCAGCACTCCTGGATTTGTTCGACCTGAACAGTGGCAGGCCCAGATCCAGGCATTGATTCAGGCCAGAGCGGAAGTTCAGGTCTATAGTTCTCTTGATGCAGCAACCCTTTCTGCCGCTCATCTGACACCTTGTGAGGATATTCAACAAACCGTTCTGGAGCGACTCGATGCTTTGGGCCCAGATGCCCGAGTAGCGGTTTTGCCCCAAGGTCCTTTAACGATTCCTTACCTAGTGGCTTAGTGGGGTGGAGCGGGTGATGGACTGCCACCAATCCGGGATAAGAAAGCTTTGAACCCACTCAGGAAGCCTCTACGATAAGCCCCATGATCCGCTGGTTGACTTGCTGTTGTTTGGTGATCCAAACCATCCTGCTTTGTGCCGAAGATTGGCGCCAATTCAGAGGGCCTCAGGCTTCGGGGATCGCTCAACAGCCTCATCCGCCTACTACCCTTGGTGAGCATCACATAAGGTGGCAAACCCATCTACCAGGGCGGGGTCTTTCCAGCCCAATCATTGTTGGCAATCATGTCTACCTCTCAGCAGCTCAGGGAGATGACCAGTCGACCCTTGTGGTGATGGCTTTTCATGAATCATCAGGTGAAATGGCCTGGAAGAAGACCTTTCATGCCACCGGCCGCACAATGTGCCACGAAAAGACCTGTGTTGCGGCGCCCACCCCCGTCTCTGATGGCAGTTCGCTTTGTGTCCTTTTTTCCTCCAACGACTTGGTGTCTTTGAATTTGGATGGTACCTTGCGCTGGTACCGTGGCATCACGGTAGACTACCCCAATGTGAGCAATAGCCTAGGGATGGCCAGCAGCCCTGTGTGGGTGGATGGGGTCCTTGTCGTACAGGTTGAGAATGACAGCCAGTCCATGGTCCTTGGCATTGATCCCGAGAGTGGAACCAATCGTTGGGTGCTATCTGATCGCCCACCCGATGGGCCCGGCCGCGCACACCATGCAGCCCAAGGCGAAGAAACTGCGCGAGCGCAAGGCGCTGCCGATGCCGATCAGCTGCCTCTATTCGCTCAGCGACGGCGTCGTGCCGCCGCAGGAAGCCACGATCGACGGCGACCCGGCGCGCTGCGAGAACATCCGCGTGCCC
>JALRAZ010000236.1 GCA_023257935.1 Verrucomicrobiota bacterium
AAAAGTGGAAGCTTATGTCTAAGAGCAAGCGTTAGGCTGCAGAGAGGGCTGTTAATTAGGTCCTCGGCAACGAACAGGCAGTCATAGAGCTCTAACAATAGCAGCTTCTTGAGCTGACTCAAAAGAAAACGAGACATGAACAAGAGATAGAGAGCATGACCCTCAACTGCGAGAAGCTTCGCACAGAAGTTGAGCACCTGCGCATCCTCACTGAAGCCAACCAGTCGAGGTCACCAACAAGCCAAGATCAATCTGAAGTTGGCTAACTTAAGCAAAAAGTGCTCAGGAAGAAGAGTCAGCTCGATGCTCTGAGCAAGTTCCATACCGAGCTAAGCAACATAAAGTCTATCATTGATAAGACAATGCTCTCGGAGGCAGAGCTAGGGGAGCTTGAGGCATGTTTAGAGAGGTTAGAGCGGTAAAAATTCGCCATCTCAGACGCCACCGCAGCCTTGAAGCAGCCATCTCTGACAGGCTGCAACGGATACGGCATCTAGATCTTTCTACTCCTGAACAGGGATCTTGTAGAAGCAGAGCCAGCTGCCAACCCGGGCACCCAGGTCGATGGTGCGACGGGCATCCTGGAGGTCGAAGCGATGCCATTCGGCATGGCCATCCTCAAACAAAAAATTGCCTCCCTGAGGGGAACCGTCCTGATTCCGATGGGTGGCTGCGGGTACGGATTTGCCATCGCTTTCAGTGAACCAGTTAACGTTGCCACTGTTACCCGACACATTCCATGAACCCACCCCCTGAAGCCGGTCACTGAGAATGGGAGCGTTCTTGAAACGCCCTCCAAGCTGCTTGCGCTTAACCCATTCCTCCACACCGGTGACGTTGTATTCCGCACTGTCAGTCTTTCGGCCGGGTAGATAGAAATAGCCAGTCAGCACGGGCTTGAGGTGCGCGTTGGGATCACTGTTTCTCCACATGTCAGCCACGCGATGCCATTTATCGGTCGGACAGAAAATCACATGAAACTTATCTTTTTCAGTTTCCGTTTTCTTGGATTCCATCAGGTAGTCACGCCAAAAGGTTGCCATGGATGGCCCCATCCAGCTCAGGTGCTGTCCCTGAGAATTGTCAGGAAAGCGATTATTGTGATCGGCAGCATACATCTGAATGGAAATCCCCCACTGCCTTTGATTACTCAGACAAAGGGTCTGATTGGCCTTGGCTTTGGCCTTGCTCAGGGCTGGAAGTAACATCCCGGCAAGGATGGCGATGATGGCGATGACCACCAGAAGCTCAATGAGGGTAAATCCCCTTCGGCCGGATCCGCACCGATCATGGCATGAGGAGAACTTGGGCAAGAGGACGAGTGAGGCATTCATGGCTTTGGGGAATGGTCGATCATTAGTGGGAATCGACACGCGGGTCAATACCAATTCAGGGTCACTGTCAACCCATCCCAAAGGTAAGTCGGGATTGGCATTGACGCCCCCCTTCCCTGGCGGCAATCTTTGAATTCACCACGCGCCTTAGGATCAAGCGATGTCTTTTCAGTCACCAGCATGTGATCTCAAACCTTGGTCTCAATCCTCGCGAAGGGACTTTCTGGGACGCCTATCCCTACTGGGCGCCCTGAGCGGCACGCACCAACTTGCCGCGGCCATGGCAACCCATAGCAACGGAGAAAAACTTCCCAAGCGAGTCGCCCTGATTGCCACTGAGGTCCGACGCCACAGCCACGCCCAGCATTTCATTGACCGTCTGCTCGAGGGCTATGGCTGGCATGGGTCACATTACTTTCCTGACATCAAACTGGTTTCGCTCTACGTCGACCAGTTTCCAGCCAACGATTTAGCACGTGATCGCGAGCGACGCCATGGTGTCCCCATCTATCCAAGTATCGCTGAAGCACTCACCCTAGGCGGCAATCATCTGGATGTGGATGGGGTCATCATCATCGCCGAACACGGAGATTACCCGATCAATACCAAGGGGCAGAAGCAGTATCCTCGCTACCGTTTTTTCAAGGAAGTGATCCAGGTCTTTGAACAAAGCGGCCGATCGGTTCCGGTATTCAATGACAAGCATTATTCAACGGATTGGGACGAATGCACCGCCATGGTAGCCGATAGCCACCGGCTGTCTTTCCCTCTCCTTGCGGGTTCTTCCCTCCCTGTGACTTGGCGAATCCCCTCGGTAGAGATGCCCTGGAACAGCGATCTAAAGGAGAGCGTTTGCGTCTGCTACGGCGGGGTTGATTCCTACGACATTCATGGACTGGAAACCGCTCAATGCATGTCCGAGCGTAGGCATGGTGGCGAATCGGGTGTGCGGACAGTCCATGCCATGAGAGGAGATGGTATTTGGGAGCATCTGGCATCCCAACCGTCAACCCATGAGCTACTCATGGCCGCGCTCTCAAGAAGTCATCAATGTCGCACCCCTGCAGACCGACCATGGAGCCCCCCCACCATGGACTGGATCAAGGAAGCTTCAACCGGTGCGGTGGCTTATTGGATTGAACACCTGGATGGATTCCGAACCACCCTCTTCATGCTCAACGGGCTGGTGCAGGATTTCACTTATGCTGGCATGCTGGCAAGTGGCAAGGTCTTGTCATGCCAAATGCACCTTCCCATGCCTCCAGCACACACCACCACGGCTGATTTTTTCAACCCTCTTTCAAGGCGTATTGAGGAAACCATCGTGAACCAATTGGCTCCTTATCCACCGGAACGGACCCTACTGACATCCGGGATGACACTCTTCGGTGTCGAATCGCTCTATCGGGGCGAAGTCAAACTCAACACGCCCGAACTGGCCATCGCCTACCGGGTTGGGCCACAGTCCACTTACTGGAGAAGCTAACCCTCACCACGTAATGCCTAGCCTTTTCTTTTATGTCGACGTCCTCGAGGAGGGATCAGCAGCCCAGCAGGTACTCGATCGCCTGCTCTTCGGCTGGCCCGAGCGAGGTCGCTTTGCAGAGGCTCCCTGGGGGAACATCCTCCTGCCCGATCACTTGAATGGCCCTGCGGTGGAACGACGGTTGCGTGCCACAGATAAGCTCAGTTTAATTTCTCAGAACAAAGGGTTGCCCGAGGGCTGCGCCGCCTGGATTGTCGCACCAGGAAAACCGGATCATTGGGATGTCAAACTGAACCAGGCCTGGTATGAAGCCCTTTCCAAATGCTCCCAACCTGGATGGGTCATCGGCCTGCCACCACGCCCGTGGTGCGATGAGGCCTTGCCCCAGACTCCTCGGTTCCAGGCAGGGACCGCATTGCCTTGGACTTGGAGGCTTCCTGAGGTTGACCTCCCCAACCAATGCCCCCTTGAGGAGGTCATGGTCCTGATTCGAGGTCCCTACCATCAAGCAGAAAAGCAGGCGGTGGATGCTCTCTTAAGCCTTATCGGGCATCGGCGTGGGGGCGAATCTGGGATTGATAGCGTGAGACTCCTGCAAGGAGACAAGGTCTGGCAAGGGGCTCGAGATGGCCTGTTCGCCTGGGATCTGTTCAAGGCAGCCATCTCGAGGAGCCATAGCAAACAGGGCGACGCAAAAATCGACGGCCGCACCCAAGACATCGTGGGATTAGGCATGGTGCCCTCTCTGGCTAGGGACACCAGAGCATGGATCATCCACCATGTCGATGGCCTGCAATCAGTCATCATCAGCGTAGATGGCATCATCAACGACGATACTTTTGCGGCACGCTCGAAGGATGGCGGGATATTTTCAGCGCAGTTCTATCAACCCCCAAGACCCAGCGACCATCGTTTTTCCAGACTGACCTCAACCATCGTGCGCAGCCTTGACGGGACACAGTCAAGCCCACCCCCGCAACGTCACCTACTCTGGATTGATCTGATCGATTGCATGGATTCAATGATGTCAGGAATGATTTCCAAGAAGTCATGGGAACACCCCCACAAACCCTACCACTGCAGCCACTCTTTGTGGCAGTCAGAATCTTGATTGCACGAGGATATGCAGAGTATCGCTGAGGAACTTGAAAAACTGAGTCGGCTGCGTCGTGAAGGATTATTGAGCGAGCAGGAGTACAGTGAAGCCAAACGGGCCTTATTCACCCAAGAAAAGGAATCGAAGGCCCAATTCGCCCATCTGATTGAACCAGTCAAGGCCGATGCCAGCACATGGGGCATGTTCATCCATCTTTCGCTACTTTGTGGTTACGTCATTCCCATTGCCGGGTGGGTTGTCCCGATTGTTCTTTGGCAATGGAAACGACACCTGGCTCCCGAGGTGGAGGCCCATGGTTACGTAGTGCTCAATTGGATACTCAGCACCCTGATATACGGGGTTGCCTTCAGTATGCTGACTTTTGTTTTGATTGGTTGGCCTCTGCTGGGACTCCTGGCGGTGGTCTCATTTGTCTACCCTCTGATGGGAGCATCCAAAGCAAGTAAGGGGAAAGTCTGGGGTTATCCTGGGTCCATTCAACTCATTCAACCTGCCTCCGAAAAACACGTATGAAGGATTTGGTTTACGAACATTCCAAACGAGAGATCTGGGGAATCCTCATTCTTTGGGGCTGTTTTGCCTTGTGGGTCATGACAGCGACGGCCCAATTGGGCTATCACAATCAAGAGACGGTCCACCTTGAGCTGGTCATGGGCTTTCCGGCCTGGGTGTTCTGGGGTATCGCTCTGCCTTGGCTGGTGGCCAACGTCGCCATCATCCTATTTGTCTGCTGGTTCATGGCAGATGATTCACTCGATATCGACACGGCCCACATAGAGAGCCCTACCCAGGCTCGCAAGGGGGAATGCCCTCCCGAACTTTCGGAAACCACCGGCTCACCCGAACACTGAACGCTGGCATCATGGATACCCTCATCCCATGGATCAAGGAGGCCTCAAAGCCCGGGCCTGGGCACCAGTCAGCCCTGATCAGTTTTGCTATCTACATGCTCATGGTGTTCGCCCTGGCCTGGTTGGCCGGCAGGGTTCGCCGAGGCAAGAAGGAGTTTGTCAGCGAATACTTCCTGGGAAGTCGAGGGCTCGGCATGTGGGCTTTTGCTCTGACCTTTGCTGCCACCAATGCTTCGGGTGGTAGTTTCATGGGATTCCCTGCACTGATTTATACCCATGGTTGGATCCTTGCCCTGTGGATCGCCAGCTATATGGTGGTGCCACTGGTCACCACCGGACTCCTGGCCAAACGACTGAATCAGGTGTCAAGAATCGCGGGAGCGGTCACCGTTCCCGATATTCTCCGGGCGCGCTTTGCCAGTCCAGTGGTCGGATTGGTAGCCACAGGGTTACTCACCTTCTTCATGTTTTTTTATCTGCTGGCGCAGTTCAAGGCAGGCAGCCAAATCCTGGCCACACTCCTGCAGGATATGTCCCTGTTTCAGGAAGGTGTTCGATGGGTCGCCGGGTGGAAGGGACAATTTTTCCTAACCCAATCAACTGATGCAGATTACCTGCTCTGCCTTTTGCTCTTTGCAGGCACAGTCATTGTCTACACGACCTATGGTGGATTTCGCGCTGTGGTCTGGACTGATGTGATGCAAGGCATCGTCATGGTCATTGGTGTCATGATCATGCTGGTTCTGGTGCTTGGGCAGGTGGGTGGACTGACTCAAGCCACTCAAAAGCTGGCCACCTTGGAACCGCCAAAAACTGGCATGGCCTTCATGCAGTGGAAAGAAGCCATTATCGAGGCAGGGGAAATCCCCAAGGGGACCTGGCTGGAGAGTCGTGATGGGCAAGTGGTGCGATTGGCAGAGCCCATTGGCATGAATCCAGGTGACACTCAAAGCGACGTAGTCAAAGTACTCGTTGAACCCAATGCCAAAGCCTATGATACCCTGGATTCCTGGGATCTATCGGCATGGGGTCAGCTGGTGATCGAAGGGGAACTGCAGGGTTATGCTCGAGGCGATGGGGAAAAGGGAGCTTATGTGCGTGCCCCCGGCCCAAGCCAAGACAGCGAGCTGGGTTACCTCTCCATTGGCATGGCTTTCAGCTTCTTCGTTTTTTGGGCATTTGGCGGGGCCGGACAACCCAGTAACATGGTACGCCAGATGGCCTTCACCGACAGCAAGGTGCTCAAGCGATCCATCATCGTGGTGGCACTTTATTATTCAGCCATTTACTTTCCGCTGGTGATCATTTTCTGTTGTGCCAAGGTCATGATGCCGGGTATGGAAATCACTCCAGACCGCATCATGCCAGAGATGGCTCGCACCCTTTCTGTTCAAGCTGGAGCCCCCTGGTTGACAGGCCTGATCGTGGCAGCTCCTTTTGCGGCGGTGATGAGTAGCGTCGACAGTTTTCTGCTCATGGTTTCCAGTGGTGTGGTTCGGGATATCTACCAGCACCACATCCGCCCTGACGCCTCAGAGCAACGCATTAAGGTCATGACCTACGCGACCACCACGGTGATTGGCTTGGGGGCTGTCCTGGCCGTCCTCAACCCACCCACCTATCTGCAGCACTTGATTGTGTTCGCAACTGGGGGCCTAGCCGGCAGTTTTCTCATGCCCATGGCACTGGCGCTGTTCTGGAGAGGCGTGAGCGCCGGAGGCATCATCGCCGGCATGATGGGAGGTTGCCTGACCCACCTTAGTCTCTACATTGCTGGCTATCTCCTGAATGATGCCTTTAGAGCTTACTCTTTTCTGGGTATTGAGCCATTCATGTGGGATGTGGCTGGTTCCACGCTAGCCACCTTGGTGGTTTCCCGATTCACCCAACCGCTGGATACAGCTGTCATCCAGCGCTATTTTGGCGCTAAACACTGAATCCAACACAAGCGCTTGGAAGCACCCGGGACTGATCGGCTGCCTGGCAGGAGTGTCAGGGCGTGGCTTCCTTCAACCAATCCGGCAAGACACCATCCTCATTGGATACGCCCTGAAGTAACCAACTGAGGTTGACACGCACCATTTGTCCTCCCCCCGAAGGACCTCCCTCAAAAAGGAGGTAGATCCATCCTTCACTGGCCGTGCCTGGTTGACCGGCATGCATAGAGGAATAGCCACTGGGACCATCGAAAACCAACCGCTTGATGGGCCATGTCTGACCGCCGTCAGCGCTCAACCACAAAGTGATGCGCTCACGCACGGCGTTGGGGGTATCCAGATTACTGAACACCAGCAAGTCCCTACCCTCAACCGGTAGCCGGGTCAATCCACCCATACAGCCATAAGAGCGATGCTGGTGACCATCTGGCAGGGCGTGGACCACTCGCCAGTCTACCCAGGTTTTGCCTCCGTCTCGACTGAGCGCCGATCGCCTGCGCGTGTTGTGTTCGTTCTGATCCCAATGCACGCGCGAATTGTAATAGAGCGTACCATCCGAAAGTTCGATGATGCAGGCCTCTCCAGTCCCCATCTCCGGAAAAGGCTCACTGGCCTGCCAACTCTTCCCTCGATCATCGCTGAACAGGGCGTTCGTGTAGTGATGAGGCCACTCCTCCCGCCGGTTGCCCGCAGCATACCAGCGGGAGGGACGAATCAGTCGACCAGCGTAGGCTCCCACTTGTAGGGTGATCCCATGCTCATTCATGTGCATGGAGGGCAAATGGCCCTTGCTATTGGGAAGCATCTCAGTGCCTTGCCGCTGCCATGACTGCCCATGGTCCTGACTTCGGAAGAGATGAATGGGGGCCGGCGGATGCCCCTCTTCGATGAAGGCGATCACATCACCACTGACCCGATCCACGGTTAGCCCACCTCCTTGAAAGCCGCCTTCCATGATCAGGGTCGGTTCACTCCAATGAGCACCCCCATCCTCACTGCGGCGCGCGACAACCCCATCGTTTCCCCATGTCGCCAGCACGCTACCATCCTGGCAGACGGCCACGTTGGGAAAACGCTGGCCGAAAAAGAGCTGTTGCATCTCGATGCGGGCAGGTCCCAGAAATGGCTCCAACCGGCCCTCTTCTGCCAAAATGGAGGAGGGCATCTGTAGCGTGCTTAGGATAGCAGCCAGTGCAAGGTGTAAGGAGACGGGATGAGGCATGAGGGTATCAGTATGGGATGTCATCGTTCAGGGGTCACAAGCAGTATGAACCAGCCAAGGGGAGCTTCAAGTCTGAAGCCTCCCCTGGTTCAAGACACGGCACTGCCTGATCCACAAAATCGGGTGAACCCAATCAATCAGCAGAACGCAATGCAATTTGTTCCAGTAGCTGACTGACCACTTGCTCCCTTGGCCTGACGCCCTGATTACCTTTTCCATGAACGCGCACAGCCACAGCTTTGGCTTCTTGTTCCTTGGCGCCCATGATGAGCATGGTGTGGACCTTGGATTCCTCAGCCTTCAGGATGCGCCCCTGAAGCTTATCATGGCTGTATTCCATTTCAGCTCGTACGCCATGGCGGCGCAGTTCTGCTTCCAGAGATTTGGCATCCTCCAGCTGATCTTCAGTGATAGGCAGGATACGAACCTGCTCTGGGGCTAGCCATAAGGGGAAATTACCGGCGTAATGTTCAATCAGGAATGCGAGGAATCTTTCGTGCGTTCCTAAAGGGGCTCGGTGAATGCACAGAGGGGTTTCAAACTGATTCTCAGGCGATCGATACTGAAGGCCAAATCGGGAGGGCACCGCAAAATCAACCTGGTTGGTGGCAATGGTGAATTCGCGGCCAGAAATGGAATAAACCTGCACATCGATTTTTGGCCCATAGAAGGCAGCCTCATTGGGGATTTCCACATAATCGATCCCAGATTCGATCAACACCTCGCGCACCATATCCTCAGTTTTTTTCCAAAGCTCTGGCTCATCGACAAACTTCTCGCCCAGCCGTTCTGAATCATGAGTACTGAAACGCATCTGATATTTCTCAAACCCAAACACCTTAAAGTATTTTAGATACATCTCGTTGACTGCCTTGAACTCAGCAGCAAACTGATCAGGGGTGCAATAGATGTGAGCGTCATTCATCTGCATGGAGCGCACACGCATCAGTCCCATCAATTCACCGGACTGCTCGTAGCGGTAGCAGGTTCCATACTCCGCCAGTCGCAATGGCAATTCACGGTAGCTCCTGGGGACGGCAGAAAAAATCTTGTGATGGTGGGGGCAGTTCATCGCCTTGAGGTAATAGCGCTCCTTGACCTCCTCTTTTTCTCCCTCGGCCGCATCCTCTACCAACTCCATAGGGGGGAACATACTCTCCGCGTAGTAGGGAAGATGCCCTGAGGTTTTATACATGGACTCCTTGGCCAAATGGGGGGTGCGAACACGCTGATAGCCGGCCTCGAATTCAGTCTCCTTGGCTAGTTTTTCAAGTTCCTCGATCAACACCGATCCCTTGGGCATCCACAATGGCAAGCCTGGTCCCACATCATCGTCGAATGTGAAAAGCTGCATGGCTTTGCCGATACGACGATGATCTCGCTTTCGGGCCTCCTCTTGAGCAGCGAGCCACTCGTTCAATTGGGTCTTGTTAGGGAAAGCCGTGCCGTAAATACGCTGAAGCTGAGGGTTCTTCTCGTTGCCTCGATAATAAGTCGCAGCGACCCTGAGAAGCTTGAAGGCCTTGACGTTGCCGGTTCGCATGACGTGCGGGCCGGCGCAAAGGTCCACAAACTCGCCATTTTGATAAAAAGTGATTGCTTCCCCCTCTGGGATATCACCCAGACGCTCTACCTTGAATGGTTGACCTCGCTCCTGGAAAAATTGAAGCGCTTCCTCCCGACTCTTTGTCTGCCTTTCAAACACCTGATTCTCTTTGACCACCTTCTTCATCTCGAGCTCGATGGCTTCAAAGTCCTCTGGGCTGAAGCGATGGCCATCCAGATCAAAATCGTAGTAATAGCCTTCTTCGGTAGGTGGGCCTATATCCAATCTGGCCTGAGGCCACAAGCGGGTGACGGCTGTGGCCATGATGTGAGCACAGGAATGACGCAGTCTTTCCAGGTCGCTCATTTGGTTGCGTTCATCAAGCGTCTTGCGCACAACAGGCTGTTTGGCAGATTCCATGATCAGTGAGAAAATATCAGGGCAGATTGTATGGGTTCAACTAAAGGTGCTGGGTGATTTGCTCCATCAGAGCAGGGTAGCTATCGACAGCAGGAAATTGTGGGAATTCTGCGCGCACATTGTCTGGGGCATGAAAAAGAATCCCATGTTCAGCAGTGGAGAGCATGGAAATATCATTGTAGGAATCCCCTGCAGCAATCACTTGATACTGCAAAGACTGCAATGCCAGAACCGAACATCGTTTCTGATCAGGCTGGCGCAAGTGGTAATTTAGGATGTGTCCATCTCTCACCTCAAGGCGATGACAGAAAATAGTGGGCCATCCCAGTTGGCGCATGAGGGGTTTGGCAAATGCCTCAAAAGTATCTGAGAGGATGATGACTTGAACCCGTTCACGCAGCGCATTGAGAAAATCCAAAGCCCCAGGAAGGGGCTCCAGCTCGGCAATCACATCCTGAATCATCGGAAGGGTGAGCTGATGCTCGCGCAGGATGCGCAGACGCCCAGTCATGAGCTCATCATAGTCGGGGATGTCTCGAGTCGTTTTTTTAAGATCCTCGATACCTGTCTTCTCGGCAAAAGCGATCCACACTTCGGGAACCAGCACGCCTTCCAGATCCAATGTCACAATGGTCTGAGACATGATCTAGCTATTCAGGGCATCAGGGTTGAGTTTCTGGAGGGACTTGGGAACAAATAGGCCATCTTTACGGATAAGTTTGCCATCAAACCACACCTCTCCTCCTCCCCACTCAGGTCGCTGAATAAGCACCATGTCCCAATGAATCGCAGATTTGTTGCCGTTGCCACAATCCTCGTAGGCCTGGCCTGGGGTAAAGTGCAATGAACCGGCAATCTTTTCGTCAAAGAGGATATCGTTCATGGGATTCAGGATCCGGGGATTGAGACCCAGGCTGAACTCCCCGATGTATCGCGCCCCAGCATCGGTATCAAAGATTTGGTTGATGCGTTCGGTTTGATTGGCGGTCGCTTCGATGATTTTACCATCCTTGAGGACCAACCTGACATTTTCAAATCGAGTCCCAGCGTAAACACTGGGGGTATTGTATTGGATGACACCATTGACCGAATACTTGAGCGGACAGGAGAAGACCTCTCCATCGGGAATATTACGATCTCCCTTACAGGCCTTGGCCCCAACCCCCTTGATGCTGAAACTCAAATCCGTGCCGGGGCCTTTGAGCCGCACCTTATCGGTGCGGGCCATGAGTTTTTCCAGTGTTTCCATCGCACGCCCCATCTTGCGGTAATCCAAGGTGCAGACATCGAAGTAGAAATCTTCAAAGGCCTCAGTGCTCATGTTGGCTGCCTGAGCCATGCTTGGGGTTGGCCACCTCAGGACACACCACCGTGTTTTATTCACTCGGTAATTGAGAACCGGACGCATGATTCTGGAATAAAGCGACATGGATTCGCTGGGAACATCCGAGTTCTCGCTGGTATTGGCTGCTCCCCGGATAGCAATGTAGCTCTGAACTTTTTTCATTCTCGACATTTCGATGTCGCGAATAAGCTTGGCCTGATCTTCGGTCATGCCCACCAAGAGTTCACGGGTAACTCGGGTGTGTCGGGTCTCGATCAAGGGGATGGCTCCGGCTTCGCGGACCACACGTGCCAGCGTGATCGCAAAGGCATCAGGCACATCAATCATGTCCAGTAGGACGGTTTCACCACTCTTGATCTGGGTAGAATAACCCACCAGCAACTCAGCAAGTTTTCGATATCTGGGATCTGTCATGAGATTACGAGCCAAAGTTGGAAGATTAGTGTCAACCGACTGATTTGGTCTAGCCTGGAAATTGATTTTGCACGACTTGACATCCAAAACCCGACTGATAGTATCCCCGGCTCTATTTTGGCAGCCAATGCCTAAGGGAGGAGCCGTAATGCCTGATCAATCGAGCAGGTTAATTGCCTTCTAAAATTTTTAGAACTATTTGTATGAAAAGGACTTATCAACCATCAAGAATACGCAGGAAGCGTCAACACGGTTTCCTGAGCCGTACTCGTTCAAAGAGCGGGCGCGGCATCCTCAATGCGCGCCGCCGAGTTGGCCGCAAGCGCCTGACTCCGGTTTGAGGCAATCAAATTTGCCCAGCATAAAGAATCACTCTGAATCCTGCACCTCCACTTTGTTTCAGTCGGCAGCAGCGTATCCAGCGCGCTTCGGAATTCGCTAGCCTCAAGGAAACAGGTCAAAGAAGGGTCAGGGGTTGCTTGATTGCCAACTGGCGGCTCACCGAATCGGGAGCCACTTCGCGGCTAGGGGTCATCACCAGTCGACGAATAGGCAAAGCCCATGTGCGCAATCGAGCACGAAGGATGATGCGCGAGTCCTTCAGGCACCTCCAGCATAAGCTGGCTGCACCCATAGACCTCATCCTTGTAGCGAGGAAATCCATGGCGGAAAAGAAACAATGCGAAGTCGAGGCTGACCTGATCAGGATCCTGAAAGACAAAAGTCTACTCAAAGAGGATCACTCATGAAGCCTCTGCGCCATACTGCCTGCTTACCCATTTACCTTTACCGGTGGTTTCTTTCCCCCCTCAAACAGTTGTTATTTGGGCATCAGGCAGGATGTCGCTACCAGCCAACGTGCTCTGCTTATGCCATCCACTCCATCCTGAGCCACGGCATCATCCAGGGCAGCTTATTGAGCCTCAAAAGACTGAGTCGATGCCATCCCTGGGGCGCCTCTGGCTGGGATCCGGTGCCTACTGTTGATGGAGCCCACAACCATCCAAGCCACAAGCCGCTGTTGGGTTCTGAAAAATCTTAAACGACTGAACTAGAACTCAAATCTAGATTATTTCCATGGATCGTAAGTCCGTAGCCATACTTATTTTTTCGGTCATTGGTTTTATTATTTGGAATAAAGCCATCAACAACATGTATCCCAATCAAGGGAATCAACCCCTCAGAGAGGACGGCGCCCAGGAGAGGGTTATAGATGATGCCGCCCAGACGGATACCGCATCCACAGCAAACAACCTTGCTGCGGCCGCCACCCCACTCTCCCCTACTGCCGCAGACTTGGATGTTTACCGGTTGACCTTGGACAGCCAGGACGTTGCCTACACCTTCACTTCACTGGGCGGAGGTATCGAATCAATTTTGCTGAGCAGCTTTGATGTCACCACCAAGCGTGACGGAGGGGAAGAGGAGTCTGTTGCAGACAAGGTCACGCTCAATACATCGGCAACCATCCCTGCTATGAGTGTGTTGCTTGGCAGTCTGGACTCTCCCGCCATGCCCTTTGATATCAAACAGGAGGGTGCTCAGATCACTGCAAGCCATCTGCGAGAGGATGGCTTGCTCCTAACCAAGGTTTTCTCGCCATCCACCAACTATGTGATCCGGTCAACCATCAGACTGCAGAACACCTCCGAGCAGGCATTGAGTCTACCCGAAAGATTCGTGGTCACGGGCAGCACCGGCCCGATCAACCCCGAGGACAAAGACCTCTACATGGGGCTGCGATATGGCTACGAGGATGAGGTGGAAGAAATCAAGGAAGGTTGGTTCGCTAACCGCACCCTTGGGTGTTTTCCAGGTACCCCTCGCTCGACTTATCAGTCAGAATACGGCCCGATACGATGGGCTTCGGTGGACAACCAATTTTTTGCTATGATTGCGATTCCTGAGGAGCCTGCGCCGGCTTTGGTGACTCGTCAGTCAGCACTCCCCACACCCACGCCCCAGATCCTGAGGGATCATCCCAATGCCAACCCGAATCCCAAAGGATACCTCAACGCCTTGGTCTACCCGGCCACAAACCTGGGCCCGGGAGAAAGCATCGAGCACCAATACACCCTCTTCACTGGACCCAAGGAATACAACACCCTGGCTCGCCTTGGTCAACAATCAGGGGAAGGGGTTGATGCGGTCATGGGCTTCACCGGGTTCTTTGGTATGTTCGCCAAAGGGCTGCTCCTGGCTATGAACCAGCTTCACGCCTTTGGCATGAGCTACGGCCTTTCCATTGTCGCCATCACGGTCATCATCAAACTCCTCTTCTGGCCTTTGACTCAGGCAAGCACCCGCTCCATGAAGCGCATGTCGGCCCTTCAGCCTCAGATGAAGGCCTTACAGGAAAAATACAAAGAGGATCCCCAGAAGATGAACCGGAAGCTCATGGAGTTCATGCGGGAAAAAAAGGTCAGCCCCTTAGGCGGTTGTCTCCCCATCCTGCTTCAGTTGCCCGTCTTCTTTGGTTTCTATTCCATGCTACAAAGTGCTATCGAACTACGCGGAGCAAGCTTTCTTTGGACGCACGACCTTTCCCAACCTGACACCCTTTTCATGATCCCTGGCCTGGGTATTCCATTCAATCTGTGGCCACTGCTGATGGGCGCAGCTCAGCTGTGGCAAACGAGCATGACACCGCCTTCTCCAGGCATGGACCCAGCTCAGCAGAAAATCATGAAGTACATGCCATTGATGTTTGTCTTCATTCTCTACAACTTTTCCGCAGGTCTTGCACTTTACTGGACTGTCCAAAACCTTTTGTCCATCGTCCAGATGAAGATGATCAGAAACGAGACTGTGGAAGCGACCCCTGTTCAGCCCGACCAGCCTAAGGCACATCACAAGGGCAGTCCGGACTGGGGGCAATCCTATCGTAAACCAAATAAGAAGAACAAAGGCTGAACGTTCTTCCATCCCGCGAAAACATGAACGCAAAACCCAAAGAAACATTGGAAGGCCTGCTGGACTCATTGGGATTTTCGGCCTCCGTGGTCGAAACCAGCATGGATGATAATATCTTCCTGGAAATACAGACTGAGGATCCCGGGCGACTCATCGGCCGACAGGGACAAACCCTCAGTCAATTGCAATATGTCGTTAACCGGCTCCTCTTTCGCCAGGACCGTGACGTCCCCAAGGTGACCTTGGATGTGGGCAACTACCGGATGAAATCCAAGGAATCACTCGTCGAAAAGACCAAAGCAGCAGCTGACAAGGTCAGGCGATGGGGTGATGTCGTGGAGTTAGAGCCCATGAACGCGTATGAGCGCCGCATTGTCCATAACACCCTCAAGGATGACCCCTCCATCGAGACACATAGTGTCGAAGTGGATGGGACTCGCAAGAAAGCCATCCTCTTGCGCCCCAAGCACTGAGGCATTGACAATAAGATTACTAGACACCCCGTGCTTCCTTTTCAGGGAACGCGGGGTGTTTTTTTAGTCCACAAACATGAAGGCATTGAGGTTGAAGAGCCATCGGCAGGTGTTGGCCAGACCGTGTTGGCTGGCATAGCCTGACCAGCGACTGACTTGATCACTTGAAGGCTTCCGGGAGAGCAGTTGCTCAAGTGCCCGAGTCACTTGACCCTCAAGTGTGGGGGACTCTCGCTGCAGCCCTTGGGCCCATGCCTGAGAGACAGCCAGCATGAAAGGGTTGTTGAGCAGTGCCAAAGACTGAGCTGGGGTGAGCGTTTCATTGCGTCGGGCTACCATCAGAGAGGGGTCCGCGCAATCCAGCGTGGTCATGAAAGGCTGTTGCTGGGATCGCACGATAAATCGATACACCGATCGGCGGTGGGATTTGGGATCCAGAGGGTCATGCAAGTGATATTGGTAATGTGGTGAGTGCTCCGGCTTCTCGATCACAAAGTCCATGAAGGAGGCACCTCCCATGCGATGATCCATCAGACCGGCGACCTGAAGGACCGAATCCCGGTAGGCCTCTGCCTCAAGCCGACGGCGGTTCATCCGCCAGAGGTAACGGTTATTTCCATCCAGCTTTGCCTTGTTCGGATCCACGGCTGAGGTCTGTCGGTAGGTCGCACTATGAACGATGTGGCGATGCAGTTGTTTCAATGATTGCCCTCCGTCCCTGAATTCAACCGCCAACCAATCCAACAGATTGGGGTGGGTTGGCTCCGCCCCCATACGGCCGAAATCATTGGGCGTTTCACAAATCCCAACCCCAAAATGGTATTGCCATACCCGATTGACAATCGATCGCCAGGTCAGGGGGTGGTCTGGTTGGAGGATCCAGTCGGCCAGCGCCACGCGCCTGTCTCCCTCCTGATGCGAGTCGGGTAAAGCAAAGGAAGGTGATCGGTCGGCATAAATGGGGATAGCCCCCGGTTGGACCACTTTTCCTGGCTGGGAAACATCACCTCGGGCCAGCACTTGGATGGTCCTTGGCTCACCGTTGAGATGCCCGCGGCCTCGAAAGGCACCCGAGCCATGATGCACGGTGCCAGCGTAGACTTTTGAGGGGGGTGGCAATTGCTCCAGGGCCTTCTGGGTTATCTCGAGTTGCTCTCGCCACTGTTGCCGTTGATGGCTCCATTCAGGCTGGGTGGCTGAAACCATCAAATCCACTCGAGCTTGCTTGAGCTCCTGAAGCGTCCGACCGGTATCGGGATCTTCAGAGGCTGCAACATGCAACCCATCTACCAGGTTTTTGCGTCCCCATCGAACGGGTGCCTCAATACTGTCCAATGCCTGAACCGTGGCGCCTTGGGCCACTTGACGGCCCGACGCATCCAAGACCTCCAATTCAGCCAGAGCAAAGATGTAATCGCTGGACCGCTCTGCCAGGCGAGTGGCAGTCACCCTCACAAATCGCGCCTGGACAGGCTCGATATCTAAGGCGAACGCACCTGAACCGGGGGATACCACATCTTCTCGGGTATGATCAGCCAAGAGAAGCACCTCTTCCTCAAAAGGAGCCTCCAGGCTCGCCTCGACTCTGAAACGACGAGGAAAGCCAAAGCCCGCACCAATGCCATTGAAATCATCCTCGCATCCCCAAAGCTGAATGCGACCGATTGAGTGAATCGCCCCCAAATCCACCTGAACCCACTTTTCGACTGATGGGCTATCAGCGATTTCACTGTGGTAACCGTAGGCCTCAGGACGCCTTGTCGGGGCCTTTTCAAGAAGCTTTATCGACGCTTCCAGCTGACTCAAGGGCTCCCCTGCCCTGGCACGAACCTTTTCCTCAAGTGAATCCAGTGCTTCGTGGAGACGTTTGCTCTGATCGGATAGAACCAACCTCTGGTGGGCCACCATCGGATCCGAATCAAACTCTCGATCTGCTCGATCCAGGGCAGCAAAGACTGCCTGTAGGCTGTAATAATCATCCATCCTGACCGGATCAAACTTGTGATGGTGACATCGGGCACACTGCACAGTGGTGCTGACAAAAGTGTTCATCGTCGTCGTCACCATGTCATCACGATCCAGATGTCGCGCTATCTTCCCATCGATTTTGTCCTCAGCGACCTCAGCATGGCCGATAAAATCCCAGGGCCCGGTCGCGATGAATCCTGTAGCCGTCAACCCATCCTTGGTTTGAGGATAGAGGACATCGCCAGCCAGCTGCTCACGTACAAATCGCTCATAAGGTTTGTCATCATTGAAGGAGCGGATGACATAATCACGATAGGGCCAGGCATGCGGCCGGAGCTTGTCTTTGTCATAGCCATGGGTGTCAGCGTAATGAACCACATCCAACCAATGCCTGGCCCAGCGTTCGCCGTAAGCAGGTGACGCAAGTAACCTTTCCACCAGTTGTTCATAGGCCTGAGGGTGGGGATTGGTTTCAAAAGCTTGCACCTCTTCAGGGCTAGGGGGCAAACCGGTCAAATCGTAGGTGACTCGCCTAATCAATGTCGTCCGATCTGCCTCCTTGGATGGGCTCAGTCCCTCGCTCTGCATCTGATGGAGGATGAAGGCATCAATGGGATGCCGCACCCAAGCCTGATCGTTCATGCCCTCAAATTTGGGAACCGGTGGTTTCTGAAGTGGACTCAACGACCAATGCTCATAGACCTGAGCTTCAAAAGGAGAACCCTGCCAATCAAGCAATGCCTTGCGGTGATTCATGATCCAATCAACCAGGAAGTCCCTTTGTTGCATCTCAAGGGCTGGTTCTCCCTCAGGAGGCATGCGCTCATCGGGGTCCTCATGCAGCAGTCGCTGAATCAGCTGATTTTCATCCTCTCCGGAATCTCCGAGGACTGCCCCTGAAGCCCCCCCGGCAAGGAGGTGAGGCAGAGAATCAAGGCGAAGACCACCTTGCTGTTTGTCGGCACCATGACAGCCGGTGCAATGAGCATGAAGAATCACCTGGACGGCATCCCAACCAGCAGGAGCATCGCCATCATTGGCCTGCATGCACGGAGGTAAGACTATGAAACAAGCCAGCATCAACGCTGGGCTGAGCGCCATCGCGCCAAAGACCCTACCTCGCCTGAAGGATTTCCTGGCAGCAGACAACAAATGAGAGGGCATGACTTCAAGTTTGCAAGATGGGCCCCTGCAGGTCAACCCGAGGCCGCATTCAAACCCAAGGAATGCAGGATCCTTACTGGAACGAAAAAACCACACCGAGGGGCCGGTGTGGTTTTGAACGCCTCAGATGAGGGCGAAAGATCCTTATGGGCGAGCAAAGACTACCAAACCCGCTTGAATATGAGGGTGTTGCCATCACCCAAAGCACCAAAGGCTGCCTTAAAAAGGCCATCGGACTCCAACATGAGGCGGTAATCCTTCTTAATGGTGACCTGGGAACCAGAAGCCTCATAGCGACCACGCCCCACACGCTTCCATTGGATGTTCAATCCACTGAAAAAGTCTTCAAATTGTTTTTGACTCTCCTTGATCATGTCAGCGACCTGGCTTGCTGAGGGCCCCTGCTGCTGGGCCGTGGCCCCTGGATTCAGACCGTAGCGTTGCTGCATGTCATACTCAGCCTGGTTCATACCTCCGTAAGGATCACCGTAACCATCATTGCCACCTTGATTGCCTCCATCACCATCCAGGATCGAATCCAATTGGCTGACATAAAGTTCAGCTGAGGCGGCGTCAGTCCCATATCGTTGTTTGATTTCTTGCTTGATACGATTCTTGAAGATGCGTTTTGCATCAGCACTGACGGACGCAGCCCCATCAGGGTAGGCCACCATCGTCAGCCCTCCATCAGTGCCATAAGCAACCTCTTTGAGCTGCCTGATCTGTTTTCCTGTCACCCCAACGGTATTACGCATGAAATGGTTGATGGTCGCGTTGGCGTCAAATTCCCAGCGACCCAGGATGGATTCATCCTTGAATTTCGGGGATTCACCGGAGCGAAGGTAGGCCCCTAAATCTTCAAGGTCGTGGGAGAGCATACGGTCAATGAATCCCTGGTCAGCCATCACCTGCTGACAAGCTGGATTCTGTAAGAATTCACCCAATGAGGCTTGAGAGGTCCAAAGGGTGTTGAAAGCATCATCGGCCGCCAAATCTTGAACCAGTTTATCCTCACCCAGCTTGAGGAAAGGTGGATAGTTACGAAAACGAACTTCAAGCAATGGATTATCGTGAGCCAAAGCCAGTAAGTCGGAGGCTTGATAAAAGGTTTCAGAGGCGGTGGCAATGGAGCGAGCGATCCGAGCCATACCCGATCCCTCAAGACCCCCGGCCACTGCATTGAGGCGGGCAATCCATCCTTCATCGCTTGAGGAAGCCACCTGGGTCGAGGCATACCCAGCCACATAGGTCATCATCCCGATGAGGATGGTGTAACCAGCTGCCATAAACAGCCCCATCACTGCTCCACAGTGCTGATTCATGCGCGTCCACCTGAGTCGGGTCACCTCGTCCATGGAAAACCTAATGCGTGCGAAAACCTTCCAGTGAACCAGAAAACCAATGATTGAAAAAATGAGGCTGACAACCAGAAAGGCTGTAATAAGTGGCAACACCTTCAGCGCCATTAGGTTGGAGTATTCCATCTTGACGAAAAGCGGCGTCAGCATTGGAGCTAGGGAACTGGCCGACAGCAGGGCCACAAAAAATCCGACCAGCGAAACGAGCATTTGAAGCGCTCCCTTGAAGAATCCCAAGACACCGCAAATTAGCAGCAACAGAATGGCAATGATCCAGATCATAATTGTTTCTAGTAGTAAGTTTTTGAGGCAGCAGCCATGGACGGCGACGACCAAAAGAGGGAATTTAGGGTTCCCTCCTTGAATAACAAGAGCAAAATGGCCAGTGAACCTGGGTCAAAAGTGAGATCGGGTCACCTGACTCAAGCCGGTTCTGACCTCACTCACTTAGCTCCCGATAGGAGACGCTCGTCACCCGATTTCAGCAAGTTTCAGGCCAATTGTAATCTGAATCCCCAAGTCAGAATGGATGACAGACCTTTCGAGAAGCAACCCAGCCGGAGGCTCAAAAATCAATCATCAGAGGGATTTGATTTTGGCTTGCTGTCGGGTCAGGCCAACTTGAGAATAAGCTCTCCCACTCGGCCTGCCTGTCAGACTGAATGGGCCTGACAAACCATGCACAAAGAAAGTAATGCCACGTCTCAAAGGTTGACCAGCCTGGATGCACTGCGCGGATTCGACATGTTCTGGATCGTTGGAGCCGAAGAATTTGTCCATGCTCTGGGCGAAACAAGTCAGGCAGGCTGGGCACATTTACTGACCGAGCAGCTCAGTCACAAGTCATGGGAGGGCCTTGCCTTCTATGATTGTATTTTCCCTTTATTTGTTTTCCTGGCTGGGGTCTCCATCGTGTTCAGCCTGGGGAGGTCTATACAAGAAAAAGGGCGTCCTGCGACCCTAGGCAGGGTATTCCGTCGCGCTCTGCTACTTTACCTAATCGGCATTTTTTATTACGGGGGTTTCGCTGATGGGATTGAAAAAATCCGTTTGCTTGGAGTGCTGCAGCGCATTGCCCTCTGTTACCTGTTTGCCTCGCTGATATTTTGTTTCACTCATTGGAAGGGCCGACTTGTGGCTTTGGTGGCTCTCCTCGGGGGCTATTGGGCCATGATGAGCTTCATCCCAGTCCCAGGGGTTGGAGCTGGCGTGTTTGAAGAAGGCAAAAACCTGGCCAACTACGTGGATAAGCAATACTTGCCACTCTTCAAATGGAATGGGGATCACGATCCGGAGGGACTTCTGAGCACACTCCCTGCCATTGGCACCTGTCTGCTTGGGGTCTTTGCAGGCATGATTCTTTCTGCCTCCCAGCACTCGCACGCCAAAAAAACCTTGCAGCTGGCCGGCTGCGGCGTGCTCTGCCTGGTATTGGGTTATCTCTGGAGCTTGCAATTCCCCATCATCAAGAACATCTGGACCTCATCTTTTGTACTCGTTACAGGAGGCTACAGTTTCCTCGCCCTGGCCGCCTTCTATTATGTGATTGATGGCCTTGGATTCCATCACTGGTGCTGGCCATTTGTCTGGATAGGCATGAACCCAATCACCATCTACCTTGCCCATCGCTTTTTGAGGTTTGAGGACCTGGCCAACCGACTGGTTGGAGGCCCCATCAAAGGTGCCCTTGGATCCTACGGTGAAGTCCTGGTACTCGCCGTGGTGGTAGCCATGAGTTTTGGACTGGTCCGGTTCCTACATCGCAAGCAAATTTATCTGCGCGTGTGAAGAAGTGGATCGTTCCTTCAACTCAATTGCTATGAAATGGATCAAACGCGGCCTTTTATTGGCAATCCTGGCACTGCTTGTGATCGCCGGACTCCTAGCCTACAACATGGGATCTTTTATTGAAAAAGCCATCGTCCAGGGAGGTACTCACCTGTTTGGAGTCCCGGTTCAGCTCAAAGCTGGCAACCTCAATCCGATTTCAGGTAGGGGGGAAATACTTGATCTGAGCATTGCCAACCCTGCCAATTATGAGGGGGATACCCCTGCTCTGTCTGTGGGCAGGATTCAGTCGCATCTCAAACCCACGTCTTTGCTGAGCAGTAAAATTCATCTACCGCTCCTCCATATCGAAGGCATCAAGGTCGCCTATAAACGCGGCCTGAAGGAGGGAAATCTGGAAAGTCTCATGAAGACTCTGGAGGCACGACTGGCTGAAATGCCCAGCGACCAGGAGAGTCGATTCCGCATCGATCGCCTCGAGATCAATCATGTCCAAGTCAGTGTCTCGGCTTCGGTAATGGAACGCCCCCTGCTTGACTTGCAGCTTCCGGACATAGTGTTGGAGGACCTGGGGCGAGAAGGTGATGGCCTCACCGCCTCTGAGATCACCGCAGCCATCATGAAGGAATTGATGGGCCGATTACTCAGCGAATTTGATAGCAAAGGCTGGGAAATCCTCGCCGAGCGATTGGACTCACCCATGAACAAAGAACTGCCTGATTCACTCAAGCAGCTTCAGGACAAGGCCAAAGGCCTACTCAATCGTTTTAATCCACTCAAAGCCTCACCAGACTCCTCCTCAGAGGAGCCCTGAACAAGCCAATACCTATTTCATGAGCAAACACGCCATCATCACTGGAGCCGGCACGGGTGTCGGACGTCACACTGCCTTGGCCATGGCAAAGGCCGGTTGGCAACTCACCCTCAATGGTCGCACCGAATCCACGCTCGAAGAAACGCGTGAGGCCTGCCAAACACAGCATGGTGTGGCCTGTCATGTCGTCGTGGGTAGTGTGGCTGATCGAGGCTTTGCCCTAGAGCTTGTGCAAGCAGCGATCCAAGCACATGGCCCAGTGGAAGTGCTTTGCAACGCAGCTGGCACCAACACGCCGCGTCGCCTGCTTGAAGAGCTCTCGCATGAGGATTACCATCGACTTATCGATACCAATCTGCATGGTAGCTACGACTGTATTCAAGCAGTGCTACCCGCCATGCGCCAGGCAAAGTCAGGCACGATCGTGAATATCATTTCTGATTCAGCGCTCTGGGGCATGCCCCTTGCTGGGGCCGCCTACACGATCTCCAAGTTTGGATTGCGAGGTTTGACGCAAACTATCAACGCAGAAGAAAACAAGCATGGCATCCGTGCCTGCGGCATCCTGCCCGGAGAGATTGATACCCCTATCCTAAAATTGCGACCAACCATGCCAGACCAAGCCCACCGCGCGTCCATGCTGAGGCCCGAGGATGTAGCGGCCTGCGTTATGCTTGCCGTTGAATTGCCTCAGCGGGCAGTGGTGCAGGAATTATTGGTTCGACCATGTCGCTAAAACCGGACACCAGCAACCACACCGCACGGATCAGCGCCGCCATCCTGGGCGCAACCGGAGTGGGTCTGGGCGCCTTTGGTGCCCATGCGTTGAAAGCCACTCTGGAACAAAGCCAACGGCTTGACACCTGGGAAACGGCGGTGAGTTACCAGATGCTGCATGCGCTGGCCCTGCTTGCGCTGTCGGTGACAAAGCCCCAGCCCCGAATGGCTT
>JALRAZ010000249.1 GCA_023257935.1 Verrucomicrobiota bacterium
GGAGAGGGGTGGCGCCATCATCCCTTGCTTTGTCAACGTCAGCTCCACTGTTCAGCAGCATTCGAACAGCATCTCCGTGTCCACAGTGCGGATGTGAAAGTGGGCATCAATCTTTTCCACATCAGGATAGTTGTCCACTGAGTAAAAATCAGAGGCTTGCTCGCCCTTAAGGAAGGCAGCCTGAATCGCTAGGAGCAAGCCCATGAGTAGGATCATCTGCCCTGTTGAAGGGTGACATAAGACAGGCTGAGAAAATCGGTTCATGATCAAAAAATAGGGGACTTCATTTCAAGCTGCCACTGCTGCCAAAGTTCGGTCATGGTTTTAAGCTGGTCTGGGTGCATGGTGGATAGATCTTCCAATTCAGCTGGGTCAGACTTTAGATCATAGAGTTCCCAGCGTGGGTTGGCCAGGGAACCCTTCATGTTGATCAACTTCCAGTGATCCAGTCTCAAGGCCGTCTTCCTACCCTGGCGCCAGAAAAAGTTGCGATGGGGCGGATCATGGCTGTTTCCCGTGAGATAGGGCAGCAGGTCAACCCCATCAAGGGATTCAGGGATCTTACCCACGCGTGCTGCCATGGTCGCAAAAAGATCCACCGAAACGACCATACCATCATATACTTTGGCTGAGGGGAGAACACCTGGCCACATCATGGACATGGGCACACGAATACCTCCTTCATACAGCTGGCCTTTTTTGCCTCGAAGGGGAAGATTGCTTGAAGTTAGCTCTCGGGTCGGACCCCCATTGTCACTCAGAAAGACCACGAGTGTGTTGTGAGTGAGTTCCAGATCCTTGACCGCTTGAAGGACTCTGCCGACAGCTTGGTCAAGGTGTGTGACCATGGAGGCGAATATGCGACGATGCACATCCTGGATATGATTCAATGCGCTTAAGTGCTCTTGGGCTCCCTGCAAGGGGCTGTGGACGGCATTGAACGATAATTGCAGGTAGAAGGGTTTGTCAGCATGGCGAGTCATGAAATCGACCGCTTCTCGGGCGAAGGCGTCACTAAGATGAGCTCGTTCATCCACTGGTTGGCCCCCTCGAACAATGGGGTTGTTCGCATCGTAGTCGGGCTCGTCATGCCCCATGTGTGTCGTGTAGATCAGCTGTGGGCTGATCCAACGCCCTTGACCACCGCCAGGCAAAACCTTTCGCCGCAGCATCGTCGTTACTCCCTTCCAGGGAAAGGGTACAAAAGAGTGCCCCTCATGGGTAAAACCAAAGAACTCATCGTATCCGTGGCGCATGG
Organism: Verrucomicrobiota bacterium; assembly: GCA_023257935.1. Lineage (GTDB taxonomy): Bacteria > Verrucomicrobiota > Verrucomicrobiia > Limisphaerales > AAA164-E04 > UBA7971. The sequence goes on from JALRAZ010000249.1 coordinate 1,259, forward strand.
GATGGTAAGCGGCAGCTCCTCCTAAATGCCATTTACCAATCAAGCCGGTCGTGTAGCCTCGATCATGCAACCACTCTGCAAGCGTGATCTCTTGGGAAGGCAAGCCGATGGATGGGTCCTCATTGCGAGCTCCAACGGGATTGAACTCATAGCCAAAGCGAGTTGGGATACGCCCTGTGAGCAGACCAGCCCTCGAGGGGCTGCAATTAGGAGCTGTGACATAGGCTTGGGTAAGTCGAACGCCCTGAGTGGCGATAGAGTCAATATGTGGCGTGGGAATCTGATGATTGCCCTGCATACCAAGTTCGCCATAACCCAAGTCATCAGCAAGAATCACGAGAAGGTTCGGTTGCTTACTACCCTGAGCCATGACCAACTCCATATCGGCCAACATTCCCAGCACAAAACTTAGCATGAGCATGCTATGGATGCGGGCGGGTACGAAGGTCATGGGTTCAGCTTATGCTTAAGTCGCCAACCGGACAAGTGAACAGGCAGGATTCAGACTCAGTCCCCACCAACCCGTCATCCATCCCAGTCAAGAGCATCAAGACGGCGGCGATCGCGTTTGGTGGGTCGCCCAGCACCTTTGGGGCGCAGTATGAGGGGCTGACTCAGCGAGTCGGTGGGCAATTGCCTTGGAGGCCTGAGATCTTCTGGCGGTGCCAACTCTTCGGCAAATCGTGGTACATCCTTGGCACTGACTCGGCGTTCCAGCAATTCTGCGACCCTCAGACGTCGAACAACGTGGCCACAACGGGCTTGCAGGGTCTCTCCCACGTGCAAG
>JALRAZ010000322.1 GCA_023257935.1 Verrucomicrobiota bacterium
CTTGCTTGCCCTCGGGTTGTCCATCAAACCCGACAATCTTGATTTGATCTGCCTTCCCTGCTTTTTCAAGGGCAGCCCGTGCGCCCAGTGCTGCAGGGTCGTTGATAGCAAAAATACCCCTCAATTCGGGAGTGGCCTGAATGGCATCCTCAGCGGCCTTGTATCCCAAATCCCTGGCAGCACCACTTTCTAATTCCATGGCGATATCGATTTGGCCTTCGGCTGCCAGGTTATATTGATCAATGATGGATCGAAAACCTTCCACTCTCAATCGGCAGGATTCTGCTTGCTTGTAGTGTAGGATGGCTACTTTGCCACCAGCTTCTCCCAGGGCTTCAATCATGGCCTTGGCGGCTTCGCGACCTCCCCCAAAATTATCTGTAGCGACTTGCGTGAGGATCTCGACCCCAGGTTCATTGCACGGGATATCTACGGTGATCACTGGAATCCCAGCCTGATTCGCCTCCTGGATGACTGGGACAATTGACTTGGACTCGCAGGGACTTAAGACGATGGCAGAGACCTTCTGCACGATGAAATCCTTGACCTGATTGGATTGCTTGGCCACATCTTCGTCGGCACTGAGGACGATGGTTTCAAAACCGACTTTCTTTCCTTCCGTGGTGATGTGATCACCTATTACCTTGAAAAAAGGGTTTTTCAGGGTGAGTAGGGAGACGCCGATGGTACCTTGTTGGTTGGGCACCGCGGCAGCCTCTGCACTTGATTCGCTGGTCTGATCTGAGGGGTCACAACCGGTGAATAGTAGGAGAACTGCTACCAATGCAGTCCATGATGTCAAAAATTTGAAGGCTGGTTTCATGATAACAGGAGCTATCCCACCCTTTAAGGATGCCAGACCTGATGGCTCGCGAGCCTAGGGCATGCAGCGGGAAAGCGGTCGAAATTATGACCTAATTGTCTAGCAATGGGCAAGTGCCCACTTGGGTCACTTCTTTAGGTCAGCATTCAAAGATAACGAAAATCCACACACGAAAACAAAGCGTGAAATATACCTGACCAGGCCTTTGAGGGGTTTTCTTGGCTTGTTGGAAGAGAAAGGTAGGTCAGGTGAATGGCAGCTTCTGAGGGGCTAGGTAGACGAGAAAGGCAACGCAAGTAGGCAGATTCCAAGGCCAGGGAATCATCACCCCATGATTCAGCCAGCAACCTCGAAGCGGCCTCCTCTGCCTGCTCCATGATCCAGTGGTTGTTCATGAGGAATAAGGACTGGGTCGGGCGTACCCCCGGAGTACGTTTACCAACTGCAAAACTTGGGTTGGCAAAGTCGAAGGCATCCAGTAGGGCATTGCGACCTTCCTCACGAAAGATGGGGATGTAAACCGAGCGCACCTTGGGGGACACAATCTGCGGATAGTCGAGCTTGGCATTGTTCAACGCGGAGTCAGTCGAAGCGGCTCCCGGTAGCATGCTATGATGCCGTCCATGCTCAATCTGACCACTGACTTGAAGCATCGCATCACGCATGGCTTCGGCATTGAGACTTCTACGATCATGCCGCCAGTAGAGGTTGTTGTCGGGATCGACTTCGAGTAGATCATGCTGATTGTCTGAGCTAAGTCTGTAGGTGCGGGAGAGCACCAAGCTTCGGACCAGCTGCTTGGTGGATCCGCCTCCATCCAGAAATTTTCGTGCCAGATAATCAAGGAGTTCGGGATGGGTGGGTACCTCCCCTGTGGTGCCGAAGTTATCGACACTCCTGACAATCCCCTTACCAAAGAGATGATGCCAGAGACGATTGACATAAACGCGCGCAACCAGTGGGTGATCCCCACCCGTTAGCCACTGTGCCAGCTCCATCCTACCGCTCTGACCTGCTTCAATGCGAGGTGGTTGCTCATCGGGAGACAGGGTTACTTTCAGGAAACCCCTGGGCACGGGGTCGCCCAATTGGTGCACGTTACCTCGAACACATATCGCATAGTCTTCGGTTTGTGTCTCGTCGCGCACACTGATTGCCTTGGGAAGAGGGGCTGGAGCGGTTTGCTTCAATTGAGCCAATTCTTCCTGAAGTCGAGTCAGTGTTTGCTTGTTTTCAGGGGTCGGCTCCTTGATGGCCTTGGCCTGCTTGATGGCTTGTTCGAGTTCTTTGGAGGCCGAAGCATGAGCCAGATAAGCTTGTTTGCGCGCTGGATCCACGGGCAGTTCCTGCTCAACCAAAGATGAAACGTTACCCAATACAAGGGTCCGGGTGCTGCGCAAAATCCCAGCCATGGCATAATAATCTTCCATGGGAATGGGATCGAACTTGTGAGCATGGCAACGGGCGCAACTGATAGTCATCCCCATCAGTGAACGACCGATGGTTTCGATCTGCTCGTCAACCGTGTTCATGCGTAGTAATTCCTTGTCCTGAAGATCCAGGTTCTTTGGCCCGAGAGCCAGGAACGCCGTGGCGATGAGCTGCCGTTCCCGCTGAGTTGCCGATTGATGAGGCATGAGGTCTCCGGCGATTTGCTCCTGGATGAATTGAGTGTAGGGCATGTCAGCGTTGAAGGCATCGATGACGTAACTGCGATAGCGCCAGGCATTGGCGAGCACCGAGCTCCTTCCCCCGCCTGTTGATTCAGCGTAGCGAGCCAGATCCAACCAATGACGCCCCCAGGTTTCACCAAACGCTTCGGAGGCGAGCATGGAATCGACCAGTCTGCGGTAATGGGCTTCGGACGGGTCGCGTTCAAAGGCGATGAGTTGGGCTGGCTCAGGAGGCAAGCCCGTCAAGTCGAAGCTCAATCGTCTGAGTAGCTCTGTGGGGGAGGCATCAGCATTGGGTGTCACCCCCTTTGACTCCTGTGATGAGCGAATGAAGCGATCCACTTCGTTCTGAGGCCACGTTGCATCCTTCAAGCTGGGAGGGGTAGGGGAGCCGATGGGCTGAAAGGACCAGAATTGCCTTCCCTGCTCCAGATCAATGCTTTCACTTGTTACATTGAGTGTGCCGTCCCGAGGGTCTGGAGCACCCATTTGAACCCATCGTTTCAGGGTCTCAATTGCATCGTGACTCAAGCGGCCCTTTGGGGGCATCTCCAAATCAGGATCGGTGTATTCAATGGCCTCTAACAAGAGGCTTTCATCGGGATTGCCAGGAAGGATGCTTGGACCACTGTCACCCCCTTTTTCCCAACCTTGGCGGATATCCAATCGCAGGCCACCCTTGATTTTTTTCTCCTGGGCATGGCATTCGTAGCAGTGATCGACCAGAATGGGGCGCACATGGGTTTCAAAAAAGGTGACCCCATCCTGCTGCGCCAGCATGGGGTCCGGCTTGAGCATCAACCCCAGCCAGCCGGCCATGGCAAGGCTCGATATATTGCAAAGCATGGCTGGTATACGGCAGCAGTTCATGAATGAGTTTATTCTAACCCCTCGACTGAGCCTGCCAACCCAAAACACTGGACCTGAGTTATTTCAGGATTTAACTACAGTCTGGATCTTTTACCCGGTAGCTCACTGGGAGCGGCCAAACCAACGCGTGCTGTGATCCTGAAGCCAGTCGACATCCACATTGTTGGGTGTGGGTAGATTGAGGGCGCGATCCCGTTTGGTAATAGGTGGGAAGGTTCTGGGGTCCTTCCAGACTTTGATTTCCGAATGCCCATCGGCAAAGGAAAGGGTGGCAGCCCGGTTGTGGTAGCTGGCCGGGGTATTGGCTAGACGATGTTCAACAGGTCGATCTCGGTAGCCCGTCATGTCGACCACGAAAAACCCGTTGTTGATGCTATCCTCTCTTTCATCCACAAACACCCAAGTCCGGGTTGGTCCCGGGTCGGTGATGTCACTCATCTGGCGATAAGCCTTCCAGCCTTGGGGACTATTAGGGTACCAGGTGCCTGAGCGCCCCCATCCCGAGCCGCCGATCCAATTATTGATCGACATACTCCGAATGCGCGGGACCGATTCGCCCGCACGGTTAATGGCCCGCGATTTATCGGCTGGGCATTTCCAGATCTCCAAGGACTCCCCGCAATAGGGCCAAATCGGGCTTTGGCGTGTGTAGCGATCATGATCCCAATTATTAGGGTTTCTGGGTTCATTGAGAGTCAGCCAGCTTCCTCCCGTCCAGTCTGGGGCTCCGGTGTTGGCACCGTTGATGCCATGCCAGGAACCGACTAGTTTGTCTCGATTGTCATCGGCATACATCCTCCAGGCAAAGGCAAGTTGGCGATGGTTGTTCATGCAGGTGATGGCCTGGGCTTTCATCTTGGCTTTGCTCAGAGCGGGTAAAAGCATGCCAGCCAAGATGGCGATGATGGCAATCACGACCAGAAGCTCGATCAGGGTAAAACCCTTTTTAAAGATTACACGGTAACTAGAAAGGTGGTAGATAAACAAACCAAGACTATTAAAGATATTAAGGTTCCGGCT
>JALRAZ010000421.1 GCA_023257935.1 Verrucomicrobiota bacterium
TCCTTGAGCCGAGCCAGCTTGAAATCACGGGCTATCATTCGAGAACAAACACCTTTGACAGCTCAGTGACGATTGCCCCGTAACGGGGACACGTCTATAGCCACTAGGAAGGGTTGACATAATCAACCAAGTCGATAGAAAGGGATTATGCCCTCTCTTCTCCGAATCATCGCGGCCTGTTGTCTCCTCGCACAGGGTTCCCTGGCACAATCCTACTTCACCTGGACCAAGCAAAACGGTGACTTTTACACCGCTTCCAACTGGGATCTCAATCGCATTCCGGGTATCAATGACGTGGTCATCATCAACAATGGTGGGACCGCGACAATCGCCCAGAATGCTGGGGAACGAGCCCTGAGCAGTTTCGAATTAGGGGAGTTGGAGGACTCGACAGACTCAGGCCACATCGTCATGGAGGGCGGTTTTCTACGCATTGGGGAAAGTCAGGGCGATTCCAAGATTCACATTGGAGAGGGCACGGTTCTCTCTACCTTTGTCATGAACGGCGGGACCATCTATTTTGACGGTCCCGATGATGGCGCCTTGGCGGGCTCTCGTGGTTCAGCCGGTGTCAATGAATCGGACTGGGAAATCGGAGAACATGGCTACGGCAGGTTTGAGATGCACGGAGATGCCGTGTTTCGAGCTGGCGATGATCTAAAGATCTCGGAAAATGCAGCCGGACACGGATCCTTTTTAATCGATGGCCAAGCCCGCCTTTCGGTAGGAAGCGGGATTGCCGTCTCCAAGGGTGGCAGTGATTTCCAGGAAATGACCATCGGCGGCAGTGCGGTGGTGGACTCAGGTAACAGCATGGGGGCAGGCAATCCTGACGGGCACACCGACGAAGGCTACCTGACCCTGGCTATCAATGGTGGCAACGCACGGGTCACCGTCAAGGATCAGGGAACCCTCAATTTTCGCGTCCTTTCCTCCCGAGAGGGTATCTCTGAATTCACCATCCAGGATCAGGGGCAGGTGCACATCTTTGACGTGCTGGCAGGCACGGGCCAGGCCGATGGCCAGGGCAATGCTGACCGCCCAACCGAGGTGGGAGGTTTTCGAAATTCCCTCAGCTCGGGAAGCAATACCGAAAGCACCTTGATCATTCAGGATCAGGGGCAAATGACGGTCAATGCCGACAACGGGCTTGGTATCAGCGGACCCCGTGGTAGCAGTGACCCCGGAGGCAAAGGCCTGATGGCAGTTCGAGATAGTGGCTCATTCCGGGTCGAACAGGATTTGGCTCTTGCCACCGGCACTTCATCTGAAACCTGTGAGGCAACCCTTGAAATACGTGGCCCCAATGCCTCCGTTTCAATCGGTGGCAACCTGAACATGGCTGTTGATCCAGATGGACTGGTGCCCACAGCAGAAACAGAATCCGATGGCACACCCATTCCCGCCAAATCCATCTTGCACAGCGTCATCACTTCTGGATCCCATGCCTCCCTGCAGGTCGCAGGCATCGCTCGTATCGCGCAAGGCATCCTGAAAGTCAGCCTGGATGGATACGCTCCCAGCGGCGGCGAGACCTATGAACTGGTATCGGCTTCCGAACTGGACGGGACTTTTCGCGAAGTGGATCTTGAAGCCGCTCCTCTTGCTGAGGGCCTTGCATGGGAAACCCAATACAGTGGAGGCAAGGTGCTGCTCAAGGTTCAGGGCCAAACCGATGGCGGAGGCAATGGACCTGTGGGCCAACAAGTTCTCTCCTTCGATCAGGAAACGCCTGCCAAGATCACGGAAGGTCGCATTGTTGAGGACAAGGTCCTGTTTGCAACAGACGAGAACAATCTCGACAACTGGGAGCCTTTCAGCAGTGTCATCGGCAATGAGGTATTTGTTATAGAGGCCAATACCTATGCAGATGATGATACTTTCACCAACCAGAATTATGCCATTGCCTTTCAGCCAGTTGGTGGCGGTGGCCTGGTCGAAACAACGGGCTTCTTCGGTGATGATGCCAAACCCTATGCTGGCATCATCAACGGCTCTCGACAAAACGGCAATCCGGGAAGGGTAGCGGGAGACAGACGTCCTGGAGCCACGCATTACGTGGTGGGAGGTGAGGCCTCGCCACACTTGTTTGATGCCTTTCAATCCGATGGACGCTGGGATCTCGGTTTTGATCGACTGGAAGATGGTCGCTACGGGGCAATCCAGGTGTTTTCCCTCGATACGGAGTCCTTGGCTCCCTCACTCGCCAGTCCAATGATTGATGCCATCAACGGTCGTGTGAGCTCTGGCTTTGCCAGTGGCAATCAGATCGGACGCTTCGGTGGAGATGTCGCCATTCTGGACAACGGTAACATCCTCACTGTCATTGATGACCGTTCACAGGTGCGGGAAGCAGGTAACCTGACCACAGCTGTCATCCTGGCTCCCGATGGTTCGGTGGTAAAGGAAAGCTGGGTGGTGGATCCAAGGGATATCTGGTCCAATGTAACCTCCTACCAGGATGGGTTTGCCATACGCGTGCACGAAATCATTTACCTGCATGACAACGATGGCAACCTCACGGGTCAAATTAACATCATCAATGACGTGCCCGAGGATATCCGAACCGACACAGCAACCTTCGACACCGGCAGGGGAGATGCAACCCGTATCGCAGCACACATCAACAGCCCATACCTGTTTCTGGCTGGCAAAATGGGACTCCTTGCCGATGATGGCCTACCTGCAGAAGACGAGAATTTCCTGCCGGTCAACGTCGTACGGATCGCTGCCTTCGACACCCGCAAGGCGGGGGCAGAGGCCTTCAGCGGCAGCATCAACGTGAATGAGCTGGGTTCAGAACTCGGTGGCAGTGATGACACAAGTTTCCTGCCTGCCATGGATCGGGTGAACCTAGCATCGGATGCTCTGGACCGAGTGAGCGTGGCCTACGAGGGAACCTTGAGGGATGAGTTTGGTGACAAATTGGGTTTGCCTCAAACTTTCGTCCGAGTGCTGGCCTTCAGTGCCGCCGACGGTTTCAAGGCCCTGACGCCGTCTTTTTATGCCTTTGTCAACCAGAACGACGTAGACATCAGGACATTCCGGCCCACGGTGGCGATGACCACCACTGAAATCCTGGTGGCAGCCAAGGGGGAAATCAGCAGTTCCAACACCCCAGACAAAGGACCTGATACGCCTACTCAGACAACCTTTTACTCTGTTTTTAGCCACCCTGCCCCCGCTGGAGATCCGACCCCTTCCATCGGCGGGGGTTCGACTACCAGCATCGCAGTCTCGGCCGATGGGAACAGCTTGACCCTGAGCTGGGAGGGAGGCGGATCTCTCCTGTCGGCTGCTTCCATCCTCGGCCCTTGGAACGTGGTCAGCGGAGCCTCCAGCCCCTACTCCACCACGGCTGAGAAAAGCGCTCAATTCTACCGAGTGGGCAACCCCTAGACACATTGGGTGAATCAAAAACCAAAAAGCCGCTCCCTGATCGGAGCGGCTTTTTTGCTGTTCAGCTTGCCAGGCTTTTGGGCTGTTGATCACCCAACTACTATTTCATCCGAAACGATCATTGACTCATAATCATCATAGTCAAAGAAACATGAATTTCGGCAAGTTGGCTCCAAACAGTATTTGAAATGGTGCCCGCGAGATGATTCGAACATCCACGTCCTTTCGGACACTAGAACCTGAATCTAGCGCGTCTGCCAATTCCGCCACGCGGGCAACCGTGTCTTGTTTATGGATGATCCCTAGGCTGAGCAAGCACTAATTTAAAACTTCCTCCTCTCTTGCCTTTATTTGTTTGCAAAACACGTTCATGGAAGGGAAAAGACCTTCATGGCGACACGCTATTGGTTGGTCAAGCAGGAACCGGAGACCTACCCTTGGTCCCAGCTCATGGCAGATGGGAAAACCATCTGGTCAGGGGTCAGGAATTATTAGGCCCGGAATTACCTTCGAGCGATGAGTCTGAACGATCAGATCCTCTACTACCACAGCGTCAGCGAAAAAAGTGTCATGGGAGTCGCAAGCGTCGCTAGAGAGCACTACCCCGACCCGACCGACGATACAGGCAAATGGTCAGCAGTGGATATTGTCGCGGTGAGGGCTTTGAAAACACCCGTGAGCCTAGAGGCCATCAAGGCAGACCCGCAACTAAGCCACATACCCCTGCTGAGGCAATCTCGGCTATCAGTCATGCCTCTGGAAAAAGAAGCCTTTGAACGGATTCTGGCAATCAGCCAGTCAAAAGAAAACACACTTTCCTGAATTAATCATGCCCAAAAATCTGAAACACATCACCGCAAAAGGCATCATCTTCGACATGGATGGTGTCATCGTTGATAGCGAACCCAGACATCAACAAGCTTTTATGGAGGTTTTCCAAGACCTCGGCTATGGCGCCAACCACGGTATTCAATTCGATCAGTATCTAGGAAAATCCGACCAGGCTGTCTGGGATGATTTTGTGGCCATGCATCACCCACCTCACAGCATGGAATCTTTGCTACAGCTCAAACAAAATCGTCTCATCGAACTCATACGGAGCGAGCGTCCGCTATTTGAACCCATTCCCAAGCTAATTTCAGACCTGTCGGCATTCTATTGCCTTTCGGTCGCCTCAGGCTCTCTGCATGCGGTCATTGATGAGGTCCTGAAACTCGAAGACCTTCGTGCCTTTTTCCCGACCGTCGTCAGCGTGGAGGATGTCCAACGGGGCAAACCTGCGCCGGATGTGTTCCTAAGGGCCGCCGAACTCATGCAGCTGGAGCCCAGGGATCTTTGTGTGATTGAGGACTCAGCAGCCGGTGTCCGTGCTGGGAAAAGCGCTGGTATGCAAGTCATCGCGATCACCAACAGTCTGGAAGCAAACCAGCTAAGTGAAGCAGACTGGATCGTGGATGATTACCTATCCATTCGAGAATTGCTCCTACCTGGATTGAACCGGTGAGTGAACAGAATACCTCTCGCCATTGGCCAGCCTTGGCATCCCGCTCAGAAAAAATTCAAAATCTGTATTGTATTCTTTATAATTAAAGATTTTATCAAAAGGTCTAACAATAGGATTAAAATCTTTATCTACTACAAGACCACGACACTCTAATAGTACAGGAGTCCACAAGTTGTCATAAAATACTTTATTTTTATA
>JALRAZ010000446.1 GCA_023257935.1 Verrucomicrobiota bacterium
CCCGAGTTGGCCAGGGAAAAAACCATGAGTGAGCTGGTTGCATTGATGCGTCACTTCGAAGCAGCTCCCCCCGGAAGAGGCTATCTTGGCAAGGCCAAGGGCTGGGTAGGCGGCGAGCAAATCAGGATCGATCCAACGCGCCAAAGGCCTCCCTTTGATTCCATCGAGCAAGCCACCTTAACCTTGCTAAAGCTTTTTGCCGAAGAAGTCACCCACCGTCGCCAAGGCCTAGGAGGTTGGTTTCACTTGATCAATCATAGTTCTGCCTTGATGACGCTGCATGAAATGGGGCAGGCATCCTTGGTTGAGGATGGGCTCAAAGCCCTGAAACACCATCTAGACTTGTTCCTGTCGCTACCTGATCTCACCCAGGAACTTGGCGCCCTCAAGAAAGCTAATCTGGCCCCAAGAGAGGCAAGCTATTGGAGTGGTGACTACGAGCAATCTTCCCAATGGTCAGGCTGGTTAACACACCGCATCAAAACCATGCACGGCTATTATCACATCAGGCAAAGCCTGGATTCGAATGCACTCAGGGACCGCTGTGACGAGGCCTTCCTCTATTTGATGGCCTGATTCATCTGGATAGAATGCTACCGCTGCTTCTCTAAGCACTGTGCCAGCCTGGTTCAGTCTCGCAAATTACCTTGAAATGGAGGCATCGTAGCATGATCAGGAGCCTGGATACCTCGCCGAAAAAGGACTGTCCAAAAAGTTGACCAAAGGATTTTCAGATCGAACCATGTGGAGCAGTTATCAACATAATAGATATCATGCTCAAATTTTTCAGTCCAGGTGAGGGCGTTACGACCATTGACCTGAGCCCAGCCCGTCAGACCAGGAGGCACTTCGTGTCGTCTGGCCTGAAAAGCATCGTAGAGGGGTAGGTATTCTGTGAGTAATGGACGGGGTCCAACTAAGCTCATATCCCCCCATATCACATTCCAAAGTTCGGGAAGTTCATCCAACGAGGTTGACCGAAGCCAACGCCCGAACGAAGTGAGGCGATCCTGGTCAGGCAGAAAGTTGCCGTAATCATCATGAAGGGACAGCATAGTCCTGTATTTAATTAGCTTGAATGGCTTCCCCTTATGACCTGGTCGTTCTTGCTTAAAAAATATGGGAGCCCCAAGCCGATACCAAACCATTAAACTGACAAAAGCCATCAAAGGTAACCATAGCGGAGCGAGGCAAAAGACTATGGTCAAATCTAGGATTCTTTTCATAAGTCAGTGCTACGGTCGGTCCTAGAGCCTAACGCTGGGAGAGTTGGCGACTGGTCGTAGGCTGCCCTCTATCGAGCACATATTGGTAAGTACCAAAGAACATCTCCTGAAAGCTCTGTTCGCCCCAGGCTACCTGAGCGCTCGGGTCAGGATTGGATGGATTTCGCTCGGAGTTATCCCACAGAGCATGGAGATGAAGTTGGCTGCCCGCAGCAACGCGCAACGGTTTCTCAAGCACATAGGTGTGTTGCCAGTTGAAATTGTAGCGGGGCACTGAAACCAGGGTCTGTCGACTTCCATCGGGATGTTCAAGTTCAAAGCGCATGGCCTTGCCTCTGAAATGCATGTGAGGGTTC
>JALRAZ010000451.1 GCA_023257935.1 Verrucomicrobiota bacterium
CCCTAGCCTTGAGGGTTGGGTACGAGATTTGCAGGACCTCTCAAGCCGATGTCATCGCTTGACTGCCTGGGCACGGGCGATGTTCGAGCAAGGTCATGATTTGGGTGGAGAACGGGTGAAAGATGCTTTGAATGATCTCCAGCGTTGGAAGGCCATCAAAAAACAGATGGCTGGGCTTGGGTTGATCTTGGTAGACCTTCAGAAGGGGCAAGTTGACATCCCTGCCCTCCTTGGTGGCAGAGAAATCTATCTTGCTTGGGAAATGGGCGAACAGGATATCACCCGCTGGCATGAATCCGCCGGGCAGTATTGCTAAGGCCATCCTTTCTCTGTGTCGTTGCTTTTTGCTTGCCCATCCATTTCTTCTTCTGGAATAAAGTGCAGCCTTGTGGGGGGCTAGGCCATCGGATTTCACTGGGCTCATAAGGAAAATGGTCTCTTTTCGAGCTTGCTTACCACAAAATTGGCAGCTTGTGACTCACTCACCTCATGCTGCCTTGTGACAGGAAGTAAGCTCATTAAGGACAGTGAGGAAAATGGGAGCAACGGTGTTGATCAAAAGAACTAAGTGGAGCGGCTGCCACGACGCACATCTTGGAGCTGCGGATCAAGGGCCTCTTCAAGACCTGGTTCTGACAAACAGATCCCGGAACAAAGCTAAAAAACTCCCTTCAGAAACCCATCAATGGATCGAAAGCCTCCTGCTGAATCCGACTCAACGGGGGAGGGGCACCTGGGGAGTCTTCTGGGTCCACACCATGACTGCTGGGCTCTACCGGAGATCTTCTTCAAATTGCCTGCCAAATAATCTCTGGGCTGATGAGGATTGTTGCCAGCGACCGGATGATCAGCCTCATTCATACTCGACCTGCACAGGAGCTGAGATAATCCTGAAAAGTCGTTGGCCCCACCCGAGCCATCAGCGTTCTCAATGGCTCGCCTCGGACCCTTTGATCCAGTTTCTCAATCAAGTGGAATCATTTCATCATGTCTTTGAACCATGAAATTTAACACAATGGATCAGCTGCCCACGCCCTGTTATGTGGTTGATTTGGGTATCCTTGAAAAAAACCTGCAGACCATTGATCAGGTTCAACAGCGCACTGGAGCTAAGGTGATCCTGGCATTGAAAGGCTTTGCCATGTATCGGGTTTTCCCCCTGATCAAGCGCTACCTTTGCGGTACCACAGCTAGTTCGGTTCATGAAGCACGCCTTGGCCGCGAAGAATTTGGCGGCGAAGTGCATGCCTACGCCCCGGCATACAGCGATCGGGATATTGAGGAAATCCTGCCGTTGGTGGATCACATCAGTTTCAATTCTTTCTCGCAGTGGGAGCGTTATCGCGATCGAGTTGAATCTTTTCCAAAGCCCGTTTCGATTGGGTTGAGAATCAACCCAGAATATTCAGAAATCGCGACCCCTTTGTATGATCCATGTCGCGCCAATTCCAGGCTGGGGATGCGGCGTTGCCAATTTGGTGGCAAGAACTTAAGTGGCCTGGATGGATTTCACTTTCACACCTTATGCGAGCAGAATGCCGATACCCTCGAGCGAACGCTCGAAGTGGTCGAATCCAAGTTTGGTGGGTTCCTCTCGGAAATGAAGTGGATTAACTTCGGAGGCGGTCATCATATTTCACGACCTGACTATGATGTGGATCGACTGTGTGCTTTGATTGAGGCATTTTCACAACGTCACCCCCATTGCCAGGTCTACCTTGAGCCAGGAGAAGCCATTGCACTGAATGCAGGAGTCATGGTTGCTTCTGTTCTCGATGTGTTTGAGGATCAATCATGTCACGCCATCCTCGATGTTTCAGCAACGGCTCACATGCCTGATGTGCTTGAGATGCCTTACCGACCTATCATTCGAGGAGCCGATGATCCTGGGGTAAAATCGATCACCTGTCGGCTAGGTGGCCTGACCTGCTTGGCTGGTGATGAAATCGGCCAATACAGCTTCGATCGGCCGCCTCAGGTTGGGGATCGATTGGTGTTTGAAGACATGGCTCACTACACCATGGTAAAAAACACCACATTTAATGGTGTTCGTCTGCCTGGTATAGCCCTGTATGATCCACACGAGCAGTCTTTTGAATTGATCAGGCAATTTGGTTACGAGGACTATCGCCAGCGTCTGTCTTGAAATAAGGAACCAAGCAAATAGATATGAGTAAAGTTTTGATTATCGGAGCCGGTGGCGTGGGCAGGGTGGTGGCGCACAAATGCGCTGCGTTAGGCGATGTCTTTTCAGATATTTGTCTGGCTAGTAGGACTCAGGAAAAAGCTGATCAGATCGCCTCGGAGCTTACCAGGCCCATTCAAACAGCGCGGTTGGATGCCGACAAAGTTGAGGACACTGTGTCCCTGATTCGGTCCTTTTCTCCACGCATGGTCATTCACGTTGCTTTACCCTATCAGGACCTTGCCATCATGGAGGCGTGTCTTCAAACCGGGGTTGATTATCTGGACACGGCCAATTACGAGCCACCCGATCAAGCTCGATTTGAATACAGTTGGCAGTGGGCCTATCGAGAACGATTCCTACAAGCTGGTAAAATGGCCTTGTTGGGTTCAGGTTTTGATCCAGGAGTCACCAATGTTTTCTGCGCTTACGCTCAGAAACACCTATTTGATGAAATCCATCAGGTAGACATCCTTGATTGCAATGCGGGGGACCATGGTTACCCCTTTGCCACCAACTTCAATCCTGAAATCAATATTCGCGAAGTCACTGCCCGAGGGCGTTATTGGGAACAGGGAGAGTGGAAAGAGACAGATCCGCTTTCAGAGAGCAGGGTTTTTGATTTTCCTGATGTGGGTGATCGAAGAGCCTATCTGATGTATCACGAAGAATTGGAGTCTCTCTGCTTGCACCTCAAAGGGCTTCGGCGGATACGCTTTTGGATGACTTTTGGTGATGCCTATTTGACTCATCTACGGGTGTTGGAAAACATAGGCATGACAGGTATTGAGCCAGTCGAATACAACGGTCAGTCCATCGTCCCTCTTCAGTTTCTCAAAGCGGTTTTGCCAGACCCCGCTAGCCTGGGCCCCAGAACTCAGGGCAAGACCTGCATTGGCTGCCTGATGGACGGCATCAAAGACGGGCAACCCAAGCGTGTCTTCATTTATAATGTCAGTGATCACCAGTCTTGTTATCGCGAAGTCAATGCCCAGGCGGTTTCCTACACCACGGGTGTTCCGGCGATGATTGGTGCCAAGCAGATGCTGACGGGGCAGTGGCACAAACCAGGTGTTTTTAACATGGAGGAGCTTGATCCAGATCCTTTTATGAAGGACCTCAATGAGTTTGGCTTGCCCTGGAGGGTTCAGGAATTAGCCTGTGATGGCCCATCCCCGCTGCGATCCTAAAATCTAAATATGGCGCCAATTTTCAATGTGGCCTCAGTATCGCCCAACTTGAGTGACAGATCCTCGGCAAGGTAGTTCTGGTTGACCACAGCGTAGATTTTCGAACCTGGTTGATATTCCCAGATAAGCCGGCTGTTATAGCCCACCGACTCGGATAAACTGTCATACTGAATCAAATGAGCCCAGGTGAGGTTCGGGGTGAAGTTGAACAGAATACGCCCGGCACCCAGATGGGCGGTCGCTGATTGATTGAAGGCTTCAATCTGATTGAAGTCGTAGTCCAATCCCAAACTCATTCGCTTCCAAGGGTAATAGTTCAATCCAGTTCCAGATTGAAAGCGTGTGCCAGAATAAAAGCTCCCTACCGAGGTGTTGATATCTCCGGATATTTTTCGTCGACTGGCAAATTCAACCCCCACACGGACCGCGTCCCACCAATACTGACCTTCAGGGACGTTCAAACTGCCAAGGATCTCAAAAGGTTCCCGTGGTCCATCAAACTGACGGTTGAGACTCAAATAGACCTCGTCTCCCGAGTTGAACTCTAGCCAGAGAGGGGTTAACCGATGAAGCGCTGTCTGCAGTTGATTATCCAGGGTGGTAAAATGCTCTGTGCTGTAGGCGACCCGATACTGCCTTAGCCAAGCAGGTCTCTCAGGCCTTGGGTTGAGGCTCGTGTAGGTGTAGTAACCCCGGACATTTTTGCGCGCCACAAATCCCAGAGCTGGGTCGAATTGATCCGACACCTCTACATATTGAGCATGGGCGCGAAAGAAATCGTTGGGATATGCGATGGAAGCACCATAAGCATGACCTTGTTGCGAGGTGAGGTTCTCGCTATGAGAGCCTAATGCAAAAACGTTGGCTTCCAACACTTGTCCCTGGTTGAAGTTAGCCGTGCGGAAACGAAAATCAGGGCCGAACAGGTAATTGTCTCCTCTTGTATTAGGATCTCCCACCGTTGTGATCATACCGACGCTGGATTGTTCGAGGACATCACGAGCCATTCGGCCAGCAAAAACATTTTTCATACCCAGGGAATGGTGGTCCTCCAGCGTGGCATTCATGAATCCCATATTGAGCTTACCCTGGCGGCCTGCCAATTTGGCTGCAAGTAGGATGGGCACACTACGCCCGTCTTGATCGCGACCGATTCGGCGGCTGAAAAAGGGCAGTACGGGCCTGCTGAGGCCACGACTGCTACTCGAAGTGGTGAGTCCGCCGTATTCAAAAACCCCGCTATCCTCCAGGAAAAAGGCCCTGCGCTCAGGGAAAAAAAGCGGGAAACGAGTGAAATTCAGCTGTCGCTGATCAACTTCTGCTTCGGCAAAATCGGTATTATAACTTAAAGTGGTGCTGAGATTGGGGGTGATGCGGTAGCGGGCATCTAGGCCGAGGTCTCCCGAAGTTCCTGATGCCTCAGATCGGTTGTTCCAGCGGGCGAGGGCGTAGGGAGATAGCTCAATCCCCAGGCCCTGTTTCAGGCCCCTTAGATTGGTGATATCACCTGCCTGACTGACATGAAAGGTATGCAAGTTGGGTTTGGCGCCCGTCCACCTTCCACGTTCTACTTTTCTGGCTATGGATCGACTCAGGTTAAAGCCCCAAGTTGTGTTATCAGGATTAAAACTGAGCGATTTAAAAGGGATGGCCAGTTCTGCCTTCCAACCCTCTTGGTCTATCGAGCAGGCTGCACGCCAGACGCCATCCCAGTTTGAATTGAGGAAAATGTTGTTGCTGACGATCTGGTCATAGCGGGCGCCATTGGGGTTGACGACAAAAACGTAGCCGTTGCGTTGATCGTGGAACGTATCCAGTGCCATGTAAAGGTAGTCATCGCTGTAAATGGAGCGATTGTCGCGCTGCATCACGCGTGCGTTGATTGCTTTGGGATCGCTGTCGTAGCACCAAATTCCAATATAAAGATGATCGGTGTCGTAGAGGATGCGAAATAGCGTCAGTTCGCTCATTTCCTTGCCCGTGGCGGGGTCGTACTGCCATAGGGGCCCCCCGGCGGGTGCTTGCATCCAAGCAGCCTCAGTCAGCTTGCCATCTATTTGGAGCGTCGATTCGATCCGGACGGCCTGGAGGGATGGTTCACCATCTGGCTCAGTAGGCGAGGCAGCAGGCAGTGGGTGGATATCTTGAGCGTTGCTGAGGCTAGGCTCAAGGCCGAGTGATCCGACTATTAGCATGGCAGGCCAGGAGCTGACTATTTGTCTCATCCAGCTCAAACGATCAAAACCCCTTGCTACTTCCTTCATCATCAAGTCAGGCTTGTTTTGGCGGCAAACCTGAGTCGGCAATCAAACAAGAGCCTGGAACCCAGGGCAAGTCTGGATGGTCAATTCACAAAAAGACCTGACAATTTTATTGCACCGGCCTCTGCTCGAGTTAACATATCCCCGGTTTGTCTGGTGGTGTAATGGTAGCACAAGGCCCTTTGGAGGCTTTGGTCAAGGTTCGAATCCTTGCCGGACAGCCATTGACTCTGACTCTTTCATCTGTGCTGCACTCCTCATTTGTTTTCCCGCTTCTGTGGTTTCTTGGTTTGCAATTTCCGGGCCTGTTTGCCAAAGCTGGCCCTCGATGCCGCTGACTGAAAACAATTTTTCACCACTATGCTACCCGCCCTTCTGGCTACGTTCCTGTTCTGCCTTTCAGCGGTCACAGCCACTCGTGCCACAAAGCTGATTGGTTCGATTTCGGCAAATTTTTGGCGATTGATTCTGGCGACGCTACTGCTTGCGTGCTGGGCGCACGGCGTCAAATCCGGATTGAAGGGACATGGTTTCCCCATGCTGTTTTGGAGTGGAGTGATTGGGTTCGGTTTGGGGGATTTGGCTCTCTACATGGCACTACCGCGATTGGGCTCTCGCCTGACCTTGCTCATCGTGCATTGTGTGGCAGCGCCTTTTGCTGCGGCTGTGGAATGGATTTGGCTCAAGACTTTGCTCAGTCCTGCCCAGATAGCCTGTATTGGTCTGATATTGATCGGTGTGGCCATGGCGCTAATGCCTTCTCGTCGTGATGCTTCATGGCAGGTTCAGGGAGGCATTGCCGGAATCATATACGGGATATTTGGGGCGCTCGGGCAAGGGATGGGAGCGGTCATGAGTCGAGTTGCCTACGACATGAACGATCGCCATGGATTTGAGATCGATGGATTGAGCGCAGCCTACCAGCGTATCCTTGGGGGTTTACTGGTTGCCACCCTGGCTATGATGATCTCTGTCTGGAAGAAGCGGTCGCTTCGAGCCCCAAAGCACACCAGTGAAGATTCAGAAGCTGCCCCCTCAGCCAGAGGCGTGTCGGCGTGGCCTTTTGTGATTGGAACAGCCCTGGCTGGCCCCGCTCTTGGCGTCGGGTGCTATCAATGGGCTCTGAAAATGACCCCCAGCGGTGTGGTGTTACCGATCGTGGCCACCACGCCACTCATGGTGATGCCCCTTTCGGCTTGGATGGAGGGAGATCGCCCACCTGCAAGGTCAATCTATGGAGGGGTTCTTGCCGTGATTGGGGTGATTCTGCTCGGCAGACTCGCGACCAGTTGACGCTTTTCAAGGGTCCTTGGCTGGTTAGGCGCCTGGAGAAAAATCCTGACGCCGATCCTTCAAAGCTGGAAAGGATGACCTCCAAGCCATGACCGCTTGCAGGTCTACCTGAGCCTTCAAGACTGTTTCCTGACAAGTGGCTGTGGCCATGATCTGACCCTGATAATCAATCACGCAGCTAGCTCCATCATAATCCAACGCAGGGTCCTGCCCTGAGCGATTCACCCCAACCACATAAGCTAGATTTTCGATGGCCCTTGCTTCGAGAAGTCGAACCCAGTGTTGGGTACGCTTGTTCGGCCAATTAGCAATCACCACAAAGAGGTGAGGGGGTTCTGCCTGGGACATGGCGAGGCGAAAGATTTCGGGGAATCGAAGGTCGTAGCAAATGAAGATGCCGGCTCGAATGCCACCGGGTAGCTCAATGATGGTGATACCCTCACCAGCTCGGTAGTGCTCATGCTCTTGCCCGAGAGAAAAGGGCTGAAGTTTGGCATAGCGATGGGCTAGCTTCCCTTCGGGGCTGATGACTAAGGCTTCGTTGGTGGGACAACCTGCAACCTGTTCAATTGCCACGCCACCAATCACATGGCATTGGGTTTGTCTGGCTAGTCTTGCCATGAATTGGCAGGTGGGTCCATCTGCAGGTTCGGCGGTAACCGAGGTGTTCATCGAGAAACCGGTCGCAAACATCTCCACTGAGATAGCGTAGGGGATCGATGGGACGCACCAATTGTCCAGATAGGGAGACGATGTCTTTGCGCAGTGCAAGCTCCAGTCTCTCTCTTTGGACGGTGCGTAAATCATCACCGATGAG
>JALRAZ010000001.1 GCA_023257935.1 Verrucomicrobiota bacterium
CAGTAAACAAATTGCCATGCGCATCAAAAGCTAGTTCTTGGGGATTACGCAGACCATAGGCGAATACCTCCAAGTGGCTTCCATCGGGTTCGCAGCGAAACACACACCCTGTATCAGCGAAACCCACAAGGCGCCCATCACGTGTTTGGATGCGTGAGCCTCGATCGCCGATGGTGAAATAAAGCCTTCCATCGGGGCCGAACCTAAGACCATGGAGGTCATGTCCAAGGAAGCCGACCCGGACCCCAAATCCGTAGTGAAGGGAGTCACGCTTTTCGGCGATCCCGTCTCCATCTTGATCTTCCAGCAACCAGAGGTCAGGGATATTGGTGAAATACACCTTGCCGCGGCGAGCAAGCACTCCGGAAGCCAAGCCATCGGCCAGCTGGTTGAAGCCATCAGCGAAAATGGAAGAATGCTCCACCACCCCATCTCCATCGCGATCTTCCAAGAGCCTGATCTGGTCACTTTCAACACCCAACCGAGAGGGTGCCTCATCACCCATGTAGTAACGAAGCATGGCAATTCGGTCATCCACGCTGCGAGAGGCCAAGTCGGCATCGAGCAATTCATCAGAAAGCGCCTGAAGCCTCTCGGGGCTGAGGCTGTCGATAAAGGCTTGATTGGGCCAGTCTCGGCGCCCTCGGATATCCAACACTCCAGCGCCATGGCGGAAGGTTTCGACCACGTAGAAGCGGCCTTGCTCGTCAATATGAAAGGCAACAGGGTTGGCAAGGTGAGGCTCGGCTGCAGTCAACTCCACCTGGAAACCCTCAGGCAGGCTGAAACCCTTGATGGCGAGCTGTCCCTCTTCGGAAGCAGGCTTGACACGAACCGGGTCGGCAACCGTCTGAACAAGCTCCGCACCCACAGCCCTCAGGGAACCCAAAAGGGACAAAGCAGTCAAAAGGACCCAAATGTTGATTGGACGTGCAATCATGGCGACGGACTATACCTTCACACCCTTAGGCTGTCCAAAATTAATCCTGGCATCCCTGAGTCTCGGTGCCAAATCTGGCATCTGCTGGAGATGGAGCTTCGGTTCGAGTTGATAGGACCTGCGCTGAAGCCTTAGCCCTCTGAGTCCGGATCAATTTTGCAGCGCAGCCACCATTATGCCCGAATAGAGCCTCTGCGCCAGAGCGAGCCAAGCATCTTGGAGGCACACATATTGAGGCAGGTAAAAACTCTCCCCTTATCGCAGATTGCCCACCATTGCCTTGAGGCTTGGGTTTGGGCATAGTCCTGGTGTGGCAAGCAAGGAATCAGTCAGCACATCCCCCATCACAGTCGGCCTCATCTCTCTTGGCTGTGCCAAGAATCTGGTCGATTCGGAAATCATGATCGGAAACCTCATGAAAGATGGGATGCAAATCACCAATACCACTGAGGATGCCGACGTGGTCATTGTTAACACTTGCTCCTTCATCGACAGCGCTCAGGAGGAGAGCGTGGATACGATCCTCGAGTCCGCTCAATGGCGGCAGCTGCAAAAGCCGCATCAAGGGCTCATCGTTGCAGGATGCCTCACTCAGCGCTATCGCAAGGAGCTGCCCTCACTGATGCCTGAGGTCGACATTTTCATGGGTATCGATCAGGTGGAGGAAATTGCCACCTTGGTTCGCCAGGCACGCGCCCGCCGTCAGCATCGCAATGAGTCTGAATCGGCTATGCCTTTGGAACCTTCTACCCAGGAGGCAAGCCCCAAGTCGCCAGCCACACCCCTGATGGAGGTGACTGCCAGGCCCCGTTACATCCCCGATGTGCACACCGCGCGCTTCCGCCTTACCCCACCACACTTTGCCTACTTGAAGATTGCCGAAGGCTGCAATCACCCCTGCAGCTTCTGCATCATCCCCAGAATGCGCGGCTCCCATCGGAGCCGACAACCCGATGACATCATCCAGGAAGCCAAGCATTTGATTGCCGATGGAGTCAGAGAAATCAATCTGATTTCACAGGACTCAACCTATTACGGGCTAGATCTCAGGGATAATCCGCACAGAGGAATCTCTTCGCCCGAGAAATTTAAACAAGCATCCGATGCACTGCCCGAGGGCGCCTCGACCCTTTCTTCACTACTTAAGGAGCTCAACGCCTTGGAAGGCGACTTCTGGATTCGTATTCTTTACACCCACCCCGCTCATTGGACCGATGAGCTTATCCAGACCATTGCCTCGTGTGAGAAGGTGGTCAAGTATGTGGATATCCCACTTCAGCATATCCACCCCAACATGCTCGAGCGCATGCGGCGGGAAACCACCCGAGACTACATCGAGGACCTGCTGCAGCGAATCCGGAAGGGCATACCCGAAATCGCCATTCGCACCACCTTTATTGTGGGGTTTCCCGGCGAAACCCAAGCGTATTTTGAGTCCTTGCTGGAATTTGTCCAAACCACCCGTTTTGAACGTCTTGGGGTATTCACTTATTCGCACGAGGCAGGCACCCGAGCAGGGAGTATGGCCAACCAGGTTTCAGATGAAGAAAAGGCTGCCCGCAGGGACCAGGCCATGGCGTGTCAATTAGAAGTGTCTCGAGCCTGGGGGGCAAAGCAAGTTGGACGCACCATGCGCGTTCTGATTGAGGGAACAGCAGATAGGGAGGCCATGCAGGAAGCCATGGTTCGCTCTTGGGAACATGGCCACCTGCGCTCGGAGAGCGAGACAAGCGCCCCAGATCTCGAGGAGGGCATTGAGTGGATGGTGGCTCGAGGGCAAGCTGATGCGCCGGATATTGATGGCCGAGTCTATGTCCGTGGCAAGTTGCCGGCTCATTCTTTTCAGCATGTGCGAATCATCGGGCACACCGACTATGACCTCCTAGCCGAACCCGCATGATGCCAGCGCGGCAGGAAATCATGAAAATCCTGATTGCCCCCGACAAATTTAAAGGCAGCCTGACGGGGCTGGAAGCTGCTCACTCTCTAGAGCAAGGCTGGCGCCGGGCCAGGCCAGGGGACGACATTCGATGCCTCCCAGTCTGTGATGGTGGAGATGGTTTTGGAGAGACCCTAGCCCATCTGGAAGGGGCATCGCCTCGAATCAGTCGCACCACTGATGCCTCAGGACAAATCATTGAGGCAGGTTGGTGGTGGCATCAAGCTCACAGCAAGGCCATCATTGAATCGGCCACTATTATCGGGCTAGCGCGACTTCAGCCAAACCGGCTTCACCCATTCGATTTAGATACGCGCGGATTGGGAACAGTTTTCAGCGAAGCGCAGGATCTGGGATTGACTCATTGTGTGGTGGGTATCGGTGGTAGTGCCACCAATGACGGTGGGTTTGGCATGGCACGTGCCCTAGGATGGGAAGTCATCGATTCGGCCGGCAGGCGCATTGAAAAGTGGACCCGGCTCGACGAGCTGGAGGACCTCGTTCCGCCAGCCGAGCAGTCCCCCTTTCAGTCGCTCATCATCGCCTCGGATGTGGCCAATCCACTCCTCGGCCCTCAAGGTGCTTCCCGCATCTACGGGCCACAAAAAGGACTTTTGGCAAGCGACATGGAGAAAGCCGAGGCCTGCCTGGGCCGCCTCGCACAATTATTGGACTCCATGCGCGGCCACCGATGGCGTGAGGCACATGGTGCGGGAGCTGCTGGAGGGCTTGGCTACGGTTTGATGGCCTTTCTGGGAGGGGTGGCTGAATCCGGTTTCCAATATTTTGCCAAGTTGGCTGATCTGGAAAAAAGAATCCTCTGGGCCGATCTGGTCGTGACGGGAGAGGGCTCGCTGGATGCTTCCACTTGCATGGGCAAAGGGGTTGGGGAACTAGCCTCCATCTGCCAGAGGCATCGAGTCCCTTGTGTGGCAGCCGGAGGCATTGTTCAAACTAACGAAACCCTATCCCGTTTATTCAAAGATATTTACAGCATTTGCCCCACACTAACCGATCCGGATTCATCGCAAAAGAACCCCGGATTTTGGCTCGCAGAACTGGGGGAACAGATCGCCCG
>JALRAZ010000038.1 GCA_023257935.1 Verrucomicrobiota bacterium
AGGCCATCCCCCTGAGCGGTGTGATCGCACCGGGTCAACGACTGCAAAGCTTGGTGGACCTGGCGGTTGGCAACGGTGCGCACAGGCTCAGTCTGGCCACCGAGAGCTTGAACGTCCTCAGCTCTCATCGATTCGATAGCCCCGGATTGGGATGGACATGGCAGGCATGGCCCGAGGGTAGCAGAGAATTCCTTGCCGCCGAGTCCCCTACCCCAGGGGCAGCCAACCAGCCAGTGGTCGAGACGGGCATCGTGATTCATGAAATCATGTTTGACCCTCCCTCTAATTTAGGCAGTGGCGAATTCATTGAACTCTTCAATCGTAGCGGCAACACGGTCGATCTCACCGGCTGGCGATTGACCCACGCCGTGGACTTTGTATTCCCAGCCACCACCTTGTTGGCCCCTGGCGGCTACCTGGTGATCGCCGCGGACGCCGAGCGGCTCATGCAGCAGCATGGGATGGATGGGGTGCTAGGCAACTACCAAGGGCAACTGGGCAACAACGGCGAAAGACTGCGCCTGGAAGATGCCTGGGGCAACCTCGTGGATGAGGTCGACTACAAGGTCGGGGGAGAGTGGCCGGCATGGCCCAACGGTGGGGGCAGCAGTCTCGAACTGGTTCACCCTTTGAACAACAATGCCCTGGGAACGGCTTGGCAGGCCAGTGATGAATCAGCCAAGGGCTCTTGGCAGGCATTCACCTATCGCGATCGTTTCACCCAGTCACGAACCTTTGGTAGTGAGAGCGACTACAAGGAGATCTATTTCCATCTGGCCAACGATGGTCACGTGATCCTGCGCAATATCCAGCTGATACGGCTGAGCGATGGAGTCAACTTGATTGAAAACCCAGAACGCATGTCGGGTAACAACCGCAGCGCCGCTGGCTGGCTTGGGCAGGGCAACCACTGGGAAACCCATGTTGATGACAACGGATGGCTACACATCTTGTCTGACGGCCGAGGTGATAACCGACCCAACCGCGTCGAGATTGATGTGCCGCAAATTAATCGCAACGACCTCTGCGAAATTCGATTTGAAGCACGCTGGGTCAGTGGCTCGCCCAGGCTCATTTTCTCCACTTGGGACCACAGCATTGCCAACAACTTCCTGGTGCCCATCCCAGAAAACCTGGGCAGCCCTGGCAAGGCCAACAGCACGGCTCAGCCCCAAGCTTTACCGCAACTGACCGGGCTGAACCATCATCCTGCCGTGCCCACCTCAGCTGATTGGGTGACCATCAGTGCCTCAGTAGACAGCCCCGAGACGCTTGAGTATGTGAGGGTGTATCACCGGCGGGACAACAGCAACAACAATGGCACCTGGCAATTCGAACCCATGACTCCAGAAGGAGAACCCAGAGGCGATGGCTTGAGCCGCCATGTGGCCCAGCTGGGCGCCTACCGCGGCAATGGGCAGCTTGTCCAGTTCTACATCGAAGCCAAGACAACCCAAGGCGCCATCATGCGACTACCGCGCTGGGGAGCCGAAAAACCTGCCCTGTATGTGGTAGATGATCGGCAGCATCAAGGCGACCTGAGAAAAATGAGGGTGGTGATCTCAGCCTACGACCTTGGGGCCATTGCCAGCGGGGAAACCAGTAAGTATGACTACGATTTCCCGAGACTAGCCAACCACTATTTTAATGCCACGTTCATCTCCAACGAGGAAGATATTTACTACAACGCTGGGGTGCGCAATTCAGGCAGCCCTTGGACGCGTGGCACCAATCTCGACCGTGGCAAACTCAAACTGCAAGAGGACAAACCTTTCCGAGGAAAGGTCAAGCATCGCTGGGATAATGACGCTGCCAACAGTGGGAGTCGTCATCACAACCGAATCGCCCGCTACATGCTCTACTTACTGGGACATCCGGTGAACGAAAACGAGTTTGTGCATGTGATTATTAACAGCAATGCCCCCCAATTACGTGAGGACACCGAACCGGTGGGGAATGAATTTCTGGATCGAAACTTCGTCAATGGAGCCGATGGCGAACTCTATCGGATCGATGATGAGTGGTGGTTTCGTGACACGTGGGACAGACAAAGCCAGGATGCCTCATGGCGGTTCAAGAACACCACCAATCCGGGTGCCTACCGGACTGAGTGGATGAAACGAACACGCGAAAGCGAAGATGATTTCACGGCCCTGATTGAACTCTTCCAGACGGCCTCCAGAGGCTACACCCAGGATGAAATGGAGGCACTGACTGACCCTCATGCCATCATGAAGATGTTTGTGGTCAGGGGCTACATCGATGACTGGGATTCCATTTCATTGCGCCGCGGTAAAAATGGCTACTTCTACCGCCGAGCCGAGGATGGCAAATTCCAGTTCCTGCACTGGGACAGTGATTTGACCTTTGGTAGTAGCAGTGCCTCCTTTTATCAGGGACTGCCAGGGGTCAATACCTACATCAACCGTGATTACAACATGCGGCTGTTCCATTACTACCTCACTGAATTGCTTGAGCAATACACCAACGGATCGCCACGCATGAGGGCCTGGATGCAGCAGGAGGAGGAGGCCAGTAACCAATACACCATCAACCAGAATACCTACTTGAACTGGTTTCGATCCCGAGAGCGCAATGCTCAGAATCTCATGCGGCGATATAGCGGTCTGGCCCTGGAAATCACCTCTCAATCCAATATCTCTCAGAATGGAAAGCAAGGCACCATCGAGCTTTCGGGCAACGCTTCTCCCGGGATCTTTCGCCTCGATGTGGCAGGCCACCCCGAAGCGACCTTCCAGCGCCAGGGAGCCAGCGGATGGGTTTTGAAGGGAATCCAACTCAAGCAAGGAGACAATAGCCTGACCCTGCATGGGGTCGATCAGTGGGGGCATATCCGTGAAACGGTGGAAACCTCCATCACTCAGCCAAGCAGTAGCGAACCCAAACTGATTGTGGAAGCCAACCCGGCCTCATGGAATGTCAGCCTCGAGGAAACGCTACACTTGAACGCCGCAGCCAGCTACGACCCTGAAGGCGATGCCCTGCGTTTCACCTGGCAAACATCTGGGCAGGGGGCCACCGTCCAAACCCAAGCTTCTTCAACAGAGAGTACTGTTCAATTTGCCCTGCCTGGTTGGTATGACATTGCCATCACCACCGAGGATGGAGCTGGTAATCGGGTCACGCAAACCCGTCAGGCTTCGGTGCATGGACGGCACGGCTTCAGTAACTTTGGTGCTTCCGTGCTGGATCCATGGTGGAGTTTGAAAGGAGGGCGCCTGGCCGATAACAGGCCCGAAGGGATGACTCTTTCCACCGAGCAGGTTCCCGGTCAGCTCTCCATGCGTATCGCTTCCAATCAGGCCCATCGCTGGCAGGATCGCCTGGGAGCCTTTCCCTTGCTTTCACGCCACCTTCCCAACTCCGGAGATTGGTCCCTGCAGACCAAACTCAAGCTAGACACCTATCGTGGGGATGCCAGTTGGGCTGGCACCATGGTTTCGATCCGCGAAAATGGAGCTGAAACATGGTATGGAATAGGGCTCGAAGGGGCCGGGCAGGTGGTCATTCGTCGCATGACGGGCAGTGGCACGGTGACGACATTGGCTACCGTTGCCGTGGAAGCTGACCCCATCGAACTCAGGATCCGAAAACAGGCATCGGCTCTGCTTTTTGAATCGGGAATGGATGGGATGTGGGCGAAGTTGCATCAGGCCTCATTGAGTGCCGACGCAACTGGCCTGGATGGCGGTCTGTTCCTCACCACCTCCGAGGCGATTGATACCCGGGTTCTGTTTGACTACGCCCTACTGGTTGATCCGTCACTGACCAGCGATCTGGTCCTCACACTCAGACCCACCGAAATCATGTATCACCCCATGGAGCCTTCGGAGGTGGAGTTCATCGAATTGACCAATACCGGTAACACGACACTGGACCTGGCAGGTGGGCGCTTTATTGAAGGGATTGACTACACCTTTGGCCCGACGCAGCTCCCCCCTGGTGAGCGGCTGGTGGTGACCGGCGATCGCGAAGCCTTCCTCAGCCTCTATGGCAGTCAGGGCATTCGACTGGCAAGTGGTTCCTTTTCAGGAAAATTGGACAATGCTGGAGAACGCCTGAGCTTTGCCGATGCTGAAGGGAATCTCGTCTTCACCGTGGACTACAGCGATGGGGGAAGCTGGCCATCACGGGCTGATGGCCTGGGAAGTTCACTGGAAGCCGTTGACCCTACAGCAGATCCCGGGCAGGCCAATAACTGGGCTGCCAGCAAGACGATTCAGGGTTCTCCGGGCTTCTCTGATACGGCTCGACCAGCTCGAATCCTCATCAATGAAGTCCTCAGTCATACGGACCCTCCTTTTGAGGATGCGATCGAACTCTTTAACCCAGGAACGACCTCCGTAGACATTGGTGGTTGGTATTTGAGCGATGCGATGAGCAACCTCAAGAAGTATCAGATCCCACTGGGCACCCAGATTCCGGCTGGCGGGTTTTACGTCGCCTACGAACGCGCCTTCCTGATCCAAAACAAGCTTGAGCCCTTTGCCCTGAGCTCCGCCTTTGGGGATGAGGTCTATCTAACCCAGGCCGATGCCAGCGGAGCCCTGATCGCCTTCACCGATTCGGTGAGCTTTCCGGCGTCTGAAAATGGACGCAGCATGGGACGCTACCCAGATGGCGAGGAACGCTGGACCACCCTGGACCATCAGACACTGGGCACGAATCTTCGCAACACCGACCCCAAGGAGCTGCTCAACGCTTTTGCCTCAGGCAAGGGAGCGGCCAACGCAAAACCTTATGTCGGTTCGGTCGTACTGAGTCGCATCATGTATCACCCTCCCTTGGATGGGGACGAATTCATTGAGATCACCAACCGATCCGATCGCACGATAGCCCTCTATGATCCCTGGTATCCGGAGAACACCTGGAAACTCGAAGGGGGGGTTCAATTCACATTCCCTGCTGGGCTGGCACTCAGCTCCCAGAGCATGGCGCTGATCGTTCAAAGTGAACCAGAGAGCTTTCGTAGCAAATACCAACTGCCGCCTAATTTAATGATTTTAGGGCCCTTCCAGGGCCGTCTCGAAAATAATGGGGAAACCATCAGATTGCTCAGGCCTGACGAACCCCTGCAGCCGCCCGATCCAGATGCGGGTTTTACCGCTTATCTTTACGAAGATGAGGTGCGTTATGACAACGAACTTCCATGGCCTCGTGAGGCCGATGGCTTGGGTTCTGGGCTCAAGCGAATCCGGCTCTCGGGCGATGGCAGCCAGGCAGCAAACTGGATGGCCTTCACCGATATACTGCCATCGCTGGAAGACATGGACCTGGATGGGATGCCCGATAGCTGGGAGACCAGCTACGGACTGAATCCAGCCCAAGCTGATGATGCCCTTGAGGATGCTGATGGCGATGGCATGACCAACCTGCATGAATTCCTTGCCCAGACTGATCCGCTTAACCCGAGCAGCCGTCTGGTGATCGATCACATCGAGCCAGGTGCATTGAATCAGGAAGTGATTCTAGTGGTCTGGATTCAGCCCGGCATCACCTACGTGGCTGAACGAGCCAGCTCCATGCAGGCGCCGGATTGGACCGAGGTGGATCGTTTCCTCTCAAGCACGCAGGATCCGGCGTATCGATGGTCCTTACCGACCGGTGTCAGCCAGGAAGCCTACTACCGGATCAGGGTGATCCCTCAGTAAGCGTGTGGGCCAGGCAAGGCTTGCGGGGAGGATGCCTTCGATTAGGATGGGGTCATGGGATTTGCCTGCCCAACTACCTGCTCTGCCACGCGCTTTGGCCTGGGGTGGACAGTGGGCTTGCTGTGGACCGCACTCTGCTGGGCAGAGCCTCAAACCCGTCCCCTACCCAATGTCCTGATCCTCTACGCTGATGATTTAGGCTATGGGGATCTGGGATGTTATCGCCAGCAAGCCGGGGGCTTGGCGACCCCCCATATCGACAAACTTTCCCAGCAAGGGATGCGCTTTACCGATGCCCATGCCTCTTCAGCGGTCTGTTCCCCCTCCCGTTACACCCTGTTGACCGGCCGCTATCACTGGCGGACTCGACTGCAGTCAGGCATCGTCGGCCTTTGGGGTAGCCCAGTGATCGCTGAGGATCGCCTCACCATCGGTCAGCTTGCTCGAAAAAGCGGCTACACCACCGCCTGCATCGGCAAATGGCATCTGGGTTGGGATTGGCCCATCCCACCCCAACACCGGGCCTTCATGGAGGCAAGCCAACCCACCACCATCGGGCTTCAGGCTTGGCACCAGGAAGCTTGGCGCGCTGTGTTTGCCAACCCCCTGGGATCAGGACCGACCAGCCGAGGGTTTGATACCTATTTTGGGACCGATGTGCCCAATTGGCCACCCTACTGCTTCATCCAACAGGATCGCACGCTCGGTATCCCAAATCAGTGGTTGGATGCTGCCCAGCTTCAAAGGAATCTGGCCAGCAAGCAGGGACCCGCGGTTGCAGGCTGGAAACTTGAATCCATCCTGCCAACCCTGACCGATCGGTGCCTGCGTTTTCTGGAGAGCCAGCAAGCAAGCACCCAACCGTTCTTGCTCTATTTTTCCCTGACTTCGCCCCACACGCCCCTGGCGGTCAACGCACCATGGAAAGGGAGGAGTGGGCTGGGTCCCTATGGCGATCTGGTGATGGAGACCGACGCCGCCGTGGGACAGGTTTTGGAAGCGCTGGAGACCCATGGCCTTGCCGAGAACACTTGGGTCATCTTCACCAGCGATAATGGCTGTGCACCCTATGTCGATGTCAAAACGATGGAGGCCCGTGGGCATATGCCAAGCGGTCCACTGCGTGGATACAAATCCGATGCGTGGGAGGGAGGTCATCGAATCCCCCTGCTGATGCGCTGGCCTGGGGTCATTGAGCCGGGTCGGGTATCCGATGCCCTGGTGCATCAGGCAGATTTAATGGCTACCCTGGCAGCCATGACCGCCACACCCCTGCTCGAAGATGAGGCGGTGGACAGCTTCAGCTTGCTTGAATTGATTCAAGGAGGCACTCAGGCCGCACGGGACCATGCCATCAGTTGTTCCATCCGAGGTGTTCCTGCTATCCGCATGGGCCATTGGAAACTCATCCTGGAAGGAGGATCAGGAGGTTGGTCAAGCTCAGACACCCAGCAGGGAGTCCAGCTTTACGACTTGAACGCAGACCTGGGTGAAACCAGGAATCTTGCCGAAGCATTCCCCGACCGAGTCGCTCAGATACGATCGGCCTGGGAAAACTGGATTGACCGTGGGCGCACCCGCCCTGGTCTGGATCAAGCCAACGACGTCTCGGTCAAACGATGGAGTCTGCAGGCGGAAAAGGCCGGCCCCAATTAGACGTGATGACATGCCCGAGAGCTCTCAGCTTGCAAAGCTTCCCATTGAAGGAGACGCTCCTTCCACTTCAGCCCAGCCGAAAACCCACCCAGGCCCCCTGAGGACGCTACCACTCGATGGCATGGAATGAGCAGGGGGATCGGGTTGCGACCACAGGCCGAGCCAACCGCTCGTGCGGCATTGGGAGAACCCATCTTGGCTGCAAGTTCTCGGTAGCTTAGGCGGGTTCCGAATGGAATCTTAAGCAGCGCCCGCCAGACGGCCTGCTGAAAGGGTGTACCCGATTCAAGATCCAGAGGCGGGAGGGGGCTTGAGGGCCTGCGGAGATGGGTCTCCCAGTAGGCCTCAAGCCAAGATCGAACCATGGGACTCCATGGCGAAGGGTCAGCTGAGACCGTCGAAACCCGCTCAAAAGGGGGAAAATAAAGCCGACACAAACCTTTGGCAGAATAGGTGACCCCCCAAGATTCAGACCGTATACAAATGGTTTCCTGGGTAGTGGCTTGGGCCATCTCAGGGACGAAGCATGAAAAGGATTGCCGAAAGCAAGGCCAGGAGGAGAAAAAACATAAACAGAAACCGATTGCGAGCCAGCCGACGCTCCCGACGTAGCAGGGTTGAGACCCGAGGAGCAGGCTGGAAAACACCCGTGGCTGCTTTCGGGGAGGCAGTAGCTTGGTCCTTTGCCTGTCGGCTCTGGCTCCGTCGCATTGAAATCAAGCGCTGACCAAGCCATCCAGCTGGATCCCATTTGCGCAGCCCCATCGCATTGTAATGCCCCCCTTGCTGATTCTTTGAGGACTGGCGGATTCGGCGAGGCTGCCCGGGATTCAAAGCGATCGATGCCTGCTCCCTCCCTTCCTCGATGCGGACTTTGGGGGAGTCCCCCGGGGCAACAGAGCGCTTGATCCGGGGACCGGTTTCCTGCGAACGCTCAAGCTGCCGGATGGCGGCTCGTAGCGAACGTGCATGGTGATTAAGTCGCTGAGAGCGGGACGTGAAAGGATCACGATGACCCTGTGTCCATTTGCGAATAAACCCCAGATTGAACAGTGAGCGCATGGATCAGGATGCCAGTCTGGACCAAATGGCAATGAGCACGAGGCAGGTCATGAGCCAGACCAGCGCAAGCGGCCAGGTTAAGGCCAACCCAAGCCGAGCCATTTGACTCAGCGATAAATTGCTCATTGAGAGGCCTGTTCCAAGAGAACGACTGCCAGTCTTGGCTCCGGCAGTGGATGAAGCATCGGGCGGGTCACTTGAGAGCACTGGGAATCGCGAGACCGAGCTGAGCCATTCCTTTCTGGCATTTTCAATGGTGATGAGCGCGTGAGTCAGCTCACGCTGCAATTGAGCCTCTTCCCAGTCAGCCTCATTGAGTGCGCTGACTTTTTCGAGGTGCTGACGAAAGTCTTCCAGAGACTGCTGCATGGCAGTAGCCTCTCGCCTGGCATCCTCCTCAGCCTCCTCCAGCAAGGCCATCCCGCGAGTCAGGTGGGTGATCATTTCTTCGCGACCCTGGGAGTACTCGCTACGCCGCCGTCGCATCTCTTCCAGAGCGATACGCTCGGACTCAAGCTTTTCCTGCTCTTGCTTGAGTGCGAGCAAGCGCTGCTGGGTCGACCCAAACTTGGCATCCAGTTGCTCTCGGGCTGATCCCTTGACTTCCTGGGCACTCAGACCCGACGCAGCGTCCTGCGCGCCAGAGGGTGGCGCCGAGGCAGGGCGGGACTGCTCGAATTCCCTGTCCACAAAATCATGATCGTCGTGAAGGGCCATCCTTATAAGTTAATGACAAGTGATCGCCCTGTAAAGCTGACCCCCGGTTTTTTCTGAGCGACGCGGCCTATGAAGACTCGGCCAAAAAAAGGAGCCCATCCTTGCAAGGTCAGATTTCCAAATATTTGAGCCTCCGAACACCCAGGCGGTAGGGAAGGTAGCCAATGCCTAGGGACAGCATCCCAAACAACACCCAAGCAATGCCTGTGGTCAGTGGACGGGCTTGTTGGGCCCAGGGAGAACCCACGGCAAGAATGAGGATCGTGCCCACGATGTAGAGAAAACTCAACACGAGGCAAAAAGTCCCCCCGAAACCACTGACAATTTTGCTGGGGTTATCTTCCTTAAAGTTGGGGTAAATCACCCCCAAACCCATGGCCAGCCCATTGAGCGTGAGACTCATGACTAGGATAACGAGGGTAAAGTAAAGAGCCTGAGTCCAAGGCATGCGTAACATGTAACAGGACAGGACGATCAGGCTACCGGTCACCAGTAAGGAAATCAGGGTCGCCAGGGTGTACTTGATCTGGATCACCTTGTTGAGGCCTATGGGAGCCATACCCACAATCCACAATCGTTTGCCTTCCAGTGAAAATTGAGGGAAGACAAAACGCGTGGTCAGCGTCGCCAAATTCAGCGAGCAGGCACCCAGATTGAGGTAGGCGATGAGATGAATCCAGAAGGGATTGTTCAGCTGAGCTGAAAAATTCTTTAGATTGATGATGTAGGCCGCCAGGAGCCCGAAAAGCAACAAGCTTTGTCCCCATTGGCTGGTGTCGCGCCAAAAAACCCGAATGTCCTTGATCAAAACCGCTCGACTCTCAAGGGGAATCCACCAGGGCAGACTAAGCAAGGC
The DNA here is from genome assembly GCA_023257935.1 of Verrucomicrobiota bacterium. Taxonomy (GTDB): domain Bacteria; phylum Verrucomicrobiota; class Verrucomicrobiia; order Limisphaerales; family AAA164-E04; genus UBA7971. The sequence continues at coordinate 9,964 of JALRAZ010000038.1, forward strand.
ATGGAGCCAGCCTCCTGAGCCAAAGTCATTGGAGTGAGATCGACGATGACGCCTAAACCTAAGCCCCGGCCAACCCATACCCGAGCCACGACTCTGAACGGCCGAAGCCGCTTCATAGAAAGGGCTACCAGGAAAGGTCATGGTCACACCTCCGAGAAAAAGGCCGTAACTCAGCAGAACCAGGATAAAGAACAAGGTAGCCGAACTGGCTCCCTCACTCCATGAAATCACTGCGGTGGCCAACCAGTAACTGGGCAAGAAAGCAAACTGACTGAACTGAGTGTTTCTGAGCAACCGATCGAGCACCAACATCACACGCGTTTCCAGCATGTCATCGGTGACTTGCTCGGCCTTCAACCAAAAAGCCAAGGCGGCCAAGGTGACCAGACCAATGGCCAAAAGCGTGTACTGGAAGGCTCGTCTGTCCATGTAGCGAGCCAGAGCGATGGCAGCCCATGCTCCGGCAAAGCCTGGCAGAATCACAAACTGCAGGATGAGCAGGCAGGTCATGGGATAAAAGGTCCAATCCACCTGTTCAACCAAACCATAGGCAGCCAGCATGGGTGCTATCAGAAAAATAAACGCCCACGAGGCGACCACCGTTGATTCCAGGAATTTCCATTGGAAGATGGTATTGGGGTGCATCGGGAGGCTATGCAAAAAGTTTGTTTCCCGGTTCCGAAACAAATTCGAATAGGTGATGACCAGGTTACTGATCAGCAACAGGGCGAACAGGAAAGCAAAGAGCAGGAAGAGCATCCGCTCGATCAACAGGTCGCCAAGTCCAGGGAATGAGCCAATAAAGCGCATGGCTCGGTGAAAAATGGCAAAGGAGAGCCAGCAGTAACCCATCAGGAAGAACAGGATGGTTGCTGAGAGGAGGCGCGACTGACTCATGACCCCCTTGAGGCGACGCCAGTGCTGCCTGAGATGGACTCCCGCCAGAAGTTTCAGTCCGGATGGCTGGGAAGCTGAATTCATGAAGTGAGGGTTGGGATGCAGGCGGCAACCCGATTAAGCAGGCTGCGTGGGTTCCGGTTCACTCGACTCGGTTGATTCAGTCGTTAACCGCAGAAAACTGCTTTCCAGGGCTTCATCACGCCCGCTCTGATCTCGGAGTTCCCGCGCCGTCCCCACGGCAACAAGACGTCCCTGATGAATGATACCAATGCGGTCAGCCAGTTCCTCGGCAACTGAAAGTTGATGGGTGGATAAAAAAACGGTCATGCCCTGACCAGAACGCTCCTTGAGGATATCCTTAACGATGCGGGCATGCTGAGGATCCAGGCCAACCATTGGCTCGTCGATGACAAACACTTCTGGATCATGAAGCAAGGCCGATGCAATGGCCACTCGCTGTCTGGTGCCATGGGACAAACCCTCGATCGATTTGTTCAAGAAGGCATCAAGATGAAAGCGGCGGGCCAGTTCAGCTCCCTGGTGACGGACTTTATCAGGGTCAATATTGAAAAGTTGGCCCGTGAACTGCATGAACTCAAGGGGGGTGAGCTTGTCGTAGAGAAAGGGAAAATCTGGCACGTAGGCCAGTCGTTTCCTGGCATCGAGCGGGCTCTGCTGGATATCGTATCCAGCCACGACAGCTGAGCCTTCGGTGGGCTTGATCAGGCCTACCATCATCTTGATGGTCGTGGTCTTTCCCGCAGCATTGGGGCCCAGGACAGCAAAGAACTCACCCTGGCCAATGGTCAGGTCGATCCCGTCCACTGCCCGAAGATCTCCAAAGGTCTTGACCAGTCCGCGCAACTCAATCATGGCTCATGATGCGGTAACACAGGCCACATGGCTTGGCAAGGTTCGATCCCCTCTTGCAGAGGGCTGATGAGGAGGAAGCTTGCCTGTTTCCCAACACACGGGCACGCTCAAGGGCATTGATGGCCATGCATGAAAAGAGTTTCATCCACCTGACTTCTCATCAACATCAGCAATCCTGGAAAACCGAGGTGATTGCCGAAACCGATTCCTGGATCTGCCTCAACAAGCAGACCCATCTGGGAACCGAATACGATCACCACCATCAGGAACGCCCTCACATGACTGCGATCATCGAACATGATCTTCAGCGTCAGGCAGGCTGGGTGCGCGATCGAGGTATCAACTGGCTTCAGCCGGTCAATGTATTGGATTTTGAAACCACTGGAGTTAGTCTCTGGGCCAGGAACGAACAAAGTCTCCAGAAGCTCAAAGACCAGCTGCATGCAGAAAAACCCAACCGCATTTACCATGCCCTGTGCATGGGGACACCCGAATCAGCCTCTTTCTCGGTCGACCTGCTATTGGCTCCCCACCGATTTCAACCCTGGCTCATGAAATCCAGCAAACAGGGAAAAAAATCGCTGACCCACTTCGAGACCCTTGAAACCTTCGGCAAGCATACTCTGCTCAAGGCAACCCCACTGACAGAGCGTTATCATCAGATCCGTTGTCATCTCTACTGCAAACAACACCCGGTCGTTGCCGATGCGCTTTATGGCGGGGATATACTAATGCTCTCAGAGCTCAAGCGGCATTATCGCTTCAAGAAAAATCGACCCGAACGGCCGCTTTTGGACCGCGCTGCGATCCACCTGGCCGAACTGCACATTGAGGATCCAGACACGGGTCAGGAGCATTGCCTGGAGGCGGCGGCACAGCGCGACTGGCAGGTGGCCATGAAATACCTGAGGGAGTTTGCACGCCCAGTGTAGGCAGGCAGGGACCACATCAGGATCCAGCCTGTCACGGGCTATAGTTTAAAAAAGGCCTGGGCATTCTCATGGAGGATGCGCCGTCGAAGACGGTTAGCGGTCGATCGGTCGAAGTAAGCCCTCCTGACTTTTTCATCCAGCACTTCGGATAGGAGATCTCGGAAGCAATGCATGGAGGCGACTGTTTCCTCCAGATGCCAGTTGTCGCCTCCCATCATCATACGATGCTCATCGGGAAGGATTTCGATGGCCTCATGCAGTGCCATTTGAAAATGAGTTGGGCTCAGAAGCCAAGACCAAGTGAGATCAATCCACAGATTGCGATAAACAAAAGCCATCCCCAGTAAATCACGACTCCAGGGATAGGCCAGATGCATCATCAAAAAGCGCGTGCCGGGATGGGCCTCAACCAGCGATGCCAGCCGCATGGGGTGAGAACCTCTGATCCAAGCCGTGCCCAAGTGTACTTGGATAGGCAGATCTCTTTCGGCAGCCAGATCACAGAAAAAATGGACCATGAAATCCTCAAACAAGGCCTTTTCCGATGGTGAGGCATTGGCTTTGCCCCAGACCTCACTGGCTTGCTTGAAGGAGGCACTGCCTGTGCTCAGGCTGCGATCATAGGCAAGGGCGTGCTTGAAGGCAACCTGACCGCGACTGGCCATGGAGCTTACCAAGTGACCAATGGCCTCGAGGTAGGCCTCCAGAGTTTGGGGAACGCCACCCAGTTGCCCGAGCAACTCCCAGGCTCGATTCCCATTGTGGTCAGCCACCTCAGCATGGTAGCCCATGCAGAAGGCGTTGATGCGCATGACCGAGGCATACCCCTTGCCCAAAACAGGTCGCACATCGGCAGTGGGTTGGGTGTAGGCATCAGTGATAATCTTGCCAATGCCTGATTGGGTCAGAGTGCGTGCCTGAAACCCGGGATCCTGCCGACTCTGGATCACTGCCTGGTTGAGGCGTTCCCAGTTGGAGGCATTCAGCGTGTGATCCCCTTCCTGCCCGTGAACCAGTAGGATGCCTCGGATGAGGTTTCTCACAAAGTGATTCGATCCCCGTTCCTCAAGGTAGGGCTTCAGGTCTTCCCACCGACAGGGTGTCCCATTAGGCTTCGGGGCAGTCTCCCCCCATCCTTCACTGGGCAGGGGGTATGGGCGTCGCAGGGTCCAGCCCGCATAACTCTGTTCGAATAAGCTGAGTAAATTGACCTGCGGACACAAGAACAGTTCGGGCAGATGATGTTCGTGCACGTCCAGGATCCAGTCTTGATCCAAAGACCCATGCTCAACGCCATCAAATCCAATACCCATCATCAAAGAAGACCCAAGGCCTCAGGGCTGATGAAACTTGTGTAGGGTCCAGGCAGTACGGACATAAAGAGCCTCTTCACTCAGAGCAGGGGTGGCATGACAGAGGGCACCCAGATCAAGCCGGTGTGGGGTCTTGAAAGTAGGCCCTGCTTCTACCACCACCAGTTCGCCCGTGGTGGAGACGCAAAGGATTTCTCCACCCGTGGCCACCGGCGAACCAAAGTAGCGACCGCCAACCCGTTCCTGATAATGAATCCGTCCTGTCTTGGGATCGGCAGCGGTGAGGATTCCGCCATCACTCCAGAAATAAACAATATCCCCCAGGGCAAGCGGGGTCGGCACATAATTGGCAGAACGACGTATTTCGTAGGCGAGTTCAACCTTATTGGCAGAGGAAGCATTAGGAGGGTTGAGGGCCACCACATAATTGCCCCCACCACCACTACCGCAGGATCCAAAGATCTTACCTCCCGCTACGATGGGTGAGCTGCAGCTGCGCTTGTCAAAAGCCTTTGGGTAGGACCAAATGACTTGGCCATTGGAAGGATCAACACCCGTGATCCCATCGGCAGCACTGTTGAAAATAAGTTGCCCTGCCTCGCCTTCAGCCTGGTAAAGACATGGCGTGGAATAGGCAGCCTTATCGCTGTTTCGTGGGGTTTGCCAGATGAGGCTGCCGTTCGCCTTGTCTAATGCGATCAGGGAACTCTTACCAAGCTGATCATTGGCCATGATCACCTTGCCCTGGTATAGGATCGGAGAAACCCCAACCCCATGCTGACTTTGGTAGGGCCCAAGATCACGGTCCCAACGCCACTGTCCCTGGTGGGTCAGCGAAGCCAGGTGCAATGATTCAGGGCGAGCCCAGGCAATGTAAACACCGGTTTCATCAACGGTGGGTGAGGGTGAGGCAAAACTATTGAAATCGTGCTTACTGAAGGCCTCGTAGGCTACTTCCCGACTCCAGTTGACCTTGCCACTGAGTGTGTCGATGGCGACCACATAAAAGGAGGAGGCCTGAGGGTTCATACTGGTCAGAAACAAAGTCTGTCCCCAAAGCACGGGTGAGGAGTGGCCCTCACCTGGTAATTCAAGTTTCCAGGCTAAATCCTCCATACTGAGCTGACTTAGCTTGACTGAAGATTCTAATACCCCAGTGCCATTGGGGCCTCGAAAGCGGTTCCATGCGCTGGCAGCACTGAGGTCCACAAACTGTAAACTAAGCACGCCGGTCAGTAACCATAAAGGAGCCCAGCCACGGCATTTAAAGAGGAACATGGTGGAATGGTTTGCGTTCTGGGCAATGAAATCAAGGATATTCATCTGAGCCAGAAGCACATCGGTTCCCTGAAACCGCGGTGGATGCAATGAAGAGCTGGGGTGGGGCGGGAAAGCCGCCATCAAAGGAAGTAAACCTTTATGGCTCAGGATCAAAGACCATTGTGGAAGTCGACCGATTCACCAGATCCCGAATCTTCAATTCAGTGACATACCATTGGTCATTGACCTTCCTCACATCGTTGACTTCGAAGACCTTGATTTTCCGTCCTTCGCTATTATATGCCTCAGCATAAACAATCCCACCATGTTCACGGGAAACCCAGGAGCGCACCCGCTGATAACCCTGGTCCTGCGCTACATTCAACTGACTCTCGAGCACCTGACAGGATACCCCTTTTCGCATCTGAATGCGATGTGGGATCACTTGCTGTTGGGGCCAATGCAGGAAATCCAAGCCAAGATCAACCAGCCAAAAACCACTGCCTCCGAAGGGGACCATGATCTGGGCACCCTCCAAAACGGCGGGAGCATCCTGATCGAGAGCGGACAAATCACCACGTAGATGGCGATAAGTTGGCACCTGGCCCGGAAGATGATCAATACTCAGCGATTCCACTGAAACGCCCGACTCATCCTGGAGCACGAAAACATCCCGCCAACCCTGATTAAGTGGTTTAGTTTGCTTGATCAGGGCATGTTGCTGACGCTGACCATCGGCATGCCGCACATTGAGCCATGCCGTGATATCTCCCGGAATACCCAGCGCGAGCTTTCGAAGTTGCGCTGCGAGCCAATGCCCTTGCACCAAGGGATCATCCTCGGCATCCAGGGCATCCAGGGCTTGTGCCACTGGGAAAGAAAAATCGCGTTGGTCCGGCTGATTAAGACCCTGCGCCTGAATGAAGGCATGAGGGCTCAGACACATGAGACCTGCCAGCAGGGATAGCAAGATGGAACGGGAGGCACCCATGATTGTTTAAATCGTTTCCCTCAAGTGCCCTGACCAAAGAGTATGGGCATCAGCTCTTCGACGTGCCGAATCCAGTGAATCTTCAAGCGCTTCTGGATTTCAGCAGGTATTTCTTCCCAGGCACGCCGGTTCGCATCAGGCAGAACGACCTCCTTGACCCCACCACGAGCCGCTGCCAGCAGTTTTTCGCGGATGCCGCCCACTGGGAGGACGCGCCCTCGTAGACTGATCTCTCCGGTCATGGCCAGTCTCGAGGAAAGCTTGCGTTTCATGAACAAGCTGGCCAAGGCAGCGAACAGGCAGATCCCGGCACTGGGCCCATCCTTGGGGGTAGCCCCAGCCGGTACATGCAGGTGGATATCATGGGTATCCATCGGTGGGAGTTCTAAGTTCATCGCTGCAGCTTGGGAACGCAGGTAGGTCAGGGCCGCCTGGGCACTTTCCTTCATCACATCCCCCAATGAGCCCGTGAGGATGAGCTTACCACTTCCTGGCAAACAGGTTGCCTCCATGAATAGGATATCGCCGCCACTGGGTGTCCAACCTAGCCCCAGAGCCAAACCATGTTCAGCAATCACCTCATGCTCGGGCTGGGGGTGAGTGGCCGCACCGAGCTGGCGATGAATCCAGTCAGCATCAATCGAGTGGGTCTTGAGGCTCTTGCCAGATTCCAGACCTTCTCGCGCCACCTTGCGGAGCACCGAAGCCAAGGTCCTCTCCAGCTGCCGGACACCCGCCTCGCGTGTGTATTGTTCGACTAAGAGTCGCAGGATGGGTAAGGGAATCTTGAGTGAGCGAGGCGGCAGCCCATGATCCTGGAGCAATTTGGGAATCAGGTGGGTTCGGGCAATTTGAACTTTTTCCGAGGTCGTGTAACTGGAAAGCTCAATGACCTCCAGACGATCACGCAGAGCGGGGTGCACGGGATCCAGCCAGTTGGCAGTCGTGATGAAGAGGATGTCACTCAGATCAAAGGGAACCTCGAGATAGTGGTCACTGAAATGCTTATTCTGCTGTGGATCAAGCACCTCCAGTAGTGCGGAGGCAGGGTCGCCTCGAAAATCCGAGCCCAGTTTGTCCACTTCATCCAGCAGGATGACCGGATTTCTGGCTTTGAGTCGCTTGAGGGTTTGCAGGAGACGACCTGGCATGGCCCCAACGTAAGTTCGGCGATGCCCTCGAATCTCTGCCTCGTCCCTGACCCCACCAAGGGCAATCCTGGCAAAAGGTCTTCCCATGGCATCAGCGATACTGCGCCCCAGAGACGTCTTGCCTACCCCGGGAGGGCCCACCAGACAGAGAATAGGACCGCGCATGGTGCCGGTGAGCTTGAGCACAGCCAAATATTCCAGCAATCGATTCTTGACCTTACCCAGTCCAAAATGCTGCTCATCAAGTATCTTGGAGGCGGTGTTCAGATCGAGATGATCTTCGGCTCTAGCCTGCCATGGCAGGTCTACCAACCATTCCAGATAGTGGCGCGTCACTCCGTAATCAGGAAGCGAAGAGGCCATCGAGCGCAGGCGATCCAGTTCGCGCATGGCCACTTCCCGTGTTTCCTCTGGTAAGGCAGCCTGGTCCAGCCCCTCCTGCAAGCGACGAATGTCGCTGGCTGAAGCATCCTCCTCTCCCAGCTCACGCTGAATCACTCGCAGCTGTTCCTTGAGATAAAAATCTTTTTGGCTCTTGGAGATAGAGGAGGAGGTTTCCTTTTGAATTCGAGCGCCAATGGTCTGGAGTTCGAGCTCATGCTGAAGCATCGGCAACAAAGTCCGATAACGCTCCTTCACGTCAAAGAGGCTGAGCAACTGCTGATGCTGCTCAAGTTTGAGGTTGAGATTGGCTCCGATCAGATCAGCCATCTTACTTGGCTGGTCAGTGTTCAGGTTGGTCGACTTGAATTGATCGTTGAGCGTTGGGGCATGCTCCAAGAGCTCCTGGAAGAGCTTTTTGGTGTTGCGGGCTAGGGCCTTGGCCTCAACGCCACTCTCTTCGGACTCATCATGATAATCAACCGATGCCTTGAGGTAAGGGGAAGTCTGCGAAAACTCTAAAGTCCGAAAGCGTCGGATCCCCTCGATAAGAATGCGAACCTGCTGATTGGGTTGCTTGACCATTTTTTGAACCCGGGCAAGGCAACCGCAGGCGTGAAGGTCATCCGGACTCGGATCATCCACCGGAGAGGTCTGCAACACCAGACCGATAAATCGATCTCCTGAAACCACATCATCGATCAAATCACCGCTCGCAGTCGACTCAATCAGTAGCGGAGCGACCATACCGGGAAAGATGACAATATCGGCCAAGCCAAGAATCGGAAGGCTCTCAGGTAGCTGGGGCGAAGGTTTGTCCTGCCCCGAACTCAGGGTCTTGGTTGAAGCCTTGATTTTGAGGATGTCGATAATGTCTTGATCCAGATGCATGCCTTTGGGGGCAGGAAGAAAGAACGACGACTCCCTCACCGATGTTGAGGGCAAGTTAGAGGATTGCGCCATGGCTTGACGAGGGAAAAGTGGATGGACTCAAAGGAGGAAGGCAAACCCCTGACAAACGGGTATGGGGCACTTTTTTCCAAGTGAAGCTTTTCAGGGAGTCCTCAAGGGCTATATGATCTTGGGTCGTTAGACGTATGATACAGGACACTGATGATTTGAGAATCGAGTCACTGCAACCCCTGCTCTCTCCTGCCATTTTGCAGGAGGAGATTGCCATGACCGAGGAAGCCTCGAAAACCGTTGCCGAGGCCCGAGCGCAGGCTCAGGCAATCATCCAAGGCAAGGATGACAGGTTGCTGGTCATTGCTGGCCCCTGCTCTATCCACGACACCAAAGCAGCCATGGAATATGCCACCAAGCTGCTGGAGGCCCGACAGAGGTTTGAGAAAGATCTCTGCATCCTCATGCGTGTGTATTTTGAGAAACCGAGGACCACGGTTGGATGGAAGGGATTGATCAATGATCCGGAGATCAATAACAGCTTCAAGATCAACAAGGGGCTCCGACTCGCCAGAACATTGCTTCGAGATCTGAATCAACTCGGATTACCTGCGGCCACAGAGTTTCTTGATACCATTGTCCCTCAGTTCATTGCCGACCTCATCGCATGGGGGGCCATCGGAGCTCGCACCACTGAAAGTCAGGTTCATCGAGAGCTTGCCTCAGGGCTTTCCATGCCTGTCGGGTTCAAGAACGGTACCGATGGCAATGTTCAAATAGCGATGGATGCGGTCAGTGCCTCCCATAAATCCCACCATTTTCTATCGGTGACCAAGCAGGGCATTGCTGCCATTGTGCAAACGCGCGGCAATGAGGGAGGGCACCTCATTCTCAGAGGATCCAAACATGGTCCAAATTACGATGCGGTCAGTGTTCAAGGCGTTTGTGAAAAGCTCGAACAGCAATCCCTGACACCTTCAGTCATGATTGACTGCAGTCATGGCAATTCATCCAAAGATCACCGCAAGCAGCCCATTGCAGCCAAAGCGGTGGCCGATCAGATAGCCGGAGGATCTCAATCGGTTATGGGTGTCATGCTGGAAAGTCACCTAGTCGAGGGACAACAGTCCTACGCGGGTGATGGGACCGACACCTACGGCATGAGTATCACCGATGCATGCATTTCATGGGACCAGACAGTCCCCATTCTGGAGCAACTGGCAGAAGCCGTCCAAACGAGGCGATCCCGAATCGGCGCCTGAGTGAGTCTAAGCACTCAGGCCAACATGTTCTCAAGCACCAAAAGGAACCACATCCTCCTTGGGGAGCAGGTTGATCGATGCAAAAGCATCGGAGCCCAATCTGGCCAAGGGATTGATCAAGGTGGGATCCAGTTGCATGGATGAGGAGTTTTGAGGCTCCTGGATCAGGGACTGATCCACATAAAGCTTGAGAATGCGACCCAGTATGAGGGCTTGCTTGCCTAGGCCCATCGGATGGATCACCTCTTTTTCACAGTAAAGAGCCAAGGGCAGCCCTTTCAGTCTGGGCAGAGGGGCTCCATCAAAAGGCACCACTTCCAAATCACAGGTTTCCAGCTCGGACTGCCCAGGAGCCAGGGACTCAGCTGATCGGAGCACCTTGGCGACATCTTTGACTTGAGGTATGTGGAGGACAAAATGCGAACGCTCCTCAATGTTGGTCCAAGTATCCTTAGGACTGCCATCCTTTCTCGAACCCACCGATAATGAAAGCAGGGGGGGCTGACTGCTGACCGCACTGAAGTAGGAAAATGGGGCCAGATTCCATGTTCCATTCCCATGATCACTCAGAACCCAGGCAATGGGTCGAGGGATGATGATCTGCGTCATGAGGCGATAAATGGCAGACGGCTCAAGGATTGTGAAGTCGGTGATCATGCCATAGGGAGG
>JALRAZ010000279.1 GCA_023257935.1 Verrucomicrobiota bacterium
GGCAATACCATTGCGCAAGGCTTTGCCACACATGTGATTGAGCTGTCTGATGGGGAGGAGATTACCGGGTTTGTGGTTCAGGAGTCCGGCGAGGAGGTTGTGGTGCGCGATATCCTGGCCACCGCTCACACCATTAAAAAAGACCAGATTCTCTCTCGGAGGGTGTTGGACAATTCGTTGATGCCAGAAGGGCTCATGATGCCCTTTACCGTCAGAGAAATGGCTAGCCTTCTTGATTATCTGGAGGACTTGGCTCCTTAGCTCAGGGCTAAGACACTCAGTGGAAGTTGTTGTGACCTGCCATCAAAAAAGGAGTGGTGGCAAGCAGTCTCTAAAACTTCCATCCAGAGCCCATTTGACAAGCCCAATTCAATCGGTCATAAACTGCGCTCTGCTTTGTCTATGAAAGGGAATCCTCAAGTGGCTATCGTTGGTGCCTCGGGTGCCGTGGGTGTGGAAATGATCCACACACTGGAACGTCGTTCCTTTCCCGTGGAACAGCTCCGTCTTCTGGCTTCTAGCCGCTCAGCTGGCAAGGAATTGTCATTCAAGGGCAAGAGGTTGGTGGTTGAGGAATTAACCCAAGAGTCGTTCAAAGGAGTGGATATCGCGCTCTTCAGTGCGGGGGGTGGCATTTCTAAGACCTATGCGCCCATGGCTGTCGAGGCTGGTGCGGTGGTTGTTGACAATTCAAGCGCCTTTCGCATGGATCCTCAAGTTCCATTGGTGGTGCCCGAAATCAACCCTCAGGATGCCAAGCAACATCAGGGAATCATTGCCAACCCGAATTGCACGACTGCCATCACCCTGATGGCACTCTACCCGCTTCATCAGGCTTTTGGTGTTCAGCGCGTGCTTGCATCGACCTACCAGGCGGTATCGGGAACAGGTGCGCAGGCCATTCTGGAATTAGAAGATCAGGTTCGGAGGCTTGGGAATGGTCAGGAGATCAAACCTGAGGTTTACCCTCATCAAATTGCCTTCAATGTGCTGCCTCATGTGGATTCTTTTCTAGAAAGTGGTTACACACGCGAGGAAATGAAACTCGAAAACGAGGGGCAGAAGATCATGCATCATCCCTCCTTCAAGGCCAGTGTGACTTGCGTGAGGGTACCTGTCTACCGGGCCCATTCGATTGCCATCAGCGCTTCATTCGAACGTCCGGTTGATTTGCAGAGGGCGCGTGAGGTGCTGGCGGCAGCCCCGGGACTTGAGGTGGTGGATGATCCGGCGAATCAACAATATCCTTTGCCATTAAATGCCTCAGGCCGGGATGCCTGCCAAGTCGGGCGCCTTCGGCATGACTGTGCACTGGATAACGGACTTTGCTTTTGGGTGTCTGGAGACCAGTTGCTCAAAGGCGCTGCCCTGAATGCGGTGCAGATCGCTGAGTTGCTCATCTAGCTGGTATCCAGAGCATGCTTGAGCTGTCTCAGGCATGCATCGGGCCGTTTGTTGCAGAGGCGCTTCAGAGTGCTAGAGCTTACCTGTTCTCTGAGTAGAGTTATTCAAAAACGTTGCTCAATTGGGCTTATTGTGGCTACTTAGCTATAGTCCTTTCAGCCATGAGCCCAAGCCCCCTGTCACGCAAACCGAGTTTTCAACAGCAGCTTTTCTCCCTGACTCTGCTGGCGCTGATAGGGTTCTGGTTCCTGCCTGCTGGAGTCAAAGGTTCAGAACCATTCCCTTCTGAGGCCATTGATTTTTTTGAAAAACGTGTTCGCCCCGTTCTGGAAGACCATTGCTTCGAATGTCACGCACAGCGTGCCAGTAAGATCAAAGGGGGTCTCTTGCTCGACACACGAGGATCGCTCCTTAAAGGTGGTGAGAGTGGAGCTGTCGTCAATCTCAATCAGCCCTCTGAAAGTCTGCTCCTGAAGGCCATCCACTACGATGACGTGGATTTGCAGATGCCACCTGAATCTCGCCTAAGCGACGGGCAGATCAGAGATTTGGTAAAATGGGTCGAGATAGGCCTCCCCTGGCCAAACTCCGCTGCTCGCACTGAGTCATCTCCTGACAAGGAGCCTTTTGATCTAGAAAAACGCCGACGCGAACACTGGGCCTGGAGACCTCTGGAGAAGGTCACACCGCCCGAACTAGACTCCGATCCATGGGGGCAACAGCCCATTGATGCCTTCCTGCTTGAATCCATGAAAAGCCAGAAGCTTGAACCTGCCTCAGAAGTTTCGGCTCGTGTTTGGTTCCGCAGGCTTCATGTGGTTCTAACCGGTATCCCCCCCTCGCCAGCACTGATGGATGACTTCCTCTCAGACAAAGATCCAGATGCGCGTTCCAAGGCGGTGGATCAGATCCTTGAAAGTAAGCATTACGGGGAACATTGGGCGCGACACTGGCTTGACCTGATGCGCTACGCCGAAACCATGGGACACGAGTTCGATTATGAGATCCCCAATGCATGGCGCTACCGCGACTATGTCATCCGTGCCTTCAATCAAGACTTGCCCTACAATGAATTTGTGATGGAGCACCTTGCGGGGGATCAATTGTCCAAGCCAAGGTTGGATGCGTCCACAGGTCTTGAGGAATCGGTAATCGGCACTGGGTTTTTCTGGTTGGGGCAACAGGTTCACTCACCGGTAGATATTCAGATGAATCAACTGGACGTGCTGGACAACCAAATCGATGTGGTGAGCAAAGCCTTTCTTGGTCTGACAGTGAGTTGTGCTCGTTGCCATGATCACAAATTCGATGCCATCAGTACTCGAGATTATTATGGCATGTTCGGTGTCATGAAGAGCTCCCGCTATCAACAGACCACTCTGATGTCGGATGAGCGCTGGACCTCTGGGCTTAGCACCTGGCAAGACCTCCAGGAGCGGGGGCGAAAAGTTCTGGATGCCTCTGAACATGACTTGGATGATTTGGCAGCCCGCTGGCAACCGAATCCTGGTGAGGTGCTTCTTGGTGATGCCCGTCAAGATGGCTTTGCAGGATGGTATTTTGACGATGAGGCACTCCAATATGACCCGATCGTCGAGCCTGGAGATATGGTTGACCGCCCCGGAGAGGGCGAACCTGTGCCAGTTAAGGCGACTGCTGTGGATTCAGCCAAATGGTCCCGCCACCTCCAGGGATCACTGCGTTCACCCACCTTTTTGATCGACCAACCTTTTCTGCATACCCGGGCTGCTGGGCATCAGGCCCGGATCAATGTGGTGATCGATAATTTTAATCTCATACGCGGACCGATATACGATGGGATTAAGAAAAACCTCGATCGCAATGAGGTTGGCTGGACCACCTTCAATCTGACCATGTGGCAGGGCCATGAAGCCTACATTGAATTCAAGGATACCATTCACGCCGATCTTTCCAATGGTGGTGCGCATGGACCAGAGGCGTGGTTTTCGGTGGAAACAGTCATCGCCTCTTCCCAGGCCGAACCGCCCAAGATTTCATCCGCATCGGTCGTGACTCCAGAAGCTTCGTTGCCTGATGCATGGTTGGAGCTAGCTCGAGCATACCGTGAGTTGGGGGCTCAGGTGGATGTGTCTCCAACCGGATTGAGCATGATCGAGGGCAGTGGGCGGGACAATCCTATCTACATCCGCGGGAATCCTCGTCGACGCGGGGAGATAGCAAATCGAGGCATCCTTACTTCGATGGCCCACTTAGCGACTCCGATAGAGGGTTCTGGGCGTTTAGCCCTAGCGCAGTCCATGGTGGATCCCAGTAACCCGTTGACGGCTAGAGTCTATGTCAATCGCATTTGGCATCATGTCTTTGGTCGAGGGATTGTGCCATCAGTGGATGATTTTGGTGTCCTTGGGCAAGCTCCTACCCACCCGAAATTATTGGACTGGTTGGCCCGATGGTTTATGGAAGAAGCCAAATGGTCGACTAAGGAATTGATCAGGATGCTGGTGCGCTCCAGAGCATTCTCCATGGATTCGGTAGCGCTCGCCCCCTCGATGGATGATCAAGATCCTCAAAACCAATACTGGCATCGCTCCGAGGTGCGAAGGCTTGAAGGAGAATCGATTCGAGATCATTTGCTTTGTGTTTCCGGACAACTGGATCCAAGAGCTTTTGGTCCTTCTGAAAAGATTCATCTGACGCCCTTCATGACAGGACGAGGAAGGCCAGGAAAAAGCGGTCCCTTGGATGGTGGGCGCCGTCGCAGCATCTACGTTGAGGTGCGACGTAACTTTCTCTCACCTTTTCTCTCAACTTTCGATACCCCGATTCCTCACACGACCTTTGGTCGCCGAGCTGAGTCCAATGTGCCGGCACAATCTCTGGTCATGATGAATGACCCCTTTGTTCTGCAGCAGGCAGAGGCCTGGGCTGGGGAGATTCTGGGGCAAGATCTTGGTTTGGCGGCTCGATTGACTCAGATGTATGAGAAAGCCTTCTGCCGCCTGCCCACAGCCCAGGAGATCAAGGCTGCTCGGGATTTTGTAGCTGACCAAGAGGCGCACTATCTTGTTACCGGCTTGGATAGGGAGGCTGCCCAGCAGATGACTTGGAGAGACCTCTGTCACACCCTTTTCAACATGAAGGAATTTATCTTTATTCGATGATATGAGCTATCCCTGCGGTCGAGTTTTTCCTGATGTGATGAGTCGTCGCCAAGCCCTTGGGCGGGTTGCTCATGGATTTGGTGGTCTGGCGCTAGCTTCCATGCTGCACACTCCTTCAGGCATGATTCAGGCAGCGGAAGGCAGACCCCAGCCCCTGGCACCACGGCCGCCGCATTATCGCCCCCGCGCCAAACAGGTCATCATGCTCTACATGGATGGTGGTCCGGCCCAAATGGATACCTTCGATCCGAAGCCGCGGCTGACTCAGGATCATGGCAAGCCCTTTGCTATGAAAATGGAGCCCACTCAGTTTAATAACAACGGAAACACTTTTGGGTCCCCATGGTCATTTCAGCAACATGGTCAAAGTGGCATGCCAGTGAGTGAACTCTTCCCTCATCTAGCAAGCTGTGTGGATGACATGTGCTTTGTGCGTTCGATGGTTTCGGAATTCTCCGAACACACCAACGCCAATTACTTCCTTCACACCGGTTTGGGGCTCAGCGGTCGTCCCAGTGCGGGGGCCTGGGTCACTTATGGCTTAGGTAGCGTGAATCAGAATCTTCCAGGGTTTGTTGTCATCAACGGAGGCCTGACTCCACCAGGAGGGTTGGATAACTTTTCAAGCGGTTTCCTTCCAGCCGCCTATCAAGGGTCGCTCTTTCAGCCAAGCGACCCTCCTGTGGCCAATATCCAGCCACAAGAGGGTTCCGATGCAGCGCAGGGGCGCAAACTAAGTCTTCTGCAGCAATTAGATCAGCAATCAGCTGCTCAGCTGGGTCATTCGGCAGCCGTTGAGTCAGCTATTGCTAATCATGAATTGGCTTTCCGAATGCAAGCTTCAGTGCCGGAACTGATGGATCTGCGCGGTGAAAGCAATCGAATTCAATCTTTGTATGGGGTAGGGGATAGCTACAAACCTACGGACATTTTTGCCCGAGAATGTCTGTTGGCAAGGCGTCTCATAGAGCGCGGGGTTCGATTTGTTGAGCTCACCTGCCCAAATGTGGGTGCTGATCGGTGGGACCAACATGGAGGTCTGCACAAGGGGCATACCAACAATGCGAAAGCAGTCGATCAGCCCATCGCTGCTCTACTCAAGGATCTCAAGGCCAAAGGGCTTCTGGATGAGACCCTTGTTATCTGGGCCGGAGAATTTGGTCGTACTCCCTTTTCTCAAGGGAGTGATGGACGGGACCACAATCCATTCGGTTTCACCATCTGGTTGGCTGGGGGCGGCATTCGCGGTGGTATGGCCTATGGGGCCACAGATGAATACGGCTACAAAGCGGTCGATCAAAGGGTCGAAATTTATGACCTACATGCCACCATGCTGCATTTGCTGGGGATGGATCATACTCGCCTGACCTTCCGCTTTGGGGGAAGAGACATGCGCTTGACCGATGTTCATGGCAAGGTCGTTGATGGCATCCTCGCCTGAGTCCCACGCTTCAAAGGCCTGGTTATTGCTCAGCTAGGCAAATCAGCCTGAGTTCTCTTTTGTTCCATGGCTGACCCTGCGGCTGACC
>JALRAZ010000196.1 GCA_023257935.1 Verrucomicrobiota bacterium
AGGCATTCCATATTGTCAGCTTCAACCCTGTTGCTCAGTTCCACATCAGCAAAGAGCGAGCCATCGCAACAAAGGCCACAGGCTAGGCAAAGAGCCGAGTCATCCTTTTTGCTCGTGGTATTCGGTTTCAAATGTCCCGCACCCTAAACCAGAGGGAGCTGGATTGACAGGCTTCAGCAATGGGATCACGATAACCGCATGCTCTCTAAGGTCTTAGGAAATTTGTGCCTGACTCGTTTTGCCTACGGGTTGATTCCATCCACCCTGGCTGCTTGGACTGGGCTAGGTGTCATGGCTCAGCAGTCATCAGGGTGGCCCGATTATCGTGGACCCTTTGGTAATGGGCACGCCGGAGAGGGGCTGGAGGGTGTTCCTCTGCACTGGAGCGATGAGCAGCATGTGGCCTGGAAATTGGATGTGCCCGAACTAGGCCTCTCCTCACCCGTGGTATTGGATGGGAAGGTTTGGCTCACGACGGCCACTGAGGATGGGCATGATTTTTTTGTGCTGGGTGTTGAGGCAGAAAGCGGCGCACTGGTTGTGAACCAAAGGCTCTTCCACAGCGACGACCCGGAGTCCCTGGGCAACGGTAGGCAGGATAACAGTTATGCCACTCCCTCGGCTGTTCTGGAGACGGGGCGTGCCTATGTGCATTTTGGGAGCTTTGGTACCGCTTGCCTGAATGCCCAGACCCACGAGGTGATCTGGCAGCGAGAGGACCTACCTTGTCGGCATTACCGCGGAGCCTCTTCTTCTCCAGTGCTTTTTCAGGAGCTTTTGATCCTCACCTTTGATGGGGCGGATCAGCAATACCTTATTGCTCTCGACAAACATACGGGCAAGACAGTTTGGCAAACCAAGCGCTCGGCGATTTGGAACGACGAGCACATCGATAATGCCATGGTCAGGGAGGGGGATTGGCGCAAAGCGCACAGCACGCCATTGCTGGCTAACCTCGGTGAGGGCATGCGGCTGTATAGTGTGGGAGCCAAGGCGGCCTATGCCTATGATCCTGCCAGCGGCAAGGAGCTCTGGCGGTTGGATCATGGAGCCTACTCAGCGGCTCCTCGACCTGTGACCTTTGATGACCAGGTGATATTTGTGAGCGGTTTCAGCCGCGGTGCTCAGATGGTTTCGGTTCAGAGTGGGGGCCAAGGAGTCGTCAATGAAACCCATGTGCGGTGGGCGCTGGATAACCCTTTGCCAAAGTATGCCTCTCCCATCGTCGTGGATGGCTTGCTCTACTTTGCTTTGGATGAGAGTTTCCTTGTTTGCATGGAAGCAGGGAGTGGAGAAGTCGTCTGGAAGGAGCGTGTAGGCGGTAAGTTTCGAGCCTGTCCCATTTATGTGGATGGAAGGATTTACTTTTTCAGCCTTGAGGGGACCACAACTGTCATCAAGCCTGGAAGGGATTTCCATCTCCTCGCCACCAACCATCTGGAGCAGGGAGTGGTGAATGATGATCCGCGGCGAGGTCCCGGGTTCATGGCTTCGCCTGCAATCGATGGTCAAGCTTTCATCCTGCGGACCCGCCATCATCTCTACCGCATCCAAGAGCCTTAGGAACCAGGATGGATAGGGTTGCGAGCTTCAAAGGCCTTCAGCAGCAAGGATCCATTTTTGATAGATCGAATCGATCTGAAACCCATCCACGCCATCCCTGATGAGGGCGTCGATATCCCTCTTGGCCTCCCGTTCATGTCGCTCGGTTGCATACCGGAAGGTGTTGATGGCAGGAATGACCCTTACACCGGCAGCCTGGAGTTTGAGTATGTCTCCAGGAAGAAGTTGAGCGGGCAGGCCGAACCAGAATCGATGGGAAAGTTCAACCCGATCGCCTTGCCTGATTGCCTTGAGTTCATCAGTGGTGATCGTGAAGCGGGTGTGCTTAAGATGACGGCGCGTGCCAGGGTCCCCTGTGATGCATAAAGAGGCATTTGCCATCCCATGTCGCAGGAGACTTTGCCCGATGATGTGCAGGAATGCAGGGTTCTCTTGCTGGGTCTTCAGATCAAGCATGACCCCAAGACCCAAAGACCGGCAAGTGGCTAGCGCCCTTTCCAAGGTGATCAAGGGTTGGTTTCCTGCCAGCGTGTGCATCGATGTCAATTGCTTGGCAGTCCAATCCATAACCTTACCCTCACGCCCGCAGGCCTTCATCAGATCGCGGTCATGAAAGACCATGGGGACCCCATCCTTACTTTGCTGGATATCCAGTTCCACCATATCGTAGCCATGCAGCGCAGCGCGCTCGATGGCTTTGAGTGAGCACTCGGGGGCATCTGGGGCGATCACCCCGCCGCGATGGGCAATCACGATTGGGCCAGAGTGCGGGCCCCCATTGAGCTTGCGAAAATCTGGAAGTTTTTGTGAGGCCATGTTCTTTTGTGAGACCCAGTTCACTGCTTCCAAAATGAGCATGGCTGCCTGCCCTCGAGTCAAATCGAAAGGCTTCGGGATCGAGTCTGGCCACGTGAAATCCTCACCTATCACACCTCGCAGGATTTGAATGGCTCGATTGGGACTCACCGGGTTGTCAGGCTGCGCCAAGAGTTCCTTGCCAGAGCGAGAAGCACCTTGGCTTGCTTGGGTGTTGAAGAGGAAAAAAGGCTCTGCTGATTGTGATGACAGATCGTAGAGGGTTTCCAGATAGGCAAAGGCCCGATGTCCTCGGCGGACATCCTGGAAGTGAGCTGCGGTGATGCTCCAGGGTATTTGCAGACCTTGCACGACCATTTGGGCGAAGGCACCCATGGTAAGCAAGGCATCGGGGCGGAATTGATAGGCCTCAAAGTCCAGGTCGCTCAGGGTGTTGGCGGTGCTTTTGGAAGGAAAATCATCGATCATGCGATCGTCCATCGCTCCTCTTAAGCTGAGCAGCTGTACCGCTTC
>JALRAZ010000306.1 GCA_023257935.1 Verrucomicrobiota bacterium
AGTCACCCGCTTCCCTGGCCGAGGCCAGATACTGCACATGACCCGCGTGCAGGAGATCAAAGCACCCGTTGGTGACCACCAGCTTTTTCCCCTGCTCAAGCATCTGCGAGCGCCAGATCAACAAGCGCCCTGGGTCCATGACCTTGTCCGCGTAATTCATGCGTGTTGATCTCTAGCTATAGAGGTTGAAGAGCTTGGATTGAGGCTGCCACGACGGTATCCAATCAGATCGAGGGTTACCTGTTGATACCCCAGGGCCTGAAACTTTTCGACCAACTGCTGGCGAGTGGCCCATTCCATGCAGCGGGACATTTCATCGGGACCAATCTCGATACGTGCCAGAGCGCCTTGGGAGAGTTCATGGTGGCGCACTCTCACATCGTGGAAACCAAGCGAGCGAAGATGTTGCTCTGCCTGCTCAATCTGAGTGAGCTTGGCCGGTGTCACCCGTTCCCCGTGAGGTATTCTGGAGCTCAAACAAGCCATCTGCGGTTTATCAGCGGTTGGAAGCCCAAGATGAGCTGATAAAGCTCGTATCTCTGCCTTGGTCAATCCCGCTTCCTTAAGAGGAGCGCGTACCTGAAATTGGGCGGCAGCCTGGGCACCCGGTCTCACATCGCCCAGATCATCCATGTTTTCACCATAGAGCAGGAAAGGGACGCCCCTGGCTGCAGCCAATGCTTCCATCGCTTCAAAAAGAGCGTGCTTGCAGAAGTAACATCGGTTGGGCGGGTTTGTCAGATAGGCCTCATTTTCAAATTCTAAAGTCTTGATCACCTCTAGGGGAAAACCAAAGCGCTCGGCCAATGCCACCGCTTCGTTCAATTCGCTGCGGGGCAGACTGGGACTGTCAGCCAGCACGGCCACAGATGCTTCACCCAGAACCCGATGAGCCACACAGGCAAGGAAGGCCGAATCCACGCCTCCTGAATAGGCAACCAGACAACCCCCCATGGCTCTGAGGAGCGATTCCAGTTGCTCAAGCTTTTCCATGTTTCCTTGTTGCCATGAACATCGCAGGCTGTCGAGTCATGAAAAAGGTGCCAAGGTGACTGTTTGAGAAAATTCAAGCCCTCAGCCCATGGGATGGAGAAAACAATCAAGGCCCGTTGACCAGATGGCAGGGGCTAGGACATAGTCCTGTCCATGGATCGACCCACAACCTTGATTACAGGGGCCTCCCGAGGCATTGGCAGAGGCATCAGCCTATCTCTAGCCGCCCTAGGTCATGATCTCGTTATCAACTACGCCGGCAATCAGGAAGCTGCTGAGCAGACGGCCAGAGATTGCCATCGGGCAGCCACCGAAGCGGGTCATGATATTCAAACCCTTACTTTTCAGGCTAATATTGGCTCCCCGCAGGATCGCGACCGCCTGCTCGAGGCGACGCAGGATCGTTTTGGGAGGATTGACATGCTCATCAACAATGCCGGCATCACCTCGATTGGACGACAAGACATACTGGAGGCAAAGGAGGAAAACTTTGATCAGTTGATGGCGGTTAATCTCAAAGGCCCCTTCTTTCTGAGCCAACAAATAGCCAAATGGATGCTCAAACTCATTGAAAGTGGCACCGTCAATAATCCAAAGATCATTTCCATTTCCTCCATCAGTGCCCACACCGTCTCGGTGAATCGCGCTGACTATTGCATGGCCAAGGCTGCACTGGGCATGATGACTAAGCTCTATGGAGTCCGCCTCGCAGCTGCCGGCATCCGGGTGTATGAAATCTGTCCAGGCATCATCGCTTCGGATATGACCGCACCGGTCAAAGCCAAGTATGACAAACTCATTGCTGAGGGCCTGACCCCCATGCCTCGCTGGGGTGAGCCCTCGGATATTGGTAAGGCCGTAGCGGCTATTGCTCAGGACCTGCTACCCTACAGCACGGGGGAAGTCATCAATGTCGATGGAGGCTTTCATCTCAGAAGCCTTTGAAAGTCAGCTTTTTGTTTTCGATTCCAGAAAGTCGACCCTGTCATGACTCGGAAGAGGGTTTGAGTGACTGGGCTTTTCATGGGAGCAACAAGGAACCAAGCTTGCATTTTTCCACCTTCGAGGGAATCTTCCTTCATGAAACCCTGGTTCTGGCCGTGTTGCTTATTGGCAGGAATCCTAACCTGGATGACCATGCAAGGAGAAGAATCCAATCAAGAAACCCAGAAAGCGACCTTCGGAGGCGGCTGCTTCTGGTGTACCGAGGCCATGTTGGAAGATGTTCCCGGGGTGATGGACGTGGTGTCGGGCTATGCAGGAGGTCATGTGAAGAACCCGACCTACCGTGCAGTCTGTGAAGGAACCACGGGGCATGCTGAAGTGGTTCAAGTCACCTTCAATCCCAAGATCATTTCCTACACCAAACTGCTGGATCTTTTCTGGAAGTCACATGATCCCACCACTCTGAATCGTCAGGGAGCCGACGTGGGTACACAATATCGATCCACAATCATGTGGCACGATGAGGATCAGAAAGCCCTGGCCGAAGCCTCCATCAAAACGGCTGCTCCCAGGTTCACCAGCCCCATCGTGACCAAACTAGAAAAACTGGATGTGTTCTACCCTGCTGAGGACTACCATCAGGACTACTTCAAGCAAAACCCCAATGCTGGCTATTGTGTTTATGTCATCAAGCCCAAGATGAAGGCGTTCAAGCAATACCTTCAAAACATTGTCAAACCTTGAGCGTTTGACTCCGATTCGATTTTGGGGTGGATAATCTGCTCTGAGCCCTATAGGGGGTATAAACAAACTCTCGAGGTAATGAGGCCCGGACGTCATGAAAACCCATCTTAGTTCATGAATGCTCCCACCCTCATGGCCTTGATGGTCTGCCTTTTGACGCTCATCAGGCATACCATCACAGCAGAACCATTTGGCTCATCGCCGAATATCATCTACATCCTGGCCGATGACCTGGGCTATGGAGATCTGGGTTGCTACGGTCAGCAGACCCTTCGAACGCCTCGAATCGATGCCATGGCCAAGGAAGGCATGCGATTCACTCAGCACTACGCTGGATCAACCATCTGCGCTCCCTCTCGATGTGTACTATTGACAGGTTATCACACCGGGCATGCACGCATCCGAGGCAATGACCGCTCGCTACTCCGTCCCTGGGATACCACCGTAGCCCAATTGCTTAAAAAAGCAGGTTACCAAACCGGATGCATGGGGAAATGGGGAGTTGGGCACCCTCCCCCTCTCAACAACCCAGCCCAGCACGGCTTCGACGATTTCTATGGTTACATCAACATGTACCATGCACATAATTTTTACCCCGAATGGCTGGTTGAAAACGGGCGTCGTGTCCCCCTGCGTAATCGGATTCATCCAGAATACCGAGATCCCGAGGATCGCCAAGGCTGGGGGGTTGCCTACCAAAAAGTAGACTATGCCCCGGATCACATCTTGGATCGTGCGGTGAGGTTTCTGGAGGCCAATCGAAACCGACGATTTTTCCTCTACCTTCCCCTGAACCAACCCCATGCCAACAACGAGGCTGGGAACGATGCACGCAGCCCCGGCCATGGTTTGGAAACACCTCATACCGCCGAGTTCGAGGAACAATCTTGGCCAGAATCGGAAAAGGGTTTTGCCACCATGATCGGGCAGATCGACCAAACAGTGGGGAAGATTTTGGACACGGTGACTCGACTCGGCCTGAGGGAAGAAACGCTGGTTTTCTTCTCCAGTGACAATGGCCCGCATCAGGAGGGAAACCATCTGATGGAATTTTTTGATTCCAACGGATCTCTCAGGGGGATGAAACGAGACCTCTACGAAGGAGGCATTCGTGTGCCCTTGATCGCTTGGTGGCCTGGCCATGTAGCAGCCAATGCCCAGAGTGACCTACTGAGTGGGTTTCAGGATATATTCCCAACCCTGGCTGAAGCCGCTGGGATTGCCTACCCCAACACGGATGGACTGAGCATGCTCCCCACCCTTCTTGGTGAACCTGGCCAGCGCCATCATGATAGCCTGTATTGGGAAACCCACGAGCGCCATGGCATCAGGGCTCTGAGGAAGGGTTTCTGGAAGGCTATTCAGCATCATTTTTTGAGAGAACTAGAGGGCTCAGTTGAGCTTTATGATCTGTCGATCGACCCTAAAGAATCCAAGAATATCGCCAGCGATCATGCGATCATCACAAGCGAATTGAAGCGGCTCATGGACCTGGCGCATGAGCCAAGAAACGATCCTGGTCATTGATATGCCTACCCTGGGTAGGCATAATTTTTGCATGCATATTGGCTTTTTTATCACGGCATTACGCTGGAGCCTTTGCCTCAGCCTGAAGGGCATCCTGATCCTCAGTCAGCTGCAGTCGATTCTGGCACAAGAGGTCAGGCTATCGGACCTGTCCACCCAACGCACTTTGATCCTAGGTGACAGCATCACCTATGGAGGTCAATATGTTGCGAACATTGAGGCCTTTATTCGCATTCAGCAGCCAAATACCAATCCCTTCATCCTTAATTTAGGCCTCCCCAGCGAGACAGTTTCCGGACTTTCCGAACCAGGTCATGCAGGAGGGGCGTTTCCAAGACCGGATTTGCACGAACGATTGGATCGCACCCTCAAGGCCGTGAAACCTCAAGTCGTGCTGGCCTGCTATGGGATGAACTGTGGCATCTACCATCCCTACGCCGAGGATCGATTTGAAGCCTTCAAGGTCGGAATACGCCGTCTGCATGATCGGGTGGTCGCCTCCGGTGCGAGAATGGTCCACCTGACCCCACCGGTCTTCGACCCATATCCCATCGCCTCACGCACGCTTCCTGCTGAATCACCGGTTTTCTCTGGCCCGTATGTCGGATACGATGAAGTGCTGACCCTTTACTCAGGATGGTTGGTGGCCATGCGGGCCGAGGGATGGCAAGTGATCGATTTGCATGGCCCGATGCAAGCCATGCTGAACACCGGGCGCGCTAGCGATCCTTCCTTCCTACTGGCTGGTGATGGTGTTCACATGAATGATCGCGCTCACTGGCAGACGGCTCGCTGGGTCTTGACAGCCCTCGGTGGCGACCCAAGTTTGCTGACTTTTGACAGCGCCATGGCGATGGCTGCTTCTCGGCTCAAGGACCCCACATCCTTTCTATCACTCATCAAGCAGCGACAGCGGCTGCTTTGTGACGCGTGGCTGACTCACATCGGTCATCTCAGACCCAGCATGAACAAGGGGCTTGCCTTGGACGCAGCTCAGGCATCTGCTTCTGAACTCGAGTTTAAGATCCAGGCATTATTGCCGTGACTCGGGACCTAAGGAGAGTCCAAGCCCCATATGGCTCCCACCATTCAATGCGGCAAGTCAGCTTGTCACTCACCCGCCGTTTCCCATCCCTGAGAAAAACTACCTGTAATCGCTCTAATCAGATCGAGAAGGGGTGAATTGGCAGGATTCTTGCTAAAAGGTTGAGCCTCTTTGAGTTTCAAAGAGTAGGGGCATGCGGTAGGTACGCATGCGAGGCGAGAATTCCTCAAAATACCATGAACAACACACGATTGGCCTATTTCATGTAACCATCTCGAGTAGGGATCGGTCATGATATGTTCAATCTTGGTTACCTAAGGCCGCTGTGATAGCCAAAGCTTTCAATCAATCC
>JALRAZ010000380.1 GCA_023257935.1 Verrucomicrobiota bacterium
TGATAGGATGGATCAATAGGCATCCGCCTCTGCAGTCTGTACGCACAGCTGCAACTTGACTTTGGCTCAATGAGCCGAGTTTGGCCTTACCGGATCAGCTTGGCTGTTTTCAAGTTGCTGGGGAGGCCTAATCAACAGTGCTATAATCAACAGTGCTATAATCGACGGTGCTAATCGGGTTCTGCTTCCACCGATTGATTCCATAGCAGGGCCTTAGAAAACCGATCGTGGCCCGGGCGAAAAAAATATTTTGCGACTGAAGCTCGTGATCTAGGTAAGGATGAACGTGTTTTTAGGGATGCAGCCGTCCCTGTCCATAGGGTAATGCGGTGACGATCAATCCCTGATTACAAGGAGCCGTCACATTACTGACCAATTGGCTTCCAGCGCTGATGTTTGTAATGGTTGTAGACCCAGACAAAATCAGGATTGGAAGCGTTGCCTCCTCCCCAGTTGAAAACAGAAGTGACCCCGCTGGATGCGTCGGTCGCAGCCTTGATCACGTTATCGGTGGTCCATCGATGCGCCTCGGCATGCCCATCTGCAAAAGCAATGGTGCTATTGTTGCCATGGAAAATGGCGAAAGGATCAATCCATCCCATGCCAGGGTCCACGCTGATGACCCAGGTGCCTAGGTTACGACCTCGAGGATCAGCCTCTTCCAGAAACACCATACCTTCTGAAGGACCATTCACATTGGTGATCTTGACGTAAGCTGGTTGAGGGCCTTTGTTGCTGCCAGGGTTACCCGATCCCTGCCAAGCGAGCCCATTCATGCCATTGGCCTTGGAATAACTGTCATAGGCCCAGCCCTGGCCTGGCTTGAGCCGCTTGGTGCGAAGGTCTCCAGGACAATGATAGGCCCCCGTGCCGTCAACGTATTGAAATAGAGCCCCCTTACGAAGGCCGTTCTCCACATGACGCTGCGCCACATCCTTCCCCATGTTGGATGCCACTTCCCTGAAACGCCCATTATCGTCGTGTGGCCCAGGCCAGAAACCCCCTGCCGGATTATCGATCTGACCTTGGGCTGGCACGGTGTAAAGCATCCGATCTTCATTGTCATCAGCATACATCACAAACCCCAGTATGAGTTGCTTTTGGTTACTCAGGCAGGCAGCTCCGGTCGCTTTCAGTTTGGCCTTGGAAAGGGCAGGAAGCAGCATGCCCGCCAGAATGGCAATGATGGCAATGACCACCAGTAATTCAATGAGGGTGAATGCTGATCGTTTTCCTCGAAGATGAACGGGATTTAGCATTGGAGGAAGATACCTGAGAGGCTCCTTTCCCTGTCAAGACCTTCCTTGAAGGCCTAGGATCCTACGCCCAAGCCTTGCTTGCCCGTTTACAGGTCCTTGACATTGTCCCATACTCATTCACCACTGAGCGGTCGTGAAACACACCCTATCAGACCACTGGAAATGAGCTCCTTGATCTTCAGTAACCTGTTGAAGCAAACCATTCGGGGTAGCCTACCGTGCGGGTTCCTGGTCTTTGGCTGGATCATCCTTTTTCAGGGAGAGCTTCTCGGCCAGCCGCAACCTAGGCCGGAGACACGATCAGCGATTCATCCACTCCCTTTGGCTTCAGTTGATGCCAGGGGCTCAGCCTGGCTTGAGGCAGGAGGACTTGCCCAGGCTCACTGGATGTATCAGGCCCAATTGTCGCATCCGGATGGTCACACCTATTTTCTTGCCCAACCTAAATCGGAAGCGCCCACGCCTCCAGGCAAGGAGACGGGGTTCAACTTGTATCGCACCCTTGAGGCCCAATCAGAGATCGAAACTTTTGCGACCGGATTCCGGCAACCTTTCGCTTTGGTCATGGACGACTGGGGCAACTTATTCGTCATGGATGCCCTCGGCCCCCAAGCTTATGGGGCTCGGTGGCTACAAATCTTCCAGGGAGCCCACTATGGATGGCATACCATCGATGAACCGGTCGCTGGCTATTTCCAGCAGATAATTTGGGAACAGGAAGTCATCGCGGCCCACCAGAGAGAGGACAGGGATCCCCTCCCCTTTTATGCGGTAGGATCCTTCCAAGGGATAGCCTCCAACATCATGCACCTTCCCCTCACGCCAGATTCCAATGAAGCTGAAAACGCAAACTTCCTGTTCATTGGAGAATACAACGGGCAAGCGCATACCTTGATCCATTGGCAGCAATCAGTCCATGGAATCATCCGCAACCAGGGAAAGGGGCATCCTCTGGGTTTGATGCAGGGCCCTGCGTGGATGACCTGGGACCCGAGAGGAGGGCTGCAAGCCCAGCCTTGGCCTCTGAAAAACGAAACCAAACATAATCTGGATAGATACCTCCAAAATAGCTCACTGAGAGCACTTAAATCCTCCACAGCATGGCCACCATGGCCCAGTGATGACTGGTTCAAAGCCTCGCGAAGCCACGAGGACCTAATCCCTCTAT
>JALRAZ010000408.1 GCA_023257935.1 Verrucomicrobiota bacterium
GCGGGCGCCGGGCACCGGCATATCGACGGTGAACACCAGCGTCTTCACCCCCGCCGCCTTTGCTCGTTCCAGCGCATCCTGCATGAAGCCCCGGTCGCGCAGCACATAGAGCTGGAACCACATCGGCCGGTCGATGGCCGAGGCCACCTCGTCGATGGCGCAGACCGAGACGGTGGACAGGGTGAAGGGCACGCCCCGTTGCGCTCAGAGAATCCCAAGGGTCTCATTCTGGCCAAGAAGAAGAGGACTCCTTGCCGCAGGCTCCCCCGCTACCCAAGTGCAATGTTCAGGAATACTGGTTGATGAAATTGGTGCTTAGCGAAGAGGAGGAAGAGCCACTGGACTGGCTTTTTGATCACTTGGATCTGGTTTGGATCGAACACCCAGTGGTTGAAAAAGTATTGATGGGGGTGCTCGATGCCCACGCCAACCACCAGAAGCCCCAAGCACCTGCCATCATCAGGCAATGCAATCATCCCGAAGCGGCGTCCTTCATCACCGAAGCCATCACCGAAGCCCGCTCTATTCCAAGCAGGGAGCGCCAGTATGAGGAATTACTGCGTCGTCTCAGGGACCGATTCATCGACAAGGAAATGCTGCGTCAAAGAAGTCGCTTGCAGAGTCTTGATGACAATTCCAAGGAACAACACGAGGCGCTGACCCAAATCATGTCACTCAGACAGGCCAGAAGCCAGCCACTGTCTCCGCTGGCTGGCACTTAACCCGGTCCCGCCCTAACGGCGTCGCAACACCATCACAAGGTTGTCTGCAGCCAGGTGTTTACCCAGGCACATCTCGACATTCTCATAGGCCCACTGCAAGGGTTTGAGCCAAGCTTGTTTTTTCCATCGATTGGTGCGCAGGAGCAAGCCAGCACGCTCGGCGTCCGGGACTTCATTCCGCGGACTGATCGCATCTTGAAGTAAAACCACTGGGTTGAAATGCATACTCCCTAGCCATTCGCGTTGCCAAAGCCCCATCCTTTCCACCATGGCGGTGAGGGTGGTCGGAGAAAAAAAGTTGATATGCTCAGGAACCACATAGCGATAGCGCGAACCCAATAACCGAATAACCAAGGAATGAAGGTTGGGAACCAACATGATACAGATGCCCCCGACGCGCAGCTGTTGAGCTGCTTGCTCCAGGAATGCGCGCGGTTCCATCACGTGCTCAAGCACGGCCCAGAATGTGACGGCATCAAACCCAGAGTTTGCCGGAGGGATATCCAAAAATGGTTGCGTCATCACTTGGATGCCCACGCGACTGGCTTGTTCCAGGGCACCCTTTGAAACATCATTCCCAAACAGTTCGTAGTCTGATCCCGCAAGTCCCTTGAGAAAGCCTCCTGTAGAGCAGCCCACATCAAGGACTTTACCCTGAGGAACCCATTTTCGAAACAATGCCCATTCACGCTTGAATCGTATGGGATCGTAGTCTGCTTCAAGCTTAGTGGGTGAGAGGTAAAAGCCATCAGCCCGATCATTGTAGAACTTCCCGGTCGCAAAAGCAGCATCAACCCGATTGGCATAGACCATGCCACAAGGCAAGCATCGCACATAGGGCACACCCCCTTTATCCCAGAGCCGATGTGCATGACTGGCAGAGCAGCTCGGGCAATGTCGTGTTATCATGGGTTGGGATTCAGGAGCGGTTTTCAAACTGAGGACCATTGGACCATGTTCCACGGGCTGGGAGCAATCAAAAGCGCTCATGGTATCGAATTGATGCCTTGGTTCAGGATAACCGTCCCTTCTCAATTCTGATTGCTTTTTGTATCGGCATGAGTTCAGACTCCATTCACTTTGAATCCAGTCTTAGGCTAACTTTAATTCAAGCACATCATGGTCAAATTACCCGATGATTCTGATCCCACTCAATCCGATGACGTGATGGAGGCATGGGAGGATTCCCTGAAGGAGCGCTACCCCAAGTCACCTCAGGAAGAGGCATTCAACCCAACAGATCCAAACAAGAAGCAAGAAGCGTTTCGAAACTACGAAGAGAACGCTCGCCCCAGTGTCCGTGCATTTTATGAACAGAATCACAGGCACCAAACCTATGAGTTTGTTCTGGATAAAAAGAGGCAGTATTTGGGTTTCGAAAAGAAAACGATGGGCATCTGGGAGGCAGCCGAGTATTTGAACCAGCTGGTGGATGACAGCGATCCAGATACCAATCTTTCTCAACTCCAGCACCTGCTTCAAACCTCAGAAGCCATCCGGCGAGAGGGCAGACCTCGATGGATGATTCTCACGGGATTCATTCATGATCTAGGCAAGGTGCTCTGCCTGTACGGAGAACCCCAGTGGGCGGTAGTCGGAGACACGTTCCCTGTGGGCTGCGCCTTTTCCGACCGCATTGTGTTCCCTCAATTCTTTGATGCAAACCCAGACAGCACGAATCCGGAATTGAATTCAAAACTCGGCGTGTATGAGCATGGGTGCGGTCTTGACAAGGTGCATCTCTCTTGGGGCCATGACGAATACATCTACCACATGGCCAAGCCCTACCTCCCCATGGAGGGGCTTTACATGCTTCGCTACCACAGTTTTTACCCATGGCATCGAGAGGGGCAATATGACTATCTTTGCGATGAAACCGATCGCTCAATGCTGAAATGGGTATTGGATTTCAACCAATACGATCTCTACACCAAGAGCCATGAACCGCCTGACCCGGTGGCCTTGAAGCCTTTCTATGAGGATTTGATTGGGGAGTTTTTCCCAGACAAGCTTAAGTGGTAAGCCAAGGCAGGCGTTGTTCGCCACCCAATTTGACTACGCAACTACAGCCTCATACAGGCCCAACCGACAGCGATGGTGCGACCGGGCTTGGTTTTTCCTATGTGCTGGGCGGCGGAGCCAATGCTGTACTTGCCGCAGCGC
>JALRAZ010000444.1 GCA_023257935.1 Verrucomicrobiota bacterium
GGTCTTGGGAGACGTTGAAGCTGGGCGTTCCCTGCGCAGATGATTGAAGACGCTCATACTCCTGAATTTCCATCTGACGACGACGCACATCGCTGGGTGTGGCCTGTCTTGGCACGCGAGTGGTGACCTGGTCGGTCACGATGGTGAAACGATTGGATTCCTTTATGGATGGCATCACCGCAGGGATCAATCGGGGCGCCACGAAAAAGAAAACCACGGTAAAGCCTATGGTGACCCAGGAAGCAGTGGTGGTAGCACGTCGCCAAAAAAGCCCAACCCAGAAAGGTGCAGCAAAGACAACGGGAACAATCCAGGTCAACTGAAGCTGCTGAAAGACGTTCATCATTTTTAGCGACACCAAGGCCGCGCCCACAATGACGATCATGCCACACAGACGCCCCATGCGAAGACAGGACGCTTCAGTGGCTCCCGGGCGCAGGTAGGGAAGGTAAAGGTTGCGCACAATGAGAGCTGCACTCACAAGCATGTAAGTATCTGCCGAACTCATCAAGGCTGCGAGCAGGCAGGCCAACATCAAGCCTCGAAGGCCGGAAGTCAGCAATTCTCTGGAGGCAATCCCCCAGGCACGGTCTGGATCACGCATCACCTCAGCGTTGTCAGCATAGAGAGTCAGGACAATGAGCGCGGTGATGGCCCAGCCAATGGTGCAGAAACGTTTGGCAAGATTGCCGGCAACCAGGCCCACACGAGCGTGGAATTCTGTTTTGGCTGAACCCCCACCGGTAGCAATGAAATGGGGCTGAACCACGATGCCGATCAGCGAAATCACCGTGACCGCAACAATTCGGTAGAGCGGGAATTCACTCGAGTTGGTCGACCCCACCAATTGAAAGAGGCTCTGAGGCAACTGCTGGTGCATGATGGTGAATCCAGTCATCAAACCGTCAGTGGAAGGATCCCCGAATTGAGCCACCAATGCCTTGAGGCCAAAAGGAACCAATATCACTGAGAGGATGATAATGAAAATGCCCTGGACCATGTCCGTCCAGTAGGCTGCCGTGAGCCCACCCAGGACACCATAGACAATCACGATGATTGCGATGAGCGGCACCAGGACATACTCCAGCTGCCAGGTGCTTCCCCACACGGTAAGGGTGTCGCCCAAGAGAGGAGCAGCCACTTTGCCAATGGCCGAAAAGAGCATGGATCCATAAACCATGTAAAAGAGGATCCCAAACACAGTGTAGGCTGCCCCCATGGCTTTGGACTCATAGCGCTCAACATACCAATCCCCTAGGGTCATGTGACGCATCCGCCGATACCAGACACCAGTGAGCCAGTAAAAAGGGGTCACAAAAAGCCAAGACATGGTGCTCCAGATACCGCTCATGCCACTGGTAAAGGTGGTGCGCGCTGTGTTGACCGGATCAGATGAGCCCGTTCCAGCCCCAAAGGCGGCAAAGGCTTGGAGCCACTTACCAAACTGTCGCCCCCCCATGAAGTAGTCCTCCTGTGCCTTGACTCGACGCATGGCGACCCGCCCCATCCAAATCATGAGGACGAAGTAGGCGACGAGCACCAGATAATCCAGGGAGTCCATGAGAGAAAGGTTAGATCCATTCAGGCCGGGATGACAAGCTTGAGGCACACCCTCTGAGCACCCGACAAATGAATGATCAAAAGGAAGTGTCGCCTCGCGTCCTCATGGTCGGGTCACCATGCATGGCATTGGGCGCTTTGAGTTCCAACCCCATCAGGATCGCATCAAAATCGGCCCAAAGAAGCTCCAAGGGCCTTGAAAAACATCCTGTGAGGCCCCCTTAAAACCCCGCATGGCAAGTTTCATCGCGACGGTGCGGACATTTTGAAAATAAGGGTGTGCATTGCGGGAAGGTTGGCATAATCTAGAGCTAGTTAATCTTAACTCCCTGACAAACCATGAAAAAGAAGCTACAAGCCACCATGGCCTACTCAATGGGTCTGCTGGCCACACTCCTGCTCTCGTTGAGCTCTCCCCTCCAAGCAGCCGAAGCCGACACCCTGTGGAAGGAAATCGAAGAGGCCAGCCAAGTGCGTCCCTACCCTTCGGAATGGCAAACTGAAAGGCCCTCCCAGGAGCAGGTTGCAGCCTTTCAGCAAGAGAATGCTCAGATGCTCTTCAAGGCTGCCACCATGGCTCACGATTTTGCGACTCAGTTCCCCGATCACGAAAAAGCCAGCGAAGCAGCTGCAACCGAGAAGGAGATGCTGAGAGCCGCCCTTGAATTCGGCCACGATCAGGCAGCAGAAAAATTGCTCGCCATGAAGCTTGATGACAAAGAACGCTTTGAGATCAGAAGCATGGTCATTCAGCAGGGAGCCATGGCCAAACAGTCAGAAGGTCGAGAAGCTGTCCTGATTGCCTTCGAGGCTGGGGTCAGGGAGCTGGCCAAGGAATTTCCAGATAATGCCGAAGTCCCCCAGATGCTGCTCTACATTGCCGAAAACCTTGGAGGGGAACGGGGCAAGAAAATAGCGAACGAACTGGCCTCATCAGCCAAGGATGAACAAATCAAGGCAGCCGCTCGAGGCATCGTTGAAAAGCTCAGTCTGTTCGGCAGCAAGGTGGACATCAAGTTTACTGCCATCGATGGACGCGAGATTGATCTTCAAAAGATGACCGGCAAAGTGGTGCTAGTGGATTTTTGGGCAACCTGGTGCGGGCCCTGTGTCGCCGAGCTACCCAATGTCAAGGCAGCCTACGAGAAACTTCACCCGAAGGGTTTTGAGATCGTTGGCATCAGCTTCGACAACACCGAGGGCAAGCTCAAGAGCTTCATCAAGAAAGAGAACATGACCTGGCCTCAATACTTCGATGGCAAGGGCTGGCAGAATGACTTCGGCCAACGTTTTGGCATCAACTCGATCCCTGCCATGTGGCTGATCAACAAGAAGGGGGAACTCGTGGACATGAACGCTCGTGCCGACTTGGAACAAAAGGTCATGTCACTTCTTGCAGAGGGAGCAGAAGGCTAGGACTTCTTATCAGGCCTATCGAGCCAATTGAAACAAGGCGATCCCTTTCGGGGATCGCCTTGTTTGTCATGAGAGCCCGTCGTGCAGTTTAGAGCTGAATTTTGGAAATGGAAATCCCTCCGCCAAAACACCATTCGGTATCCGAATCCTTGCTACGCGGACGGTCCGCATAGGAGCCCCGATAAATGAGATCAGCATCGGTCGCTTCGTAGCCGACTGGCAAAGGCAGCAGACATGGCTTGCAAGATCGGATTTCCGGCTCAGGGGCCTGTGATTCCAGATGGGGCAAGTTGATATTCCAAAAGCTCAAGGCCTCAAGCGGCTGATCTGACAAATACTCGAACGCCCGCCGAGCCCGAAGAGAGGCTGCATCCCAGTCCCGCGGCAGATCTCGACGCATGTAATGGGAAAAAGCCATACCGCGGTATCCGTGCAAGGTTGCTTCCCTGACCGCAGCAACCGTTCCTGAGTAGAAAATATCCACCCCGAGGTTGCCCCCTTCATTGATGCCAGCCACCACCCAGTCAAAATGAATCTTTGGATAGAGGTATTTGATGGCAACCCTGACACAATCTGCTGGAGACCCATGGACAGCCCAACGCCTTTGCCCACGTGCCTCAACCCTGATTGGCATGCGGGTGGTGATGCGGTGGCTGCATTCGGAGACATGCTCTGCGGGTGCCACCACATGAATTTCAGCATCCTTAAGGGCTTGTTGAAGGTGGAAGAGGCCATCGGCCTGAATCCCATCATCGTTGGTGAGTAGAATCTTCATTGGTCTTGTCACGATCCTGCCCTAGGATAGATCAAAATTCGACCTGAAATCATGGCTACCGCCATTGCCAATCAAATGATCGCCAGCGCACAGCAGCTCAGCCAGTCTGTTGATGAGTTGAGCTTTGCTGAGCCCGTCGCCTGGGTCTACAACCCCCTGAATTACGGTTGGAGTGCCCACGAAGATTACTTGGTGCAATGTGCCTCCAACCGCAAAAAATATCTTTTTGTCGGTATGAACCCGGGTCCTTTTGGCATGCTTCAAACCGCCGTTCCCTTTGGGGAAGTTGCCGTGGTGCGAGATTGGCTAGGTATCAGTGAAGTGAAGGGTTCTCCTCAGCCAACCCACCCTAAACGCCCCATCCTGGGATTTGATTGCCCAAGATCTGAGGTGAGTGGGCGTCGGCTTTGGGGCTTGTTCCAGGATCGATTTAAGACCGCCAAGGCCTTTTTCAAGGATCATTTTGTCCTCAATTACTGCCCGCTGGCCTTCATGGAAGCATCGGGCCGCAACCTGACGCCAGACAAACTTGCTGCGAACGAACGCAAAATACTCGGGCAATTGTGTCAGGCCCATTTGCAGCAAGTCCTGGAGATTCTACGCCCAAAGTGTCTCATTGGTATCGGTCGCTTTGCCTTCGAGCGCTGCCGAGAGGCGGCCGGGGACAAGGAGATTCAACTGACTCAAATTTTGCATCCAAGCCCTGCCAGCCCAGCAGCAAATCGTGATTGGGCTGGTCAGGCCCACAACCAATTGGTGCAAGCCGGTGTTTGGCTATAAAACCGCTACTGGAATAGCTAAGAACCTTAGCGATGGGCCAAGGACTTGAACCCTTGGATCAACTCCCCGTAGGATTTGGGCTGACGATCATGAGCAACAGCAATCAGCCTGAGCAATCCATACAAGATAGGCCCATCATTGGAATCATCGGAGGCGGTCAGTTGGCACGCATGCAAGCCATGGCGGCGGCCCGACTCGGATGCTATATCCACACCATTGAGAAAACAGCCGATTGCCCTGCCGCTAGCGTGGTCAGCCAGCATCAAGTAGGCGACTGGAATGATACCAAAACCCTTGAGGCTTGGGCCCAATCCTGCGATCTGATCACTCTTGAAAATGAATTTGTGGAGGCATCGGTCCTGGAGGCTCTGGAAGAAGCAGGCCATCAAGTCATCCCTTCGGCCAGCACCATGGCAACGGTCCAGGACAAATGGAAACAAAAGCGCTGCCTGGAGGCCAACGGACTCAAGGTCCCATCATTCAGTCAACTCGATTCGCCAGAGGATCTTACGGCCTTTGGCAACCAACATGGTTGGCCGGTTGTTCTCAAAAAGCGAAAGGAAGGTTATGATGGCAAAGGCAATGCCACGGTCAAGGAGGCAGGGGAAGCCAGGCAGGCATGGCAGGAGTTGGGCGGGGATGCATGTGAACTTTTCGTCGAAGCTTTCTGCCCTTTCGTCAAAGAGTTGGCCATCATGGTCATCCGAACCCCAAGTGGGTGCCAGACAACCTATCCTGTGGTCGAAACCGAGCAACAAGATCACATTTGTCATGTGGTCACCGCACCGGCTTCACTCAATCCAGAGCTTGAAGAACAAGTCAGAGCCCTCGGCATCAAAGCCGTGGAGGCTGTCCAAGGAACCGGGTGCTTTGGGGTGGAAATGTTTCTCACCGCTCAGGATGAGATCCTGATCAATGAGCTAGCGCCAAGGGTGCACAATTCGGGTCATTACACAATCGAGGCCTGCGCGTGTTCTCAATTTGAAAACCATATTCGGGCTATTCTGGATTGGCCCCTTGGTGGCACAGAACTGCTCCATCCCCACGCCATCATGGTTAACTTGTTGGGCAAAGGTGACGGACCGGCCATGCCCCAAGACCTAAGGCAGGCCCTTGCAGATCCAGAGGCCCACTTGCATATCTATGGAAAAAAAGATTCCAGACTCGGACGCAAGATGGGACATCTGACCCTTTGTGGTCAGGACCCAGCAGCAATCCGAAAACGGGCAACCAGACTCGCCGACTCGATCCATTTCGGTGACTCATTGATGCTCAAAAATCAGCCTCAGTGAATATTACCTCAGTGAATGCGGGTTGATGATTTTTTTTATACAAGATTGCTCAAATCATAAGATGCTTGCCAAAAACAAGCGCTTGGACCATTTTTTCCACATCACCAAATAAATGCTGTTATGAAACTGTCTTATCAAACTGCCCCCAACCGGCATACCAAAAGTGGATTTACCCTGATCGAACTGCTGGTTGTCATTGCCATCATCGCCATTTTGGCCGGTATGCTCCTGC
Organism: Verrucomicrobiota bacterium; assembly: GCA_023257935.1. Lineage (GTDB taxonomy): Bacteria > Verrucomicrobiota > Verrucomicrobiia > Limisphaerales > AAA164-E04 > UBA7971. Next base: position 6,056 of record JALRAZ010000444.1, read on the forward strand.
CTGCACTCAGCAAGGCTAAGGACAAGGCCAAGGGTATCCTCTGCATGAACAACACCAAGCAGCTGATGCTGGCGTGTCACATGTATACGGGGGATAACGAGGAAAGCTTTCCCAAGACACGTCATGGTGGCGGCAGCGAAATCAACCAAGGCTCATGGGTCACTGGCTCCATGACTTGGTCGGTTTACGAGGCCAATACCAACGTTCAATACCTCCTTGATCCTAAGTATTCCAAGCTGGCGTCCTATTTTGCTGGAGCCAAGAACCTCTTTAAGTGCCCATCGGATCACTTCCTGAGTGCCGCTCAGAGGCGAGCTGGCTACACTGAGCGAGTGCGTAGCATTTCAGGTAACATTCGCATTGGTGATGATTCCAATGCATGGGATACCGCAGCATTCCCACGCTACACCGCCAAGACTTCAGGGTTGACCGACCCCGGTCCATCACAAACCTGGGTCTACATGGATGAACATCCCGACAGCATCAATGACGTCGGCAACTTCACCTACGAGCCAGGCGGTAATGGCTGGGTTGATGTGCCTGCGAACTATCACAACGGCGCTGCAGGGATAGCCTTCGCCGATGGTCATTCAGAAATTCACAAATGGACCGGTGGTCTGGCCAATGCTCCGTTCGTGATCCAGCCTGCCGGAAGCGGCAGCCTTGGGACCATCCGAGCCTACTGCAAGGCCGATTCAGATGCATTGTGGTGGTCACTGCGAACTCAGCGCAAGAGTGGCATCAATGAACAGTGGATTCGTTCCAAGTTCTAATTCAGCACTCAAAAGCGAATTTTTAACCCAAAAGCCCGCCTTCATGGCGGGCTTTTTCTATGAAAGAGAGCCCATTTCTACCTGTCGAATGTGTTTGAACTATTTGATTCAAGGCATTAGAGTTAAGGAAGTTCCAGTCCAAGCAGTGATAAACAGCATGAAATTCTCCAATCCCGCAAACCGTAACAGACGACCCAAGCACGGGTTCACCCTGATCGAACTCTTGGTGGTCATCGCCATCATTGCCATCTTGGCAGGCATGACGGACGTCTTCGTCCTGCTGCAGCTGCCCAACGCGGGCGACGACCTGCAGGCGATCAAGAAGGGCATCGTCGAGCTCGCGGACGTCGTCGCCTACAACAAGATCGACCTCGACCCCGAACTCACGGCGAAGTGGACCAAGGTCCACGCGCACTCCGGCGCGCGCATCCTGCCGACCTCCACCGCGCCGGGCCATACGACGCCGACGACACTCGGCGAGCT
>JALRAZ010000485.1 GCA_023257935.1 Verrucomicrobiota bacterium
AGCCGCTCTCTGTCCCCTAAGGAGATATTCTGCTGTTCGCGGAGGAGCGCCTGCGCTTTCTCGAGCGCCTCGTGGTCACCCTGCTCTTGGAAAGCTGTACGCAGGCTATTATAGAGACGCGCAGATTTTTTCCCCATTTTCGCAATGGCCGCCTCGGCTGCCGCCTCGAAACCAGGCTCGCGACCGTAGATGTGATTGAATCGCCTTGCCGTCTCCCGCGTTAGCTCGACGTGCGCAACTTGGTCGGCACCCACGGGCACATGACCTGCGCGATAGATCAAAATGTCTGCAGCCTGCAACAAGGGGTAACCTAAGAAGCCGTAGGTATCGAGTTCCTTCTCATGCAGCTTTTCTTGCTGGTCTTTATAGCTTGGCACGCGCTCAAGCCACCCAAGGGGGGCTAATAGGTGCCTCCAGCCAGTTCCTTATTGGTGAACGATCTCTCTCCCATATGAGCTCCAACCGTTTTTCGGGTGAATTCAAGCATGGGAAAACAGGGAATTACTTGATTTTTCAGGGTCTGATGGGCGACATTGTGGATTTGACGGCTGTTCCGGATCGGTTCGTGGCACCCATTCACGGTCTTGAAATTGTCTTGGGAGGCGGTGTGCCGTTGCCTGAAGAGCCGCAGCCAGAGAATCCGTCCCAGTCCGTTCAAGTCATTGCCATTCATAGGGATGCAGGACGGGTCATGCTTGAATATTCAGGGCAACTCAAGCGTGCGGCCCAACTCAGTGGTCCCTACGAGACAGTGCCTGGAGCCTCCTCTCCCTACGAAGTGCTTCTCGAGTCAATCCAGGCCTTTTACATTGTGGATTAATGCCAACATGGAGGTGGACCCTTCCTGGCAAGATCCTAGGGTGCATCATTTATAGCGGCTAATCAGTCTCACCAATCTCGTAAGGTTTGGGAGATCTGAGGGTCTTGAGGGCCGCCAGCCTGCATCTTGCTTTGCCGTGCCCGTTTTCTGTTTTCAAGCTCATGGACCTGATTGAGCTCCCGAGATTGTTTCGCTTACAAATATTCAAGGTTTTGTAAATAGTGAAAAAGTGTTCCTTATGAACAATTTGGCTTCCAGATTATCACAAAACAGCATAACGTTTTCCAATTCCTGAGGACAATCACCCCAAGTGGATTGTCTTTTGGTGTGCGTAAAGATCCTGGCATGAGGCATCAGGATGGCTACCAAGCCATTCAAAAGCCTCCATGACCGGCGAGATCATGCTCGCAGTGCATCTTGAAATACCGTGTGCGATGTTTCCTGCGTGGTGGTCTGGTTAGAAAGTGCCGAGGGTCGATGTGCCGTCAGTCAACACAGTGAACACATATGAACAAATCAAAACGTAACAAAATCATGCTCTCTGTGGTTGGGGCATGCCTGGCCGCTTCGGCGGCCCAGGCTGCGCCACCGCTTGAGACTCAAGCGAGCATTTCAGGCCATGATCAACTTGGTCTTTCTGGAGATGTATCAACCAATCGAGAGGACATTGCCTCGTTGGAAGCAGATACCCTAGCCCCAACGGTGCTTCGGGTGAACGGTTCGGATTCTTTTGAAGCCGTCAAGGTGGTCTTCTCCGAGCCGGTCGATGCGATCACAGGTTCTAACCCATCCAATTACAGCCTCTCTGGCGGCTTGACTATTTCCAGTGCCACCGTGATGCCTGCTCCCAACCATCACACTGTGATCCTGGAAACCTCCATGCAGGCTCCAGGGACTCCCTATACCCTTGAGGTGGGAGGCATTCAGGATGAGTCAGGTAATGTCATGCTCACCCAGGCTTCTCAGGACTTCAGCTCCTTCATATGGATGGAAGGTGTCGTCCTGCACAAGTTCTGGAACAACATATCAGGAGGGCTGGACGGTCTGCAGAATGACCCACGTTTCCCTGATAGCCCTGACTTTGTGACCTTGGAGCCAGCTTGGGAATATGGCCCAGATGGTTCTAATGAAAGTGGTTCAGACTACGGCAACCAGCTGGTTGGGTGGTTCGTGCCACCCGAGACGGGAAATTACATTTTCTTCACCAACAGTGATGATCCTTCCAACCTCTACCTCAGCACCGATGACGACCCTGCCAACAAGCTCTGGATTGCCCAGGAGGCCGGCTGGTCTAACGCTCGTAACTGGGTTTCGGTGGGGGGTGGTAGCATCGTGGATGACAAGCGATCGGATTACTTCATCAACAGCGAATGGCCAACGCTGGACATCAAGCTCAACGCTGGTGAGCGTTATTACTTGGAGTCCATCCACACCGAGGGCGGTGGTGGGGACAGTGTGGCCGCGACGGTGATTCGCACCTCTGATCCAGATCCCATGGATGGAGATCCCCCCACGCTGACTGGTTCCCTCATTGGTACTTACCTTGATCCCACCGGAGCCGACATCAGCATCCAGTCTCAGCCAGCCAACACGGAAGTGCCAGATGGCATGAAGGTTGATCTGACCATCGCTGCGACGGGTGCCTCGGCTTATGGATCTTTTGTCAATATTCAGTGGCAGTCCGCTCCTGCTGGAAGCAGCGACTTTGTGAATATACCAGGAAAGACTGGAGATACCTTAAGGACGGATCCTCTGACCAAGGCCAATGATGGTATTCAGTACAGGGCTGTGCTCACAGTGCCGACCCTGTCGGTCACCAGTGAGGTGGCCACCGTCACCGTCGTGGATTACATTGCTCCCGACCCCTTGGTGGCAGGGAATGTGATCGCCATCAACCTTGGGGCCGATGAACCTGCAGGAGGCGGCTCGGCTGTCACAGGTGCTGCGGGTGTGCTTGGAACCCGCGTCTGGAACAACGTGGTGGGTGCTAGTGGCACCGAAACCTTCCTGTCTGCTGATGCCAATGGCAAGGCTGCCAATTCGTCTGTTTCGGTGACCTGGAATTCACCCAACACCTGGTCCAGCCGTGGCCGAGGTGAGGAGAATAACAATGGTGGTGGCAATGATGGTATCCTGATGACTGGCTACATCGATACCAACGCCAGCGATCCCAATTCCGTGGTGATCAGTGGCCTGCCTGCCGATCTATCCTATGATGTGATCGTTTACACCAAGGGTGGGGTCAACGGACGCGGTGGTGAATACACTGTCAGCCCAGGGATTGCCGATGGCTTGGTGGCTCTCTGGAACTTTGATGACCAGAACTTGCTGGATTCACTCGGTACCTACGATGGCGAAGAGCGTGGTAGTGATATCATTGGGTTTACCGACGGGCCTTCCGCACCCTTTGGTAAAGCGCTCACTTTGGATGGTATCGATCAGTATGTGGAAATCACGGGGGGTGATAACACAGCTCTATCCTTTGCCGGTGGGAGCATGTCTGTCTCGACATGGTTTCGAGCCCTTGACTTTGACAAGAGCTGGCAGGCACTCATTGCAGATGGTGAATCCAATCGCTGGCGACTGCATCGTCGTGGCGGTGAAGGTGGTTTTGCCTGGGTAGGCGGTAATGGAGACACTCCAGTGGGTGCCGATGTCAGCATCGGCGAGTGGCACCATATCGTTGCTGTGGCTGATGCTGCAGGACTTGATGGGTATGGTTCCAAGGTCTGGCTGGATGGTGAAGTCTATGCAGTCAATGAAACCGCTGCTAACCTTGGGGAAAATAGTAAGAACATCATGATCGGTGAAAACCCTGATGCCCTGGGCCGCACCTGGAATGGGGACATCGACGATGTCGGTATTTGGAATCGTCCTTTGAGCGAGAGCGAAGTTCAGGCTTTGGCTGCGGGCAATCCTATCACCTTCGAAGGTGTGACCCAGGAACATGTCGATGCTGAAGCATTCGGTGAAGCGTTCATCGAAGGTCCTGAAGGGGACTTCATCGTGTTCAAGAATGTGAGCGGCAGTAGCATTGCCATCTCAGGGCAGCCTACCACTGGTTCGCCAGCTCGAGCTCCTATCAATGCTGTCGAGATCCTCATTGGGGGTGGATTCACCGAGCCTGTGATCAATACAGGTGGTGGAGATGAGGGTGCTATCTCCGGAGTTTCACTGCAAGATGGCAAGGTAGTGATCGAGTTCACCGGTACGCTCAAGAGTGCGGATTCGGTGACTGGTCCCTACAATGCCGT
>JALRAZ010000514.1 GCA_023257935.1 Verrucomicrobiota bacterium
ATGCAAGCCATGCTCATCAAAGAAGGCATGATAGCGCCGGATGCCTTTTGAGGGCAATACAGCCACAACTCCAGGGGAAGCCATCATCGAAGGGTGCGACTCACGCCCTTGGCAAGGCCTGTAGATTGAACGGTTGCAGGGCCATCCCATCACCATTACCATGGTGAGTGATGTTCAAAAGACTTCTTTGCCAGTTCACAGCATTAAACTGCCTCATGCTATGGCCCATTCTGGCCACCCCACAAAGCCCCTCCCAGGTTGAGCCCGAGTCCTCAAGTGAGGGACCCGTTTACATCCTTCCCATTCGCGAAGATATCATGCCCCCCCTGACTTACCTCGTCAGACGAGGTGTCCGAGAAGCCGTCAATGCAGAGGCCCAATGCCTTATTCTGGATATGCAAACCAATGGCGGGAGGGTGGACATCACTGAGGAAATCATCGAGCTGATTGGTCGATTCAAAGGGCGTACCATCACCTACGTCAACGACAAGGCTTATTCGGCTGGAGCCTTCATTTCAGTGGCAACCCAGGAGATCTACATGGCTCCGGTGAGCGTCATTGGTGCTGCCGCTCCCATCTTGATGGCTCCAGGAGGAGGAGCCGGCGAAATGCCCGACACAGTCGAAGTGAAAATGACTTCTGCCATTTCAGCGAAGATTAGGGCCACCGCCGAGCGCAATGGTCACGATCCTGAAGTCGTCGAAGCGATGATCGACAAATCCAAGGAATTGATCCGGGACGGGGAAGTGCTCAGTGAGCGAGGTCAGATCCTCACCCTTACTGACAATGAGGCGGCAAAAGTGAGCAAGGAAACCGGTAAGCCTTTATTGAGCCTGGGAACTTTCGATTCACTGGATACCTTACTCAATGAACTTAATCTGGACCAAGTGGAGATAGTCCGCATTGAACCAACGGGTGCCGAAAAAGTGGCGACTTGGATCAATCAAATCAGTTCTATCTTGCTGATCATTGGGATCGTTGGGATCTATCTGGAGTTTAAGACACCTGGTTTTGGTTTTCTTGGGATCGGTGGCCTTGTCGCTTTCGCGATTTATTTTCTTGGTGGCTATGTTGCCGGGCTGTCAGGCATGGAATGGGCAGCTCTTTTTCTTTTAGGCCTGCTGATGGTGGGTCTGGAACTTCTGGTGCTACCAGGCACCATGGTGGTCGGACTAGTGGGGGCCATGCTCATGTTTTGGGCCTTACTGATGGGCATGGTAGATTTGGATCCAACCCTTCCCCTCTGGCAGTTACCTTCTTCATCGATGCTGGTGGAACCCGTCAAGGCTCTCCTGATAGCACTCCTCGGTTCGGCTATCGTGATCACCTTGCTTGCCAGTCTGCTACCGCAAACGCCTCTGTTTCGAGGCTTGGTCTCATCCACAACCAGCGGGGAGGCCACCTACCGAGCCGGTGAGTCCAGAAAACAATCCCTAATGGGTGCAGAGGGAGAAACCATCAGCCCATTGGCTCCTGGCGGCAAAGCACGCTTTGGAGATACCATTGTCGATGTCTTGAGCGACATGGGCAGGATCAATTCGGGGCAGCAAGTTCGCGTGATCCGATTTTCTTCCAACACACCGGTGGTCGAAGCAGTCAATCAAGAAATTTAGGAAAGATCTCTGAAATTGAGGGTTGGCAAACTAGCCAAATTTACGGTTGAATACCCATGTTTCCCATTGGAGAAAGTAATGTTTGGTTGAGGCGCGTCGGATTGATCCATGCCTCATTAAAATCCCCTCATTACCATGGAAAAATCGGCTAGCAAGCTTTTTTAAGGCACTGTGCATAACTTGTGAATAAGAGTGAATATGTTATGCTAGAAGCTTGCCGTGATTCTAGGCTAGTTTGCTTGCGTTCAG
>JALRAZ010000524.1 GCA_023257935.1 Verrucomicrobiota bacterium
GAAGCGGCCTATGCAGCCGCTCTGGAGCGCTGTCCCGATCGCTTGGACTACTTGCTTGAATCGTGCCACGCCCTTCAAAAGCGGCAGGAAACCCTGAAGGCACTGGACTTGCTTTCCAACCAAGTAGAACGTTTTGGCCAAATGAGGGACTTTTGGATGGCTGGTTTTGGATTTGCCCTGGAGGACGCTCATTTATGGCCTTTTGCCTTTGACTGGGGCACTGAAGCGCTCAAATATTTCAAGGATCAACGGGATATTTGCTATGCTTATTTGATGGCGGCGATGCTGAATGGTCACTGGAATAAGGCGGCAGCCTTCCATGCAGAATTCACGCCTCATCCAACCAATGCGCAGGAAAATGCGGTTGAAATCATGTTACTATTGTCTCAGGGCAAACAGCCTGCACTCCATCCTGGTGTGGCTGAAAAGCAGTGCAGCGAAGCTTTCATGCAATTCTATCGCCGCCTTCTCACTGGGAATAACGGGAATGCCATCCGAACCATCAATGATCATTTGGAAGGGATGGAAGCATGCCTACCCTCTGCTTCTGGCTTGATCAGGCAGGCACTTAAGACAACCCAAACCCATGCTGTGGGATGAGGCAAGTCACAGCCGTGTTGAGGGAGTGATCCGCTTGAATAAGCAGATTTCATGGATGGTGTGTGTCCTTTTTTCCCTGTGTGCGTGTGGTCCCGTGTCGCCAAAACAATCTGGAAATGCCGACGGGACTCTCGTCTTGAGCTCGACTCAGTCTCTCGCGGCTGACACACCTGCAGAGAGAAACAGGCGCGGGTGGACGCTGCTTAAGGCAAATCCCACCGAACAGGCAATCCAGGAAGGTTTAGCTTTGATTCAGTCGGCTGCAGATGAAGGTGAAGCCAAGGCAATCTACAACTTGGCAGTCATTCATCAGGAGGGCCGATGGATAGATCAAGATTTGGATAAAGCCTTTGATGGGATGCTGCGTGCTTCGCGCATGGGCTTGGCTGAAGCCATGACGTCTCTGGGTTTCATGTACGAAGCGAGTCTTGGCGTGGCTATGGATCTGGATGAAGCCGCCTACTGGTATGAACGGGCTGCAACCCAAGGGCGAGCTTGCTCCAGCAGTAAAGCCTACTACACGAAAAATCTACTGCCACAGCGGAGGGAGCAATACCTCCATGGAGATCCTGATGCCCAATTCCTCCTGGCGCGCCTCCATGAAACTGGCACGGACTCAATCTCGCAGAACTTGGATAAGGCTCGTCAATGGTACGAAGACGCTGCCATCAGGGGCGATGCCCCCTCCCAGCACCGCCTTGCCATGATGCTTGGGATCAACGGAGGTCTTGATTCGGATTTAGTGACGGCGTTTGCTTGGGCAAAATTGGCTGTCGGCCAAGAATCTCGACCCGCCTATGCCACCACCTTTGAATCCATTCAAGCGCGTCTTGACTCAGAAGGTCAAATCGCCGCCCAAGCCCTGTTCCAGACATTGACGTCAATAGTCGCTTACAACAGGGAAGATCTGCGCTTGGGCATTCCTTGAGTTGCCTCACAAGGTTTTTTGTCGGCTACGGCTATTGCCCTGGAAACTCCCTCCATCTGTTGCAGGAAGTCACTGCTTGCCGAGACTCGAGCAAAGCCCTAACTTGGCCTGTGATCGGCCAGCAAGGCCGAAACTCCCGTAATGAACAATCGATTGACTCAAGATCGAACGACTGTATTGAATGCTTGGCTATTCATGCCGTCCCTTCTTTCAGTGATGCTTCTCAATGCGATTGGGGGGGAAATAATCGATTTCGATCAAGCAATCTCGCCCATCCTCAGCCGGCGATGTTACCAGTGTCATGGTCCCGACGCGCAGCATATCAAGGGAGATCTTAGACTTGATTTGGCTTCAGCTGAGAATGGCCCGTTTGCCCAGCGTGATGGTTACCGGATTATTGAGGCGGGTGAACCGGAGAAAAGTGAACTTTGGCTTCGTATCGTGGCTACCGATCCAGATGAGCAAATGCCACCGCCGGAATCCAAGCATCAGCCCCTAGATGAGCGCGAAAGAGGATTAATTTACCGCTGGATTCAGCAGGGAGCCAAGTATCAGAACTTCTGGGCCTTTGAAACCCCTATCAAACGATCTCTGCCTGAGGTGGCTGATTCCGACTGGATGGAACATCCTATTGATCGCTGGGTAGGTCATGCGCTGGAGCAACGCGGGATGAAACCCTCCGGATTAGCAGATCCGCGTAGTCTGATTCGGCGGCTCAGCTTGGACTTGACCGGGCTACCTCCTTCTCCAGAAGAAGTCTATCAGTGGTTGGAAGATCCAAGTGAGGCTGGATTTGAGGATTTTGTGGATCGCTATCTCAATCGCCCTGCCTTTGGGGAGCACATGGCCAAATACTGGTTGGACTTGGTTCGCTTCGCCGACACGAATGGACTGCATCACGATCATTATCGAGATATGACGCCCTACAGGGACTGGGTGATTCGATCCTTCAACGACAACCTGCCGTTTGATGCCTTCCTTTCTTATCAACTAGCTGGAGATCTCTATCCTGATGCGTCTACCGATCAACTGATTGCCTCAGGTTTCAATCGACTTCACTTAATCATCGATGTGGGCACAGCTCTTCCAGAAGAGAGTTTTACCCGCAATGTGGTGGACCGGGTGACCGCTTTTGGAACCGCCTTCCTCGGACTGACTGTGCAATGCGCCAGTTGCCATGATCACAAGTTTGATCCGGTCTCTACTCGCGAGTTCTACCAGTTGTTTGCTTTTTTCAACAATTTTGATGGTCAGCCTGAAACCGGTGGTCGCAGCGGGCTGGATTTCAGGCGAGGGCTTCAGGCTCCCTACATGGATCTTCCCAGTCCCGCCCAGCGCAATCGGCTACTGGAGTTGGACAGGCGGCTTGGGGACCTGAGTGAGGCTCAAGCTGCATTCAAGGCCACCATACCCGAAGCATCATGCGTTGGGGATCAGACTGAGCAACCGCTCTCCGAGGAGCAAGCGAGACAGAATCAGCGTCTTCAAGCTATGGAGAGCCAAATAAAATCCCTTCGGGTCGCGCGTGATGAGCTGATGATGACGGTTCCCGCAGCGATGATCATGAAGGAGCGGGAAGCCATTCGCCCAGCTCATATCCTCAAGCGAGGTGTTTATGACCAGTATGGCCAAGAGGTTCAGCGCGATACGCCTGCAGTGCTGCCTCCTCTCAATGCGGCCACAGCCACCCCCAGTCGCCTGGATTTGGCACGCTGGGTGACGCGGGCAGATCATCCTTTGACTGCGCGTGTTGCTGTGAATCGTTTTTGGCAGCAACTTTTTGGGACAGGATTAGTCAAGACATCCGAAGATTTTGGTCTTCAAGGAGAGCGTCCAAGCCATCCCGCCCTCCTGGATTACCTCGCTCGCGAATTCGTGGATTCAGGGTGGGACCTCAAGCGACTGATTAAGCACATCGTCATGTCCAGGACCTATCGTCAGCACTCGGTGGCTACCCTTGAACAACGGGCCATGGATCCTGAAAACCGCTTGTTGGCGCGAGGGAGTCGCTACCGGATGGATGCGGAAATGATACGCGATCAAATTTTTCATGTAAGCGGCCTCCTCAATCACTCCATTGGGGGTAAGAGTGTCAAACCGCCTCAGCCCGCTAAATTATGGGAAATCGTTGCCATGCCCAATTCTTATCCTCGGACTTATCAACCCGATGAGGGCGGGAAGATCTACCGAAGGAGTCTCTACACTTTCTGGAAGCGAGCCTTGCCACCCCCACAGATGAGCTTGTTCGATGCTCCAAGTCGAGAAGCCTGCGTGGCCCGACGTGAACGAACCAATACTCCTTTGCAGGCCCTGCTTTTGATGAATGAGCCTGAGTTCTTCAAGGCCGCTGCTCAGTTGGCAAATCAGTTGGTGGCCATGGAGGGGGTCGATGATCTCGGTAGGCTTTCCATGGCCCATGAAATGGTGACGACCCAAATTCCCAGTGAGCGGGAGATCACGGTCCTAGTTGAGGCACTCCATGCCTTCAGAACCATGTATGGCGCTGATCCAGCAGCCGCGCGTCAGCTGGCTGATTTGGCTTCGGGAAGCGAGATCCTTGAAGCCCCCGAATTGGCTGCATGGACCATGATCACCCATTCCCTTTTTAATCTGGATACGGTTCGTTACAGGCAGTGACACCGCCAACCAAGTGTTCATGAAAAAACCATCTTCCCAATTAAACTGCGACCGCCAATCAGATCACCCTCTGGAGACGTTTGAGCAGCTCCAAACCCGAAGGCAGTTTCTACGTCGAGGTGCCATGGGACTGGGCGCTGCGGTATTGGGCAATCTCTATTTGGGGAAGCTTGCCGGGACACAAACCCCTGTTACGCACTTTGCGCCTCGGGCCAGGCGGGTGATTTTCCTTTTCATGGCTGGTGCCCCCAGCCAGTTAGATCTTTTTGACTACAAACCTGACCTGCATCGGCAGTTCAACCAGCCCCTTCCTCCTTCGGTGAGCAAGGGTCAAAGGGTGACCGCCATGACCCGAGGCAAAGAACAGATCGTGGCACCCTCCATGTTCTCATTCCATCAAAGAGGACGTAATGGGATTTATATGAGCGAGCTGCTACCACATCTTTCAGAGGTGGTTGACGAGCTCTGCATCATCAAATCCACCCATACTGATGCCATCAACCATGATCCGGCCAAAACACTCTTTTGCACGGGTTCACAGATACCAGGAAAGGCTAGCTTGGGATCGTGGTTAAGCTATGGGCTCGGAAGTCTGAATCAGAATCTCCCTGACTTCATGGTGCTCAATTCTGCTTTTTGGACGGGTGGCACGGGTAATGTGCAAGCGCTATACAGCCGACTTTGGGGCTCTGGCTTCCTGCCCTCCCGTCATCAGGGTGTTTCGCTGCAGCCCGAAGGAGACCCTGTTCTTTTCCTTTCCAATCCCGATGGGGTCAGCCGGGAGGTCAGAAGCAAGATGTTGGATCTGGTCAGCGCACTCAATCAGGAACAACTCAATCAGCTGGGAGATCCCGAAATACAAACCACCATTGCTCAGCAGGAAATGGCCTTTCGCATGCAGGCCAGTGTGCCTGAATTGACGGCTATGGATGGGGAACCAGACCATGTGATGGCCCTGTATGGGCCTGAGGTTCACAAGACAGGATCCTTTGCTCGTAACTGCCTGCTTGCTCGGCGCATGATCGAACGCGATGTGCGTTTTGTTCAGCTTTTTCATCGTGGTTGGGATCATCATGTGGGTTTGCCTAAGAAGCTCCGTGGTCAGGCCTATGATGTGGATCAGCCAGCCAGTGCCTTGATCAAAGACCTCAAGCTTCGGGGCTTGTTGGATGAGACACTTGTCGTGTTCGGTGGGGAGTTTGGACGGACCACTTTTGGGCAGGGAAAAATTGAGCGAGATCAGTATGGTCGAGATCACCATCCTCGCTGTTTCACCACCTGGATGGCCGGTGGTGGTATCAAAGGGGGTATCACTTACGGACAGACCGACGATTTCAGCTACAATATCGTCGAAAACCCGGTGCATGTGAATGATTTCAATGCCACCATCCTCCATCAATTAGGCATCGATCACGAGCGACTGAACTTTCCCTTTCAGGGCTTGGATCAGCGGCTCACGGGAGTTGAGGGAGCCAGCATTGTTCATGACATCCTGGCCTGAAAAGGCACTGCCTCACAGACCCCGGGCCCGGCAAGCAAGGGTGAGGTTTGTGGAAGCCCATCACCTGCTTTTTGGCCTGACTCAATGCCCAATTAGAGGGCGCAGATCTCGATCCAGTGATGGGACCCAAATGCTTGCTCCAAAGCTTTCTTAGCTAAGATCGCCTCCGCTGAGTCCTCGAATAGGGCAAAAGTTGTCGAGCCACTTCCCGACATCAAGGTGGCCCGTGCACCCTTTTGCCTAAGGCAGTCCTGCATGAGCTCGAGCAAGGGGTATTTAGCCAGCACTGGAGCCTCCAAGCTGTTGTAAAAAAGGTGACTCACCTGGCTTAAATCAGAGTCTATCAGGGCCTGGGCTAGCTCCTTGGCTCTGCCTGGCTTTCCGTTAAGATGGGTGGGAAACCGACAGAGGTTTTCATAGGCCCATGCAGTGGACACCCCGAAAGGGGGTTTGATCAATAGTAAGGCTTTACCTTCCAGAGCCCCAAGTTTTTCCACAGGCTGTAGCTTTTCTCCCCTGCCAGCGGCCAGCATAGGCTGGTCATGCAAGAAGAAGGGGACATCTGATCCAAGCTCTTTGGCCAACGAGTGAAGGGTTTCTGCAGACAAAGGATGACCGTAAATTTCATTCAAGGTGCGAAGGGTGATGGCAGCGTTGCTGCTGCCCCCGCCCAGCCCCGCTTCCATGGGGATCCTTTTTTGAACCCTGATCCTCAAATGCTGGGCGATGTCAGTCGCCTTCTCAAAGGCCATGGCAGCTCGGTGGATCAAGTTTTCTGGGCCGGGAGTCAATTTGGAATCCGAAACAATGAGTTCGATCCCTGGCTCTTGGCAATCGCTTTCAAAGGTTAGCTCATCGCATAGTGGCAGAGGTAACATGAGCGATTCCAAGGCATGAAAACCATCGGATTGGCGTCCAAGGATGTTCAGGAGCAGGTTGATTTTGGCAGGAGATGTTCGTTTAAACTCCATGGCGGTAAAGACTCGATGAAAAAGGGCGCCAACACATGTGGTCGGCGCCCTTTGGCAAAGCAATTAAATGATGCAATTCCCGAATCAATAATCAAATACACGGAAACGGCTACCCACGACCGGCAGGGCGTCACCGCCACTGAATCCCAAAGCTGTGTCGGTCGCATAAGTGGAATCAGAGAGTAAATTCGGGGTGAAGTTATCTGGGTAGACGACCTCATCTGAAACCATCGCAGGGCTGTAATCACCCAGACCATGATCGGGAACTGGGAAAGTGACAATCTCATAAAGACCGACCGCTGTGCGTTTGACGGTTTGATTGACACCTTGGATCAACCCGGTGGTGTAAGACCGCTCAGGACTTTCCCAAATGGCGGTTTGCTCCATGCTGCGACGCAACTCGCCCAAGCGAACCACTTCAGTGGCATTGCGCATACCACGCCCCAGTTTTTGTTCAGGACCGGCACAACCCACAACCATCACAGCGAGGGCGATGGCTGCCAACGATACGGACTTGGAGAAATTCAACATAATCAAAACTACGGTTAGTGGTGGAGACTAAGGTTAAGCCCCTGAATGTAAAGGTTTTTGTCTCCCCAAATTTGTGAGGCTCACCCTTATTATTTCAACAGCTTAGGCTGGATGAGCTTCCTCTGAAGGCTCCTTCCTTGCCCAGACCCGAGCAATCTGAACACTCAGTTCATAGAGCAATTGCAAGGGTAAAGCCATCAGGGTCAGGGTGAAGGGGTCTCCAGTTGGGGTGAGGAAGGCACAAAGGGTTAGATTGATCACCACCCAATAAGGACGAAATTGGCTTAGTTTGCGATAGTCCAACAGGCCCACTTTGACCAGGGTGAGCAGTACCACGGGAAGCTGAAAACTGATTCCCATCGCCAACATGAACTTGATGACAAAAGTCATGTAGTCCCGAGCATTCCACTCATCGGCCGAAAAGCCTAACCAATTGGAGAATTGAACAAGCGCCACAATGGCAATCTTCATCATCACAAAGTAGCAAAAGGCAATCCCGAGCATGAATAGCCCTGCCCCGAATCCCGTGGTTTGGTAAAGGAACTTCTTTTCATGGATCTTGAGGGCAGGCAGCACAAACTGCCCGATGAAAAAGATGACAAAAGGAGCGGCGATGACTAGCCCTCCGTAGAGCATGAGCTGAAAAGCCACCAGGAATCCGTCCACCGGTTTGTAGTTCTTGAGACGGTGCTCCAGGCTATCAATGGGGTTCTCCAGGCTGGGGTCCATGCTGATCACCCAGTTGGTTCCCATGAGCATGGGTTTGAGCTGAATGCTGTGAATGGAGTCTACCGCATCAGGCTCGATGTTATATTTTTCGGCGATCGTGTTGACTGACACATTGCCCAGACGAACGCCCTCAAAAAATAATCCGACCTGCTGTTTGCTGGATAATCGAAGGGATTCGGCATCTCGGAGAGGGGCTGTCAGGATCGAGATGATGTTGTCCATCATCGAAAAACATACGACCATGCTGATCACCACGGCACACAGACATTTGATCAGGGTCCATCGAAGGTCTTCGAGGTGCTCTAGGAAGGTTTTGACCGGGCCACCACCCTCCTCGTCATCCCATTCCTGATCCACGATCACCTCCTCCTCAGGGCGAGGGTCGGCTTGGCTCATGTGATTAAGATTGCCAGCTCATGCCAAAGCGTAAGAAGACACTAGGCGCCAGGCTTTGACTCACTTTGGGCTGTTTATCCCTCGACTTGGCTGCTCTTTTCCTGGGCTTTGGAAGGTTCGGCCTCAACAGGGGATGCTTCGGGAACCTTGCGGGGAGGCATGGAGCTGGCCACGTCTTCCTCCATGGCTTGGTGCAGGTCCTGCTGTACATCCTTAGTAGCTCGTTTGAACTCCTTGATGCCTTGACCCAGCCCTTTGGCTAATTCCGGCAGTTTCTTGGCCCCAAAAAACACGAGGATAACGATCAGCAAGAAGATGAGTTCTGGACCTTGAAGACCGCCTATTAGGGCTAGTGGGCTATGATACAACATGATGCAAAATGACTTGATTGACGTCCTGGTTGAGCGATGACCGAGGGTCCCTCGACCAAGGTATTGATGGTATGTAAGCGGCTCTTGGTTCCCCTTTCAAGCAGATTGATCAGTTAGTTGCATCAACCTTTCGGGGAGTCTTGGCAAATTACCGCTAGCTCAGATCATGGGTGATGGATCTAATTCAACCATGCAAACAGGGCATCTTGTGCCTTTTGAATGGTCTAGGCCCATGGTTGGAGACCCATTTTGGCATCCATCGGGTTTGTTGACGCCCACGGCCGTCGATTTGAAATCCCTACTCAAGCAACACAAATTCTCCGCGACGATTCTTGCCGTGTGCTGACTCGTCGTTGCCATCTACTGCTGGGCGATCCTCACCCCAGCTTTCGGTGGTGATGCGATCAGGGGAAATACCTTCTTCAACAAGCATGTCACGAATGGATAGAGCTCGGCGTTCGCCTAGGGAGCGGTTGTATTCCTCAGTGCCCCGTTCATCGCAGTGGCCTTCGACCCTCAGCAGGGCTGCAGACTTGCTCTTGAGGATACCTGCAACGCGTCGGACTTTAGGCAGTTCGGATGCATTGATGGTGTAGCGATCAAATTCGAAGTAGACCGTTTCGGTTTCTAGCTTGGTCTCATCCTTACCGGCAAAGCGGTTGGGATCGTCAGGGAGGCCATATCCACCTCCAGACAGGTCACTGCCATTGGGGAAATTGCCGCCATTCAGGCTGTCCCCAGAGCCAAGACCATCTCCCTGCATCATGCTTCCTGCTGCGCCTGTGCCACTACCGGCATAGGCATCACCTGCTCCAGGGATGGGGGTGAGGTTTTTATTACCCTTCTTACATCCGACGGCAAGGGTGGCTAGCGTGACAACCAAGGCTGTTCTGACGATCAGGGTAGGCCAATTCATATGTGTGATTTTTTCTAACGGGGCATCGGCTATCTCGCCCAGCTGGGCTGCGACTGCTCTGCTGCGGTTTGCAGAATATCCTTGACGTGTTTGGTTGGCACGTCAAGCAAAGACAATGTCTTGCGTCCTTTTTTCTGCCGCATGAAAACGAGGTTACGCGAATTCGGTGCCCAGCATGGGTCTTCGCCCTGTGTCAGCACTTCTGCCTGGCCACCGGAGGCTGAGACAACGCAAATGTATCCCACGCCGCCGCTCATACTGGTGAAGGCGATCCACTGGCCATCTGGCGACCAATCAGGCTCGGTGATCATGCCACTGACTGAGCCTGTGGTCAGACGCTTAGGGTTCCCGCCTGAAGCTGGGATGGTGAACAAACGTACCCCGCCCCTGGCCGATGAAGTGAAACAGATGGTTTTGCCGTCCTTGGACCAAGTCGGGCAGGCCTCCTCCTCTCTGGACTGAGTCAGGCGAACTTCGCCAGAGCCATCCTGGCGGGCCACATAAAGATCAGGGCTCCCAGACTTACTCAGGATCATGGCGACCTTGCCTCCATCTGGAGAAATGGCTGCACTGGTGTTGAGGCCGCTATTGCGTGTGATGCGCGTACGTTGCCCTGAGCGCAGGTCGTGAGAAACGATGTTGGGACTGCCCACTTTGTAGGAAGTGTAGTAGAGGCCCAGTTTGCCAGGAATCCAGGTAGGTGCTGCGACATGGGATTGATCGCGCGTAACCTGGCTGAGACGGTGGCCGTCATAGTCGGCCACATAGATTTCCCAAACGCCTCCGGACTTCCCTCGAAAAGCTATCATACTCTGGGCAATACCTTTTGTCCCAAAGACAGCTTGAACCACCTCGTCAGCAATGACATGTGCCTGCGATCTGCCTGCGGGTCCAGGATAGCCTCGGTAGAAAATACTGGCACCACCCTGAGCATCAGCCAGGCGGACACGCCATTGGTCTCCTGATGAGGAGGCATTCAGTTCGAAAACGGCCTTTTCCTTGGTGGTTGATTCAAAACCCTGGATCTCCAGATCAAAAACCAATGGCGCGATGGTTGCCGAATCAAATCCGCTGATGTGGATGGGGACGCGTTCCCCTTGACGATAGCGATCGATGTCCAGCTCCTGTGCGGCCTGGGTCAGGGTCAACCCCATCAGGAAGAGTGATAGGCACAACACAGTTTGCAATCGGGATTTGCCGGTCAGTAATGCCTGCCCTTGGTTGAGTCTAGGAATGATTGAATGCATGAATCAGGTCATTTCTTGATGTTAAAGTTCAGGACGAAGGTGCGCTGGCTCAGGGAGGCCCCCGATGGCGGGGGTTGGGGCATCTGCTTGACCCTGGCGATGAGTTGCGTGATGGAGCGATCCAGAGAGGACACGCCCGACTCATCCACGATGCTGGCTGAATCCACTGAGCCGTCGAGCCCAATCACCACCTTAACCCGCACGCTCAAATTACGATCAGATAAGTCAGATGGCTGAACCCATCTTCGGTCGTAGGCCGATTGTACTAGCAGCCCATAGCGTCCCAGCATGCTGCCAGTCACTGTTTTGAGACCTTTTACAGGGCTGCCCTTGCCCACCGATAGGGTTGCCTGGTTCAAGGTGACTGGATTGCGACTGGCTTGGGGAGCAGGGGCCGGGCGGCTTACCGAGGGTTTGATATTGCGATTGGGATTCTGCTTAGTTTTTGTACTGATCTTGATCGAAGGTTTTGGTGCCGGCTTGGGTTTGGGCTTGGGAGTCGGTGCCGGGCTGGGAGCTATTTTGGGCTCGGGTTCGGGCTGAGGCTCAGGTTCTGGTTGAGGCTCGGCTCCAAGCAGATCAGCTGGATCATCGAACATGGATTCGACCATGGAAGCCGGCATCATCTGAAATGGGATGAGATCCTCACGCTCTTTGCGTTCTGGCAGAAAGCCAGAACCAACCAGCATCAGGGTCAGTAAGAGTAGGTGAAGCCCACCTGAAGCCATAAGGCACTTCTTTTGAAAGACTTCCATATTCAATCTTTGACTTCGTGTCTGAAATAGATGTTTTTCATCCCCAGTTGCTTGGCACCATCCAAGACGTCGTAAATATTTCCCCAGGCGGCTTCGGCATCTCCCCTAATGACCAGCACAAGCTCGGGGTTCTGCTCGAAGGCCTCGGCGAGGTTTTTTTTCAGATCTGCCAAGGTGATGGGCAAGGTTTCAAGATAGTACTCCCCAGCAGGGTTGACTTCCACCATTTTCAAATCGCGCTTGTCAGGAGCCACGTCCGTGACCTGGCTTTTGGGAAGCTGCAGCCGCAAACCTTGTTCCATCAACGGGGTGGTGATCATGAAAATGATCAGCAACACGAAAGCCAGATCCAGCAGGGGAGTGATGTTGATATCACTCAATGTGACCAAGGCTGTTTTCTGTGTATGGCGTCTCATGGGGAGCGGGATGCAGACAGCATTAAGCGTCGATCATCCTATTACGGGCTGTAGCAATTGATCAGTCCTCCGGTATGAAGGCGGTTTCGACCTTCGATGCCAATTCCTGGGCAAAGTTATCCATTTCAACGCTGAGCACCCTTATGTTGTGAACAAGCCAGTTGTAGCCAAACATCGATGGGATGGCGACCAGCAGCCCAGCCACGGTCGTCACGAGGGCCCCAGCTACTCCGGGTGCGATGGTAGTGAGCTGTGCGTTCTGCTGGCTGGCGACCTGAGCGAAAGCGCTCATGACTCCCCAGACGGTTCCCAGGAGTCCCAGGAATGGGGCGCCACTGACTGCGATCGCCAGCAGGATCAGACCTGACTCCAGTCGTAGGGATTCCTGGGCAACACCACGTTCTAGGGCCCGCTTGACGTGTTCCATGGACTTGAGGGAAATCATTCCTTGAGCGCCACCCTTGCTTTCGTGTCTTTGCTGACAGATGGCTAATTCGTGGTTACCCATTTCGTAAATACTGAAAAGTGGGCAACCTTCGACCGGGATGCGACGCTTGTAAAGGTCTGTCAGGTTGGCCTGATCACGGAATGCCTGATCAAAGGCTAGATTGAGTCGACGTGCCCTGCGGATTTGGATGGCCTTGGAAGCCATCACAGACCATGCAAAGATCGAAAAAACCAATAGCACGATGATGATGGCCTTGCCTTCAGGGCGCGCCTCAGTCCAGACATAGACAAACTCGATTTGATTGGCGGCTGCGAGAAAGGGTAACATGGGAACCATTGGAGTGACCAAAATTAAAAGTTAACACACATTCAAGGTGCTTTCAAAGACCACAGTCCTTGATTTCGAAGGAAAATGAGGACGAGACAACTTTCCCTTGCAGGTTGGCAAAAGAGATTGATTGCCACTCATTGCAGGCGCATGATCCAGAGCCCATGAGCTCCTTCAAGCCATGCCCTTTGTTCTCGCCGTCCCTGAATACGCTAGCTCTTGCTCGGACTTCACTATTCCTGGCTTTGATGATCCCTTCAATGCTTTCCCAACTACCTCAGCTCGGAGCCTCCCCACTGCTGGTCGCTCATCGAGGTGCCTCCTTTGATGCTCCAGAAAATACGGTGGCTTCGGTCAAACTGGCTTGGGTTCAGTGGGCTGATGCAGCCGAGGTGGACATTCACCTCACGCGCGATGGACAAATCGTGGTGATACATGACAAATCAACCAAACGAACCGCGGGGATTGATCTTCAGGTAGCCACTCAAGATTGGTCCACCCTCCAGTCTCTGGAGGTGGGTGCTTGGAAAAGTGATGCCTTCAAGGGTGAGCCCCTGCCTCTTTTGAAAGATGTGCTGGCTCAGGTGCCAGCAGAGAAGCGACTTTTCATCGAAATCAAGTGCCCGTCTGAAGTGTTGCCACATCTGGAGAAGGTGGTGCTTGCCTCCGGATTACACCCCAGGCAGACCGTTTTTATTGCTTTTGATTGGGAGACTATCGCGAAAACCAAGCGCCTGTTTCCCGATCGAGATTGCTTTTGGTTGTCTGGCTTCAAGCAGGATGAGTCTTCAGGTCGATGGCAACCTCAGCCTGAGGAGGTCATTCAAAAGGCCTTGGAGGCAAAGGTAGATGGTATCGACGTGTACTATGGTGGTCCTGTGGATCGAGCCTTTGTGGAGGCAGCCCATGAAAAGGGCCTTGAGGTCCATACCTACACGGTGAACGACCCTGCCGACGCGCGCCGTCTCATGGAGGCCGGGGTCGATGGGATCACCACGGATCGACCCGGTTTCCTGCGCGAGCAGTTGGGCCTGGATGACTCAGGTAAGTGATTAGGTAAGGGTCTTAGGGCGACCTTTAGGCTATTTCAGCGTTCAGGCGCACGGGAATGCCTCGGCTCTGGAGATGTTGTTTGACTTCCTCCACCGTGTATTCGCCGAAGTGAAAAATACTGGCAGCCAGAACGGCGTCCGCTTTGCCTTCCTCGAGAACCTGGGCCATGTGATCCAGGTTGCCAGCTCCCCCACTGGCTACCACCGGCACCGATGTGGCCTCGCTGATGCGGCGGGTGATCTCCAGATCATAGCCAGCCTTGGTGCCGTCAGCGTCAATACTGTTGAGAACGATCTCCCCAGCCCCCAATTCAACGGCACGTTTTGCCCATTGCATGGCATCCATACCGGTGGCCTTGCGCCCCCCATGGGAAAAGACCTCCCATTGGTCAGAACCGGTTTTTTTGGCGTCGATGGAGACGACAATGCACTGACTTCCAAATTTTCGTGCCCCTTGCAAAATCAAATCAGGATGGGCGATGGCGGCTGAATTGATACTCACTTTGTCAGCTCCAGCCTTGAGCATGATGGACATGTCTTCGACGCTGCGGATACCGCCTCCGACAGTCAGGGGCATGAAACAACAATCGGCTGCGCGTTGGATAACATCCGCCATGGAGGCCCTGGCATGAGCGCTGGCTGTGATGTCAAAAAACACCATTTCGTCGGCGCCCTGATCATTGTAGCGCATGGCTAGTTCCACCGGGTCTCCGACGTTCCTGAGCTCGCCTGCTTCGGCTTTTCCAAATTGGACCCCTCGAGTGACCTGTCCGTCATGCACGTCCAAACAGGGTATGACACGTCTTGCCAGCATGCATGGGACATACCTCATGGTATCCATCATTCCCAGCTCAAAAACCAGGCTCTCAGCGAATTGGCTGTGGCTAGGTATCTGGAGGTCCATGATTTGCCATTGTCAGGGTTTGGCTCTAAACCCTATCCTCGACGCATGGAAAAGGATCAGCTTCGGGCCCTGTTTGACATGCAAAAGGCCCTCAATGAGCGAATTGGTGTTGATACGACCTCAATGGATGAGGCCGCAAAAACCCAATGGGTGCTCAATTACACTCGAGCGATGAGTCAGGAACTGGCCGAATTGACTGACAGCGTGCCGTGGAAGTGGTGGGCAAAATATCAGGCTTTTGATGAACAGAATGCTCGGGTTGAGGTGGTGGATTTGTTCCATTTTCTGATCAGTCTTGCCCAGGTGCTTGGGATGAGCGCGGATGATGTGTTTCAGGCTTACATCAAGAAAAACGAGGTCAACTTCAAGCGTCAGGAAAGTGGTTACCAAGAGAAGGATCATGACGATTCGCGTCACATCTAGGCTTGCTCAGCTGCATTGATGGAATTAGCCACGCTATCCTGGTCGCAATGGTTGCTAGCGCTTTTGGGTGCCTTCAGTCTTGGGTTTTCCAAGACAGGTTTTCCCGGATTGGCCTTGGTCAATGTGCTGGTCATGGCCGAATTGTTCGGGGCCAAACAGTCGGTGGGTTTGATCCTGCCTTTGCTGATTGTTTGTGATGTGACTGTCTATCCCATGTTTCGCCGCCATGCGACCTGGAGCCAGGTTTGGCCTATCCTTGTTCCTAGTTGCTTGGGGATCATCCTGGGTTACTTTCTCCTGGCCGGGATGGACAACCTCACTGCCAGGCGTTCCATCGGTCTGATCATCCTCCTCATGCTAGCATTACAAGTGGTCCGTAACTACCAGCAGGCTTTCCTACAGCAATTGCCCGATTCCATGGTCTTCCGTTGGGCATCTGGAGGTGTGATTGGTGTTTCAACCATGCTGGCCAACGCAGCTGGGCCCGTTTATTCCATTTATGCTCTGGTACAAAAAATGCCAAAAATGGTGTTTCTCGGGATTGGTGCACGCTGCTTCCTGCTCGTCAATCTTATCAAACTGCCCTTCATGACGGGCTTGGACATCATCCATCCGGCTTCTTTGATGCTGGATCTGGCGCTGCTGCCGGGGATCTTTTTGGGTATTTTTCTGGGTAGGCGACTCATTCATCGCATCCCTCAAAAAGCTTTTGAATCCCTCCTGTATCTGTTCTCGGCTGTGGCTGGATTCCGCCTCCTCTGTTTTTGAAATTGAACGCAAGGTGATGTCATGGAACTGAGAGCTTTGGCCGAACAAATCCTTTTCAATCCAAGTTTGGAGGTCAAACTCGCCTGCCCGGATCAACTCACTGATGAGTCTCCAGGTTCGGCAGTCCTATCGGATTTGATGCCAGCAAGAGAAAGCGCCCTGCGTTTTAGTCAACAGCGTGCTGCTTCAAGCTTTCCGGCCCTTCACACCCTGGAATCGGACAAGACTCGAGCGCGTGTGCTGCACTTTTTTGCGAATCATGAGTTGCTGGCCACTGAGCTGATGGCCTTGGTGATCCTGAAGTTTCCCGATGCACCTAAAGCGTTTCGTCGCGGCATTCTCAGGACGCTCAGGGATGAGCAGGAGCACACCCGACTTTATGTCAGGCGTCTAGCTGAGTTGGGGGTGGATTTCGGAGAGTTTCCTGTGAATGGTTATTTCTGGAAGATGATCGCGCCCATGGCCACACCGATGGATTATGTGAGCCGTCTCTCTTTGACTTTTGAACAAGCCAACCTGGACTACTCCAAATTTTTTGCGAGCCGGTTTGAGTTGATTGGAGACACCTCCTCTCAGGCTCTCATGGAGCAAATCTACCGCGATGAAATGGCCCATGTAGGATACGGGCTAAAATGGTTCCGTCGTTGGAAGGATCCGGCCATGAGTGACTGGGAGGCCTTTGAGGGGCAGCTGACTTTTCCCCTTTCGCCTCAACGGGCCAAGGGTTCCCCATTCAATCGTCAAGGGCGCGAACAACTCGGTATGGAGGATGATTTCATTCAACGTCTCTACGTCTACTCCAAGAGCAAGGGACGCACCCCTTCGATTTTCTATTTCAATCCCTATGCCGAGCAATTCATGATGGCAGGCAAGGGTTTCACCCCTAATCGGCAGCAACGGGCCATCCAGGAAGACTTAGAAACCTTACCTTGCTTTCTCAGTCGTTCTGAGGACGTGGTGTTGCTGAACCGACAACCTCGTTTGGCATACCTGGTCGAACTGAAAGATGCTGGGTTTTCCCTCCCCCAGACCGAATGCCTGGACCAGGGTGTGCTCAGGCCTAATGCCGAATTGCGTGAGCGCAAGCTTGATTCCCTGCGCCCATGGGCATGGTCACCGTGTGGGTGGCATCCCATGGAGTCCTTGATGGCTCAGGCCAGTCACTCCCATGCACCTGTCGGTGCAGCATGGGACTCTCAGATACGTCCGCTTTTCGGTAAGGATTGGTCTGCCAAACGACTCGGGGCATTCCTTGAACAAATGGGCGAGGAAAACTGGCTCGCTCCCTCCGAAGCAGTGGGACGCTGCTTGAGTGAAGAAGGCGAGATACTCGACCACATTGAATCGTTGAGAGAGGCCGGCTATCAGCGTTCGGTGATCAAGTCCCTCTACGGCTCTGCAGGCGGCAACATGCTTCGATGCTGGGAAAGCAGCGTGGACACGCGTCAACGAGGATGGATCCGTAATGCCTTGGCCAGGGAAGGAGCTCTGCTTGTGGAACCCTGGTTGGATCGATTGATTGATTTCTCGGTTCAGTGGGAAGTCACACAAGAAATGATTCGCCCAATGGGATGGAGCCATCTGCTGGTTGATGCGCGGGGGCACTACCATGGTAGCTTGTGGTTACCTTCTTTCCTCAGGGGAATGCCCGATGAACTGGCTCAATTCGCTCATCAGGGCGAGGCAGACCGCCTCAAACGGGTATTCGAGAATCTCCGTGATTACCTATGGCCATGGATTCAGGCATCGGGATTCACCGGCCCCATGGGCATCGACGCGGCGATCTACCGCGACCCATCGGGGATCATGCGACTCAAGCCCATGATTGAAATCAACCCTCGCTACACGATGGGAAGATTGGCTCTCGAGCTTGCCCGTCAGCATGCTCCCGGTTCAGCTGGGCTCCTTCAGATCCTGAGTTTGCCTCAACTAAGGCAAAGCAATCAGCCTTCTTTTGCCGCTTGGGCTTCTCAACTGCAGGCATCCCATCCCATCCGGCGAGATGAGCGTGAGCGCTTGGTGCAAGGCATGGTCTGCCTGAATGACCCCGTGCAGGCGACTGGTTGTCTAGCTATCTGGCAAGCTTCGCCAGATCTCAGTGCTTTTTGGCAGCCGAGTCCTCACCCTCAATTGAAGCAGCTTCAGAGGAAGGTGGCAGCTCCTCACTGACTTGATCCTGGTCCCGATAGCTGGCCACGACCCAATCACTGAGTTGTTTGTCGGGGTTTTCAGCTGCCTTACGATCGATCACGAAGCGTTTCTGGCCGGTATTCTTGGCAATTAATTTCAGACCGAATTGGTAATCCTTAAAACGGTCTTGCCAGATTTCCCTGACTGATAGTTCCTTACCCACCGCCAGGTCGATGAGGTGATCACAAGCTTCGGGCTCGAGCACTAATTCAATTCCATGGGAATCGGTAAAACGGGTGGTGACTTCTCTTAGAATGGCCAACCCCATTTCTCTGGCACGCTCGGATTGGACCGCGAGGAGTTTGGCCAACTCATCAGATGGCGCATCGACAACGGCTTCTGTGACTTCGAATCGTTTGACCTCAGAGCTGGGTAGCTCGTATTTGAAGTTTCGAAACACCCTTTCGCAGACCGTCATCAGACCCCTGGCCCCCGTTTTTTCCTCTGCAGCGATGGCGGCAATCCGTCTGAGGCCATCGGGTTTGTAAAGCACGTCAATGCCATAGGCTGCAAAATCCTGTTCATACTGACGGATGATACTGCCTTCGGAACTGTGCAGGATGTGGTAGAGATCATCCACTCCTAGGGAGTGACAAACAACCCGGACTGGCAAGCGGCCTACAAATTCTGGCTCAAAACCATATTCAATGAGGTCTTTGGTCTGCACGGAGGCCAGTATCTCATCAGATTCCATGGTTTCCTGACGAGAGGCTGCGAAACCGATGGTAGCCTCACTGATGCGACGCTTGATGATAGCCTCCAGGCCGTCAAAAGCACCACTGACGATAAAGAGGATGTGTTTGGTATTGATGGTTGATGAAGCCTTTTTTCCTTTTTGAGCCTCCATCATGGCCTGGATCTGGCTGGCCATGTCCTGAGGCGAACGTATCGACACATCGGTCTCTTCCATCAATTTCAGCAGGTTGGTCTGGACCCCTCTGCCGCTGACATCCCGCGAGCCTGCTTCGTTGCGGGACATGGCAATCTTGTCAATTTCATCCAGGTAGACGATGCCAAATTGGGCCCTCTGGGTATCATTGTCTGATCGACGATAGAGTTCGCGAATTAGGTCCTCCACGTCAGAACCTACATAACCTGTCTCGGAAAACTTGGTGGCATCGGCCTTAACGAAGGGTACCCCAATCAAGTCGGCCACACTGCGAATCAGGTAGGTCTTCCCAACCCCGGTGGGACCCACCAGAATGATATTTTGCTTGGCATAATTCGGAGCCTCCTTGCCTTCCAATGCCAGGCGCACATGGTGGTAATGGTCGCACAGGGCAACGCTGAGTACTTTCTTGGCCTCGTCTTGCTTGATCACGTATCGGTCGAGGTAGGCCTTGACGTCCTTAGGGCGGTAATCGAAGGATTTCAGGTCATCGATGCTGCGCTCAACCGGTTCTTCACTCTCTGTGGTTGGGGTGTTACCAGGGGAAGCAGGGGTGAATCCAGGAAATTGAAAGCCGCTAAAGTGTTCCTTCATGAACTGGGAGAGTTGTTTCTGAAACTCCTCCGGGCTGGGTAGGTCCTTTTTCTTATCTTCGTTTCGCATTCTCTACTCGAACATGTAGGATTTGAGTCAAAATGCAATCCCGGGAGTATCAGGACTTAAGTAGAAGATCCGAGACGTGCCTCGACTGGCTAAGGCATATCGAGCTTGGTTTTCCTGGTCTCTCGGATATAAGTTGAGGGCCTGAACAGGGGGGCTGGCACAGCTACCCCCATGAAGATTGATGAACCACCTGCCATTTGAGCTTCTGTTTGCCCTCCGCTACTTGAGGCCGAGGAGGACGTTTGTCTCCATCATCACCCTGATTTCCATCATTGGCGTGGTGCTAGGGGTGGCTGTCCTCATTGTGGTCATCAGCGTCATGACCGGTTTCGATCTCCAACTTCGAGATCGTATCATTGGGTTCGAATCCCATCTGGTTGTTCGCTCGGTGGGTACTCCCATGCAGGATTATCGTTCTCTGGCTTCCTTCATTCGGCAACAACCGGCGATCAAAGGTGTTTCACCATTCATCGAAGGCCCTGTTGTCATCGAAACCCAGCAAGGTGAGGATTACGCCCGCATTGCAGCTCCCTATTTACGTGGGGTTGATCCAGAGACCAGCGGGGAAGTGAGCGAAATCGAGCAGAGTGTGATTGCTGGGCATTTTGAGACCCTGCATGAAAGTGGTCTACTCATTGGCTCGGAATTGGCCCGACGACTTGCTCTCCATGTTGAGGACCCCCTGGCGCTCTATTCGATCAGTCTGCTTCAGGAGGTACGACAGATTCTTCGCAAGGATGAATCCGAGCGTCAGAGTGCGCCCCTTGCAGCCGATTATGTGGTGGGTGGTATCTTTGATATCGGCTACTACGAATACAACGCCAACGGCATGGTTTGCTCCCTCTATGATGCCCAGGATTTGTTCAACCTAGGGGATCAGGTGCACGGCCTTCATGTGATGTTAGAAGATCCAGAGCAGGCCGCACCAGTCAAGGCCTCCCTGATGGCAAAACTCGGGCCAAACTTTCATGTCATGACCTGGCTTGAGCGAAATCAGACCATTTTTAATGCATTGGTCGTTGAGAAAAACATGATTCGCTTTCTCCTCTTTTTCATCGTGCTGGTGGCAGCCTTCGGGATCACCAGTTCCATGATTACCTTTGTGGTGCAGAAAACTCGCGAAATTGGCATGCTCAAGGCTTTGGGAGCCAGTTCTCGTCAGGTGGTCATGGTATTCATCAGCCAGAGTGTGGTGGTTGGGATCTTTGGTGTCGCCATCGGGCTTTTTCTCGGCTTGCAGGCGGTTGCATACCGCAATGAGTTCCTGGCATTCATGAATCGGACGATGGACTTTTCCCTGTTTCCTGCCGATATCTATGGCTTTGCCCAGCTGCCTGCGGTGGTGGACCCGCGGGACCTTTGGATTATCTGCGGTGGCAGTCTCATCATCTGTGTGCTGGCCGGAGTGTTCCCTGCCATCAATGCCGGAAGGCTGCGACCCGTGGAAGCGCTGCGCCATGACTGAACCATCTGCCATCACGAATCCCATCCTGAAGGCCAGGGGAGTGACCAAGTCCTATGCCCTGGGTGCCAAACAGATTGAGGTGCTCAAAGGTATCGATCTGGAAATCATGCCAGGGGAGTTTGTGAGCATTGTGGGAGCTTCGGGGTCTGGTAAAAGCACCCTGTTGCACTTGTTGGGTGGTTTAGATAGTCCTGACTCGGGGTTAATTGAGGTTCAGGGCAGGGAATTGACACGCATGTCAGGGACCAGGCTTTCAGGATTTAGGAACCAATCGATTGGCTTTGTTTTTCAAGCCTATCACTTATTTCCGGAATTAAATGCCCTTGAAAACGTGGCGTTACCGGCTCGCATTGCCAGGAAATCTTCTCGGCAGGCCCAGGCTTTTGCCAGGCAATGGCTTGAACGTGTTGGCCTGTCGCATCGCTTAGACCATCGCCCCTACGAGTTGTCTGGTGGGGAGCAGCAGCGCGTGGCCATCGCTCGAGCGCTGATCAATCAGCCAGTCCTACTTCTGGCTGATGAGCCTACTGGGAATTTGGATTCTGAAAGTGGTTCAGGCATCCTCGAGCTTTTGTTGGAGTTGCGTGATGCCTGTCAGCTCACCTTACTCATGGCAACTCACGACCAGGCCATGGCCAGTCATACCGATCGCATTGTGCGTCTCAATGACGGGAAGATTGCCGGGTTCTAGTTC
>JALRAZ010000065.1 GCA_023257935.1 Verrucomicrobiota bacterium
CATGACTGCAGCACCGCAAGACCCCACTCCGGTGGGGTCCTGTGTTTTGTCTCAGTGCAGAATCTGTTCAGACTTTGCGCACAGTTCCGGCGCCAACTGCGCCTTCCCACATCGGTTCGGGCTATACGACCACGGTGCCGCCCATGACGAGGATGCGGGCACGGCTCTTGTGTGCGCTGTTGGCGAGCATGGAGGGCTCGCAGCGTGTATCCTTCCCCGAACACCTACCGCCCAACCGCCTGGGGCTGGCGCGCTGGCTGATTGATCCCGAGCATCCTCTCACCGCCCGAGTGGTCGTGAATCGTTTCTGGCAGATGTGCTTTGGTCAGGGCCTGGTGGTCACGCCTGAGGATTTCGGCAGTCAGGGGGCCCAGCCCAGCCATCCCGAGCTTCTCGATTGGCTGGCCGCTTGGTTTATCGAACAGGGGTGGGACGTCAAACGACTGATGAAGCTCATTGTCACCTCAGAAGCCTACCGTAGGGATTCCAGCCCCACGGCAGAAGCCCTCGAGATAGATCCCCACAACACCTGGCTGGCCCGGGGACCCAGGCTGAGGCTGATGGCCGAAATGATACGCGATCAGGCATTGAGTGCCGCGGGCATCTTGTCACTCAAACTAGGTGGACCCAGTGTCAAACCCTATCAGCCTGCTGGGGTTTGGAAAGAAGTCTCAGGTTCGACCTATCAGGCTGACAAGGCTGAAGGACGGCACCGTCGCAGCCTCTACACCTACTGGAAACGCACGGCCCCACCACCTGCCATGCTGACTTTTGATGCCACCACCCGGGAAGACTGTGTGGCGCGAAGGAGTGCCACCAACACACCCTTGCAAGCACTGGTGCTACTCAATGACCCACAGTTTGTGGAAGCAGCACGCATGCTTGCCCAGCGCATGCTCGAATCCCACCCAGGAGATCCTAGGGCACAGATTGATTTTGGGATGCAGTGCGTGCTAAGTCGCCACCCACACCCTGAAGAATTTGTCTGGCTCGAGCGCATCTATCAGAAGCGCCTGCATTCCTCGGGAGCCACCGAACCGGGACAAGGAGTTGAAGCAGCTGGCACCCTGGCTTGGAAGGATGGGCTGGAACTCGATGTTCTGCGAGCCCTCACCGCGGTCTCACTGGCCATCCTCAATTTTGACGAAGCCATCGTTCGAAGATAATCACCCCCAGTCAGCATCCCTGAACCTATCACCATGACACCATCTCTCCACCACTGCCCTGCCTCGCGGCGCTCATTCCTGGCCCGCTCAGGCATGGGGCTTGGGGCGCTGGCTTTGCAGGATCTCCTGCAGGGCCAGGCCACACAAGACACCCCCTTAGTGCAGCGCAAGGGACAACATCACAGAGCCAAAGCCAAGCGGGTTATTTATCTGTTCATGAGTGGTGGGCCTTCGCAGCTGGACTTGTTCGACAACAAACCTTTGCTGAGGACCATGCACGGGCAAGAGTTGCCGGACTCCGTCAGGCAGGGCCAGCGCCTGACAGGCATGTCAGCCAATCAGTCAAGCTTGCCGCTTGCCGGATCCATCTTCAAGTTCGCCAGGCACGGCCAGGGAGGCAATGAAATCAGCGAATTGCTTCCTTACACCTCCAAGGTTGCCGACGAACTGTGTCTGATCCGATCACTCCATACCGATGCGATCAATCACGATCCGGCCATCACTTTTTTTCAAACCGGTTCACAAATTGCTGGCAGGCCTTCGATGGGATCCTGGTTGAGCTACGGACTGGGATCGGAAAATGCGAACCTCCCAGCCTTCTGCGTATTGATCACCCGCAACAAAGGTGGCCAACCACTCTACTCAAGACTTTGGGGTAATGGATTCCTGCCCTCGGTCCACCAAGGGGTTCCCTTTCGGGCCGGAGCCGACCCAGTGCTTTACCTGGATAACCCACAAGGAATCAGTCGCCAGGAACGACGCCAGATGCTCGACAACCTGAGAGAATGGAACCAGTGGCAGATGGCACGCGAGACCGACCCTGAGATTGCCACCCGCATCGCTCAATACGAAATGGCCTATCGCATGCAAAGCTCAGTCCCAGAAGTCATGGATCTGAGCGGCGAGAGTGAGGCCACCTTGGATCTATATGGAGAAGATGCCAGGAAACCGGGAACCTTTGCTGCCAACTGTCTATTGGCTAGAAGACTGGCCGAGCGCGGAGTGCGCTTCATTCAGCTTTTTCATCAAGGTTGGGATCAGCACGGCGGGCTCCCAGGAGGGATCCGACAACAGTGCAAAGAAACAGACCAGCCTTCGGCAGCCCTGATCACGGACCTCAAGCAGCGGGGCCTGCTGGAAGATACCTTGGTTATCTGGGGTGGAGAGTTCGGGCGCACCAACTACTCTCAAGGCAAGCTGAGTGCCGACAACTACGGCCGTGACCACCATCCCCGCTGTTTCACTCAGTGGGTGGCTGGAGGAGGATTCAAAGGTGGCATCACCTATGGCAGTACCGACCCATTCGGCTACAATGTGGCGGAAAATCCAGTCGATGTGCACGATTTACACGCTACCATGCTGCATCAATTAGGCATCCATCACGAACAGCTCACTTTCCGCTATCAGGGTAGACGTTATCGACTGACAGATATTAAAGGCCGGGTCATGCAGCCTCTGCTGAGCTGAATCCCCATGCCCGAGGCATTGTCAACTTGACTTACGCTGCTCCTTGGTTTTATAAAGAGAACGCTGATTTTGAGATCAGATCAGGGGCTATCAGGGTAGATCAGGTCGCACCTCAGCAGTTGGACGAACACTAGTAGTTCATGGATTCCATGAACCACTGGTGTTTTTTTTTGAACTCATAGTTCTGAACATCAAGGCCATGAAAGGCATTGTCGCGTCATGATCGCTACAGCAAAAACCACCCAAAGACCATCCTATCAGGAAACAGCCATGCAGGCCTATTTCCTCTGGGAAAAACAAGGACGTCCATGGGGAGAAGAGGACGCATTCTGGTTCGAAGCCGAACGCATCCTTGGGGAACGTCTGGCAGCCAAGCAATGGCGGGATGAGGAGGAGAAGAACGCAGTCGCCAAAAAAGTGGCGGCCACTGTCCGACCCACCTCAAGTCGCTCGCGAACACGGGCCGCAACCAAGCAGCCTGCCTCCGCCACGAAGGCGACAGGCAAGGCAGGGGCAGCCAAGAAGAAAACAGCAGCTGGAAAAACAACCAGCAAAGCGGTGGGAACCACCCCTACCAAGGCCAAAGCTACCCGTAAAAAGGTGACCAAGCCGGGGGCTCGCACCCGAACCAAAAGCTAAAAAACTGCCTCGCTGCTAGGTCAAGTAGGAGTTTCCAGTCTGGTGACTCATTGCTTGGCAAAGCAGCGGAAGTGGCGGCCTTCCTGGGCCGGGAGCAGATCAACTCTCTCCCGGCCCTTTTTCTTGATGTCGACCCTGTTTGAGTCGCCCTGCGGGATATCCCATGCTGCTGACAAGCATCTCTCCTGATACTCACGGAAATGCTCCCTTGCAGTGGGTTCCGGCACCACTTAGAATGCTCCCTAATCAGCTGAATTTCACCTTATCGGTGGTCGCTTTTTTGCGCATGAGTCTTATTTATAACCATGTCTGCATTCGAATAACCCTAAGACTTGGGATCCTAATGGGGTGCGTGGCAAACGATCTGGCGGCGACCGAAGCCCCCATTCTTTTCAGCCGAGACATCCTCCCCATCCTGTCAGACAATTGTTTTCAGTGCCATGGACCCGATGCGCAGGCCCGTAAGGCATCGCTCCGCCTGGATCAGGAGATAGACTTGAAGGAAACGGCTTCATCGGGGCGCCTCATGATCTCACCCAACCAACCCGATGAGAGTGAGCTCATCAGGCGTATTGAGAGCTTGGACCCCG
>JALRAZ010000136.1 GCA_023257935.1 Verrucomicrobiota bacterium
GATGACTCGAAAAGCCCTTTTTTCCATCGCATCGTTGTGGCTCGGGTTGGCGGCAGGTGTCTCGAGTGTCCACTCAGCCGTATTGATTCCCACCGAGGCAACCTGGTCCTACTGGACCGGCCTGGAGGCTCCCTCCCTTGAGGCGCCTTTCTGGGTCGAAAAAGGTTTTGTGGATGCCTCCTGGCAGAAGGGATCGGCTCCCTTTCGCTATGGAGATGGTTCAGGCGGTACCCTCATCGAGGGTATGCAGAACACTTTTTCCACTTTCTTTATTCGCCGCAGCTTTCAGGTGACCGATCCAGAACAGATCGAGGCGCTGAACCTGCATATGGACTATGATGATGGTTTTGCCCTCTGGATTAATGGAAGGCTTACACACCAGGTCAATGCGCCCAATGCCATTCAACTCGAAAGCCTTGCCACTGCCAGTCATGAGTCAGGTGTGTTTGAAACTTTTTCTCTGGATAAGGCCATTGAATATTTGATCCCTGGTGAAAATCTCATCGCCATTCAAGGTTTCAATACCACCCTAGGAAGCAGTGACTTCATGCTGCATCCCGAACTTTCTTATGAAACGCTCGATGCGCAGCCACCGGTAGTGATTTCATTGGATCCTCCTCCCGGTTTAGTTGAATCTTTCTCTGGTGTAGATGTTGTTTTCAACGAACCAGTAACCGGAGTGGATGCGGGAGATTTGACCTTGAATGGTCAACCAGCAATCCAGGTGAGTGGAACAGGTGAGTCCTACCGCTTCGTCTTTGATTCGCCTGATGCGGGCCCTTTTACCCTAGGCTGGGTTCCTGATGCAGGCATTCAGGATCTGGCCCGCGTTCCCAATGTTTTGGATGTCACAGCGCCTGATCAGACTTGGCAGTATCAGTTGCTGGATCTGAGTGCGCCTTATGTGGCTCGCACTTTCCCGGCTCCAGGGCAGAGGATCCAAAAGTTTGAGGGTGTCGAGGTGCTTTTTTCCGAACCTGTGTTGGGAGTGGATGCGGGGGACTTGCTGGCCAACGGCATCCCAGCCATTTCGGTGGAAGGAATTGGCGCAGGGCCATATCGCTTTGTGTTCGATCCCCTTTCCCAGGGATCAGTGAATTTAAGTTGGGCAATGGATCACGGTATTGAGGACCATGCCTCTGAACCCAATGCGATGCAGGCCAATAGTTGGCATCACGATGTTGACGCACAGGTGTCCTATCAGGGTGTGATGATTTCAGAAATCATGGCATCCAATCAGAGTGGCTTGCTGGACGATGATCGTGAGCGGGTTGATTGGATTGAGCTCCACAACAGCAACCCCTTTGAGGTCTCGCTCAAGGGTTGGGCTTTGAGTGATCATCCTGCGGTGCCAGATCAATGGGTTTTTGGTGAGGTGACCATGGCCCCCAGGTCCTACCTATTAGTTTTTGCTTCAGCTAAGGACCGTCCCGGAAGACGCCTTGGGGACGGACCTCACACCAACTTTCAACTCAGCCGAGCCGGGGAATTCCTCGGTTTGTATAGTCCAGAATTCCCTCGACAACTTGTCAGTGATCTGGGTGATCAGTTTCCTGAACAGCGAATGGATGTTTCTTATGGCCGGCATGATGCGGGTTCGTTGGTCTACTTTGCTTCTCCCAGCCCAGGTTCTGCCAATGGAGGAGAAATCCTCACCAGGATGCTGCCTGACCCGCATTTTAGTGCCGGAAGAGGTTTCTATGACCAAACCATCGAGGTAGCGCTGTCATCCTCTGTGGAAGGGGCTCAAATTCGATACACGACCGATGATTCCGAGCCCACCGCGACTTCTGGTATGATTTACTCAGG
This sequence comes from Verrucomicrobiota bacterium, assembly GCA_023257935.1. Classification (GTDB taxonomy): domain Bacteria; phylum Verrucomicrobiota; class Verrucomicrobiia; order Limisphaerales; family AAA164-E04; genus UBA7971. The sequence continues at coordinate 1,810 of JALRAZ010000136.1, forward strand.
GCCGTTGAGCTTATCCCGCAACACG
>JALRAZ010000183.1 GCA_023257935.1 Verrucomicrobiota bacterium
TGGGCGACATGATGCTTGGCATGATTCAAGAGACATTCAATCGCATGATCTGCAATCGCGGTGGTGGCATAGTAGTCGGCATCCTGTGAAACCTCGGGCAAAGGCCTATCGTTTAACCAATGCTCTTTTGGGTAAAAGAAACGCCCTTGATCTTTGAGGTAGTAGGAACGATCAAATCCACTTGCCATGGGCATGCCATCTAGGTGCCACTTTCCAGAATGATAGGAACGGTAGCCCGCTTGTTGCAGATACTCTGGTAGCAGCTTTGCCCAGGCTGGACGGACCCCAGAAGCTCCGCTACGAACCCCTGGAACAGTATCCCTGCGGATAGACTGGGCATAATGCCCTGTTAACAAGGCTGCACGGGTAGGCCAACAACGAGCGGTGTTGTAGAATTGAGAAAACCGGACCCCAGTGGAAGCCAACCTATCCAGGTTGGGGGTCTGGATCTCACCCCCGTAGCAGCCAAGATCGGAAAACCCAAGATCATCGGCTAAAATAAGGAGTATGTTAGGCGGTTGCGCCCGGGCTTGGATCATCATCAGTGACCCCTGATTCAATCCAAAAATCAGAAAGAGCGTTGTTAAGGTTTTCTTCATGGTTGCTATGCCTGGCTTAAGGATCATCTGTGAATGGGTCATCTGAGCACGGCAAGCTCCATCATGAGCTTTGCTGTCCAAGGGCGGCACGCAGGTAGCGCCCTGTGTGACTGGCATCAACTTGCGCCACATCCTCGGGAGAACCCTCAGCCACTAACTCTCCCCCACCCGCTCCGCCTTCGGGACCCAAGTCAATCACCCAGTCAGCCGTCTTGATCACATCTAGGTTGTGTTCAATGATGACCAGCGTGTTGCCAGCTGCCTTGAGACGATGCATCACAGCCAATAAGGTGGCCACATCGTGGAAATGCAGCCCAGTTGTCGGTTCATCGAATAGATAAAGGGTCCTGCCCGAGGATCGCTTGCCTATCTCGGCTGCCAGCTTGACCCGCTGAGCTTCACCACCACTGAGGGTGGTAGCCGATTGGCCTAGTTTGAGGTATCCCAACCCCACCTCTGCAAGGGTGAGGGCAGGCTCGGCAATCTTAGGTACAGCTCGAAAGAAATTCGCTGCCTCATCAATCGTCAAATCCAATACGTCTGCAATGTTCCGACCTTTGTATTGGATTTCCAGGGTTTCATGATTGTATCGCTTGCCTTGGCAGGCCTCGCACTCGACGTATACCGCGGGAAGGAAGTGCATTTCGATCTTGATCATGCCATCACCCTGACAACGCTCGCATCGCCCACCCTTGACATTGAAGCTAAATCGACTGGATTCATAACCCCTGATACGAGCAGCTGGCAACCGAGCAAAGAGTTCTCGGATTTGATTAAAAATTCCCGTGTAGGTAGCTGGATTACTCCGAGGGGTGCGACCAATGGGGCTTTGATCCATAACGATAATCTTGGAAAATTTTTCATCCCCGTAGATGGCCTGGTGCCTACCTGGACGATCCTTGGCACCATACCACTTGCGCATGAGTGTCTTGCGCAGGATATCATCAATCAGTGTACTTTTCCCTGAACCACTGACCCCCGTCACGCAGGTCATCAGTCCCATGGGTATCCTCACATCCAGAGCCTTGAGGTTATTTTCAGTTGCCCCCTTGATTACAAGCCAGCCTTTGTCATGGCTTGGTTCTACGCGCTGGGATGGCACCGAGATACTGTAAAACCCAGAGAGATACTTACCCGTGTAGGAATTCTCATTTCGCATGAGATCATCTAAAGTTCCCTGAGCCACAATCTGGCCACCATGTATTCCGGCACCGGGCCCAACATCCACCAGGTAATCAGCTTTTCGGATGGTGTCCTCATCGTGTTCAACCACAAGAACCGAATTACCCAAGTCTCGAAGCCTGATAAGCGTTTCAAGCAGCCGATCATTGTCTCGCTGATGCAATCCAATACTCGGTTCATCAAGAATATACATCACCCCCACCAGGCCACCTCCTATTTGGGTCGCCAGTCGAATGCGCTGGAACTCACCTCCGCTCAAACTACCACTTTCTCGATCAAGGCTCAGGTAGCCCAATCCAACTTCCACTAGGAAGCGAAGTCGGCTCAAGATGTCCCGCACCAGGTCCCCAGCTACTTTGGACTGGAACTCACTGAGCTTGAGGCTTTGAAAAAACTCATGGGCTTGGTCAATGGTGAGTTGGCACACATCCATAATGGAAAGACCAGGCACGCAGCCGTCTGATCTTTTGACTAAGCCATTGGAGGGCAAAGTTTGGTGGGCACCCAATGTGGCTGCCAGCACTTCTGGCTTGAGCCGAAGCCCTCGGCAGGCATCGCAGGCAACAGGTGACATGTATCCCTTGAGGCGATTGCGTGTGGTCTCACTTTCGCTCTCCTCAAATTGGGATTCAAGCATGGGAATGATCCCATCAAAGGATCTTTCAACAACCTGCTTTCCCTCCTTGAAGGCGATCAATTGTTCACCCGTTCCGTAGAAAAGCTGATGTTTGAATGATTCCTTAAGATTCTTAAATGGAGCCTCGGGGGATTGACGATAATGTTTTGCCAAATCCTTGAGAAGCTGGTCGTAGTAGGGTATCTGGGACTTGGCAACTTTTCTTAGAGGTAAAAGAGCCCCCTGCAAAAGGGACTTCTTGGGATCGGGCACCATGAGCTCGGGGTCAAACTGCATTTGCTGCCCCAGCCCGTGGCACTGTTCACAAGCCCCACTAAGAGCATTGAATGAAAAATGTCTCGCCTCAAGTCGTTCGTATGTCCTACCGGTGTCTGGACTGAAAAGTCGATTGGAACGGGTCCATTCTTCCCAATGCTCCCGAGACCTATCCTCAGGAGATTGGAGGAGGATGTGAACGATTCCCTTCCCAAGCCGTAAGGCCGTTTCCAGCGAATCGGCTAGTCGCACTCTTGCCTTGTCCGAAATAATCAGACGGTCAACCACGACCTCCAGCCTACCTGACAATACCTGGTCCCTTGCTTCCTGAACTTCCATGAATTGACCCTCAAGGCGAATCCTTAGAAAGCCTTCACGTGCCAGGTCCTCAATCACAGTCTTGGGGTCAGCTTCTCCGGGCAGCTCAATGGGAGCAAGGAGCATCAAGCGAGTCTGGTCCTCAAGCGCCATGATTTCCTGAACCAGCTCAGAGGTTGTCTGATGGGTGATAGGCTTACCCGTTTCCGGGCAATGTGGTTGGGCGACATGAGCAAAGAGTAACCTCAGGTAGTCATATATTTCTGTGGTCGTGGCGATGGTCGAGCGCGGGTTGCCTGAACCAGAGCGCTGCTCGATGGCGATTGCCGGAGAAAGACCTTCAATATAATCCACGTCAGGCTTCTGCATCTGATCCAGAAACTGGCGAGCATAGGAAGAAAGCGACTCCACATACTTACGCCTGCCTTCAGCAAAAATCGTATCGAAAGCAAGGGACGATTTACCTGAACCGCTTAGCCCCGTGAAAACCACCAGTTGATTGCGAGGAATCTCCAGTGAAATATTCTTCAGATTGTGCTCGCGAGCACCTCCGATACGAATCCAATCCTGTCCCATGAGTTTAGGTGTGGGTTCTTTGACAATTATCGACATGCAGCGGCACCGGGACTGCCACAGCCCTCAATGTGCCCTCAGTTTCAGGACATGCAAGTGGATTGGTCACCAAGGACCCTTCCTCATTAGGTGGCCGGCCAAGCACTCACCTAATGGTCGTAAGCGATGGCTTGGGATCGATCTCAAGGGTCATCTGACGGAATCTCACCTCCATGGGACCACCTGAGTGAAGCTGGAATGCTACCAGGCCCTGGGTGGCTCCCTCTGGATCATTCAGATCAACACAACGCTTGCCGTTGATGGCGGTTTGGATGCGGTGATCAACAGCCAGGATTTCATAGCGATTCCATTCCCCTTTTTTCACGTGAGAATCCCCTGGTTTATCCCACAGTAGGGCACGCCCAAGTTCCTCATACAGTTTGCCCCACCACCCAGCTCCAGCATCGGCTTGATAACCTCTGACTTCGCCTCCCTCAACTGCTTGGCTTCGGAACTGAATCCCACTGTTTTCCGAATCAGGCGTGAGCTTCATTTCAAAAATGAAGCGAAAATCTTTCAAAACCATTTCACTCTTGAGGAAGGCATTGTGTTGGAGGCCTTGATCCGTATGACCCACGATTTCACCATTGTCGACGCGCCAGAGATCGGTGTCCCCACTCCAGCCAGTCAGATCTCGACCGTTGAAAAAGAGATCAATGTTTTCTGGCGTGGCAAGCAAAGGGGCCTGAGCGGGTTGCCTTAGGTAGTAGAGCAAGTCTCGGACTTCCTGATCATTGAAAGGAGTCAGTAAGCCCTCTGGCATCATGGATAATTCAGTCTGTTGAACCGATGCGACTTGATCCATGGGTAAGGCCAATTCCTCGGTGAGTGTCGCCAATCGGAGCGATGAGGCGGTTTGCTCGCGAATGACACCGGTCAGCACCCTCCCATCTGTGGTCTCAACTTCTGAACTGCGATAATCGTTGGGGATCACAGCATTGGGATCCAGGATGTTCTGCAGGATATAATCCAAGTTGGCTCGGTCTGAACCGGTAATATCCGGTCCGACTCGCCCCCCCGTGCCAAATAGCGTGTGACATTGCTGACAAGCTCGGGCAAACACAGCACGCCCTCGGGTAGCATCACCTGGCGTCGATCCACCGGCATAATAGATCTGCTTGTAGCGTTCAATTTCACTTTGCTTGTCCGCAGGCACATCCCTAAAAGCACCCCAAACGGCTGTCAGTCGTCGATCCACTCCCTCATGTTTCAGATTACGGAGGTCTCGAATCAATGCAGCAGCTAAGTCAGTGCGAGGCACCTCGCCTCTGCTCATGGCATCAAGCAAGGCAACCGCATAGGGTACTCTGGAAACCAATACGCTCAGAGCACGCTGTTTTTCCACCGCAGAAAATCCATCATAATTAGACAAGAGCAGTGCAGGGGTTTCCTCTTGCTGGTAGCGACCAAGGTAGCGAATCACTTCCGATCGCACCGATCGATCGGTTATGAGAGTAAGCAGCATACCAGGCAGTTGAGGGTCATTGACCTGGGCCAGTGCCTCAATCATTTCGATACGGTCACTGGATGGCTGAGAGGCATCCATGAGATCAGTGCGCAGACCGAGCATGGCTCGTTGGCTACCAAAAACCAGGGAAAGTGAGCGTACCTTGGCTCGTATTTCAGCCTGCTGGCTTTCAGCCAGCCGCTGCTCAACCAATGACCAGCCCTCGGGCATGCTCACGCTGGAGCGGCCCTCCATCGCCTGATCAAGTCCACGAAGCATGTCAAGTTGAAGGGATTCATCCTCAGTGGATCCCAACAAGGCAACCAAGACTTTGAGGTGGTCGGGTGCCTGAGCCTCACATTTTTGATCACTTAAATTTGCAAAAAAACAAAAGAATAGGCCGGCTATCCAAAAGGTTTTCATGGGTGTCATTGTTTTTTCCGATCTTATGGGTGGATTCTAGCGCTGAGCCACTAACGACTCAGTCGCCATTCGGCGGGTGATAAACTGCCTCAACAAGGGTATGCGGCATGCCTTGAGCAGGGAAAGACCCTGTTGGGCATCCTGCCCTACAACAGGCTCCATGGCATACCAATACATTAGGGGCAAGTTGTGATCCTGAATGTCCTCTTCCCGGGACACCAGGGCTTCCAGAATCGGGTAGCGGGCAGGCACAGGAGTCCGCTGCAGCGCCGAAGCCACATACAGGCGCACGAGAGAGGAAGGATCATTTGCTGCCAGATGAAGCAGTTTCGCCAGACTAGCCTTGGTTGGGTTCTTTGATTCCCAGGTAAGCTGAATCCCCCAAGCCCTGATGTCCTCATCCTGGTCAGACATGGCCGCCAAGCCATGCTCCTGACTCCAGCCCCCAATGGCGCTGAGGGTCCACATCAGGCGCAGGCGGTGAACGGTATCCTCGGTTTGAGCAAGTAGTTGATCGATGAGTGAAAAAAGCTCTGCGTCTCCTCCATGTGCCATCAGTCGTTTTCTAGCCTGCAGAGCAAACCATTCATTTCGATGCAACTGGAGCCGAACCCAGCCCTCCGGCCGATGAGCCCCCAAATCAACAGGCGTCCAGGGCTCGTTGTCATAGACCACTTTGTAAATCCGACCGTTGCTACGGTCATGGCCATCATCACGCCGATGATGGCACTGATTGGCGTCATACCAATCAATCATGTAGACCGATCCATTGTGATCATAAAGCATGTTAAGCACCTGGGACCATTTGTCATTAAAGTTAAGAAAATCTGGACCGTGACGCCCAACGTAGCCTGAACCCACCCGCTGAGGCAGATCCATGTTGATACGCTGCCCGTGGATATTGTTCATGAAAGCCTGATCGTGATAGGCCTCGGGCCAGCTCGCCCCTTGATAGAGCATCAGTCCGGAGTGGGCATGCCCCCCCCCTGTCTCATCTGATCGGTTATTCCCGGCATGAGGCCCTTTGTTGCCAGCCCAGTGAACATGGTCTCCGTGGGTTTGAATGTCCTGATAAATGAAGGGGTGTAAATAATCGGGAGCTCGCGGTGGGAGGAAGGACTGAACACGTTCTTTTTCTTCGTGAGTGATGGCATAATGCTGACCTCCCTGCCGCTGATAGCGTGCACCTTGAATAATATGCCAGAAGTGAGGGATGACACAGGCTTCGATGAAGGCATGACCTCGGGCATTGAAGTCCAGCCCCCAAGGGTTGCTGGTTCCCTCGGCAAACACCTCAAACGTATGGCGGGTGGGATGGTATCGCCAAATAGCGGCATCAACGCGCTGGCGCTCTTCGGCAGGGGTTCCAGGCTTGCCAACCATCGACGGACAAAAAACACCATGGCAGCCGTAGAGCCAACCATCGGGCCCCCAGCTAAACGTGTTCAAGGTTTCGTGGGTGTCTCGGTAGGGATCCCAGCCATCGAGCAGGATCTCGGGTTCGGTATCGGGCAAGTCATCGGCATTACGATCGGGGATAAACATCAGGTAGGGAGCCGCCCCAACCCATACACCACCGAACCCCACCTCCAGACCACTGATGAGATTCAGGTTGTCCTTGAACACTTTCTTGCGATCGAAATGATGATCCCCGTCAGTATCCTCAAGGATGATGATACGATCCTTGCCGATTTCACCCTCGGCGCGGTGTGGGTATTGATAGCCTTCGGCCACCCACAGTCTGCCACGATCATCCAGGCAAAAGGCTATAGGCTGGGTGAGCTCAGGTTCGGAGGCAAAAAGATGCGCTTGGAACCCCTCGGGTAGGGTCATGGCTTGAGTCGCAGCCTCAGGCTCGAGGCCAGAAAAGAGCACCTGATCGATGACCGGCATTTCCAGAAGTCGACGGCTGGCCTCCGGATCATAGGCATCCTTGAATGTTGGTTTGCTCGCGTGAAAGCGGAAATCATCGAAATTAACATGCCCCCAGTGACCGGCCTGATCATCCACAATCCGAATTTGCATGGATTGTCCCTGGCGCTTTCGAAGATCCACAATGACCGGCCTCAAGGTCTCTGACTCCATCCCTGAGGCGGTGTAGAAAACCTCACCGCTTGTTGAACTCATCAACTCGACCCGTGTGGCCTTTGCAGCTCCGCCGGCTACACGGAAAGAGGCATAAGGATGGGTGATTTCAAATGCAACAGATGTCAGACTTCCTTTAAGGTCATCACCAGAGCGCTCATAGGTGCCTATCCAGAAATCTCCATCGTGAGCGCTGGCCATGTCATCCCGACGAGTAGAGACTGTGTCTCCCTTAATGGGTTGCCCCACCATGGCTTCTCCCTGGGGACTCCAGTCACTCAGATCTCCCGTTTCAAACCCTAGATTAAGTGAACGACCGTCCTGGGCGACCGGCAGGACACCCTGCCCAGACATGAAAAGAGGCGACAGGACAAGGCCAACACACACACAGGCAATAGGATGGATTGCTTTCATGAAGTGGCATCATGGTAGTGGATCTACCCCACAGGATGCAAAGGGTTAATAGTGAAAGCCAAATAACCTTGAAGGGTGAGGCTTAGGTGGCTTCGAAACCCACGCGCAAACCTGAGTAAAGCTTGGCTACAACCTCAGTCCATATCGTTGAGCGAGCTGCTCAAAGGCCCACCCACCTGAATGCCATGTTTCAAGCAGAACCGAGCGTTGGCGACATACTTGTCAGCCCAATGTCGAATTCCCTCACGCTGCGAATCGCTCAGTGGCTTGATCACCTTGGCTGGCGAACCTAAGACCAGGGACCCCGGAGGAATCACGGTCCCTCCTGTCACCAGGGCCTTGGCCCCAACAATGCTCTGAGCACCAATCACGGCGCCATCCAGAATGGTGGCTCCCATACCGATGAGGCATTCATTTTCAACCTTGCACGCATGCAAGATGGCCGAATGCCCCACGGTGACAAGATCGCCAATCACGCATGGATGCTCATCAGCCAGGTGAACCACGGCATTGTCCTGAATGTTGGAACCCGAGCCAACGACAATGCGATTGATATCCCCTCTCAAAACCGCTCCATACCAAACGCTACTATCCTCCCCTAGAGTCACATCCCCGACCACCACCGCACCCTGGGCGATGTAAGCCGAATCAGCCAGGCGGGGTTGACGTCCCCAAAACGTGCGCAAGCGTGCTTCAAAGTCCATGGGAGGAAGCCTCTATCAAGATTCTGGCATCCATTCGCAATGGAATTCGTTGTGCCATCCCATCCATTCAGCAGCTAAATCAAAGCCACCTATTCCGCTGAATAGTGAACCATGATTCATAACTTCTCCTCCCTTATCTCTATCTTAAACAAGTCTTT
>JALRAZ010000220.1 GCA_023257935.1 Verrucomicrobiota bacterium
TGAATGCTCCAGCCATGTGAGTCATAGCTGGAGTGCAAAAAGCTTGGATCTATTTTCGGTATCTTGTGCTTGATGGGTGGCTAAAGGATAAGGTGATGCTCTTGTGAAAACCGATCTTCAAACACACTCAACCAAACTATAGCCTGCTTCCATTGGGTCTTCAAAAAAATCATGATTCCCTGAGTGCAAGGGGTGAAATTTAATGCAAACTGCCCGAAAGTTGCACAACGTTCCGTGGGTTCTTTAGACCCCCAGTGGATACCTGAACCCTGTGCCATAGTGCCGACCGGCCCCGTCAACAGCGACTTTATCAGCCATGAGAGGACCAGTACGGAAACTTTGAAAGGCATCTTATCAGGCATGGATCGAGCTCAGGGATTGGATTGAATTTTCAATTGGCCTCCAAATCCTCTGGTGCCTCCGCCATCAGTCTTTCCTCCCAGCCTCTCTGGCACATAATGTGTTTCCAGAGTTTGGCTGGATCTTGCTCAAATAGCAGTTTTTGGCTTGGTGTGTGAATCAACCAGGCTTCGCGTTGCAGTTCATCCTCCAGCTGGCCAGGGCTCCATCCTGCGTAGCCAGAAAAGAGTCGAAATGCCCGTTGAGGCGAATAGTGCTGCAGTCGTTCGCTTAGCTCGTCTAGATCATGTCCCATGCCGACGCCAGGGAAGACTTCGTTGTGTTCGATGAAGGCATCGGTCCAAAGGAAACTCATCGCTCCAGGTTGCACGGGCCCACCAATAAAAATGGGTCGATTCTGAAGCGGTTCTGGCAGTTTAAGGGCTGATTTTAATCCATGGTTAGACCCAAGGCTGCGGTTGAGCATCAGGCCAAAAGCTCCTTGATCGTCATGATGGCAGATCAGTACAACCGACCGATGGAAAAAGGAGCCAGCCAAGTTGCCGCCATCTAGGAGCAATTGCCCTTTCAGGGATGAATCTGCTTGAGTCATATTCGTTTGTTATCAGGTGCCTTGGTAGAATGCGCAACCGCTTCGGTGAATTGCTTTTCATGCAAAGCGCGCTCTTGAATCATAGGATCACTCGTGTCTTAATATCATCTCAATTGGGTTATTTGTCCAAGCTATGCCTATTTACGAATTTTCATGTGATGATTGCAACGTGGAGCACGAACAATTGGTTCGCTCGCATGACACATCCAATCTGTCCTGCCCATCATGCGGGTCATCCAAGCTAAGCAAGAAACTCAGTGTCTTTGCAGCGGCATCTAGTGATCAGGCCTCCATCCCGGACTGTTCAGGGAATCCCTCCTCATGTGGACGATGTCAGTTTGATAACTAACTATTCCCGTTCTCATCAGGGAAGTTCGAAGTGTGCTTTCACAAACCCATCAAGTTTCTCCACAGCTGATGCACTGGTCACCGCGTCTAAACAGTGCGGCACATCAAACCGGCACGCATCAAAGCAGGGTTTGTAGGGACAGTCTCCTCCTTCGATAACCTCGCCTTTGGGGTGCGCAGGGCGGAACCAGTCTGTTCGCTGAGGTCCGAAAACAGTCAGGGTGGCCACATTCATGGCAGCAGCCAGATGTCCTGGGCCTGAGTCATTCCCGATGAATGCCTCAGCCCCTCTGAGGACTTGCGCCAGTTCGGATACGCTCTGGCAGACCCTTGCATTTCTACCGTGCGAGGCCCACAAGGGCTGCTGCTCTGGATCGCAGAGGATATCCACTTCAACGGATCTTTCCTCGAGCCATTCTATCAGGGTCTGGAAGCGGTCCAAGGGCCATTGTCTGACAGCTTGAGCTGCTCCAGTATGAACCACACAACGTAGGAGGCGGGGTTTGGGGAGCTGTTTTCCTTGGTGAACCTTCGGCTCGTAGGGATCGAGGTTGATGCCGATCGTCTTCCCGATGGCCACCCATTGATTGAACCGATGCGACTGATCCGGGTGCATGAAGATTGGGTCGGTAAGTAGACACTGGCTCCCCCGGCGTTTAAATCCAACTCGACGTTTGGCACGAGTCATCCACATCAGTGCGTGATCCCTGGGATCCCAACGACCCGAAACCGCAATGTCAAAATGGTGATCGCGTAATTGCTTGAGCAATTGCCTCATGGATCGCCACGGCCACCTTGTGAGCTGATACTTGCCATGGAAGGCAGTCCATGGAGCATGAAAGGTGATCACTTCAGCATGGGGCCACAGTAAGTCTCGGAGGTCCTTTGCGTAGGGTTTAGCCAGAACAGTAACCTCGTGAGTCAGGGAGGCCTTGCTGATGAATTGTGAGGCGATGGCAAGATCTCCAAGTCCCCACAGCTCCAGCACTAGGAGCTTGGCTTTGTCTGTCATGGCTTCTGGGCCACCAAGTATGCCGACCACCCGATCCAGTGGATGCGAGCGGTGAGTTTCTGGCGCGAAGATGGGAGGAGGGCAAAGAAGGGCCAGGAGGAGGCAAAGAGAAGATTACGGGAAGTTCCCGATGCCTTGATCACAAAGCCCTCCCGCCGAGCCAGCTGCGCCAGTGCTCCCATGCTTACCAGCTTGGTGTGAGAGAGATCATCCCAGAAGTTCATGGTAAAAGTGCCAACTGCGGGGCCACACACACTGCTCAAAGCAGTGGTTTTCGGATGGGGAGTTTCGATGTAAAGTTGCCCTCCGGGTTTGAGAAGACGGAAGGATTCCGCAAGCAGCAAATCAAGGCGGTCGAGGTGTTCGACCAGATGCATGCAAGTAATGGTGTCGAGGGTCGCATCCTCCCAGGGTAAGGACTCTTTATTGAGGTCACCCCGATGGAAACAGCAGTTGGGTGGATAGGCCTCTGGCTTGCCCTCAATATCGGTGGCAAAGAAACACAGGTCAGGACGCATTTCGTGAAAATGCCTGAGGGTTTCACCATCGGATGAACCGACATCCAGTAAATTGCCACCGTGGGGTGTTCTGGACAGGTAAAGGGATCGTGTGTCAATCCACGGGACAAGCTTGAGCCATTTCCAGTTCATGATGCTCTAGGGAGTATCTCTGATTGAATCATCAGGTCAAACCTCACTTCAATTGTTGATAGAGTTCCAGGTACTGATCGAGGACCACCGTAGCAGATCGATGGCTTACTGATTGGCGAATGGCCTCAGGGGAGGCTCCAGGGACAGGATTCTTGATCAGGGCTTTGAGTGCCTCAGCCAGTGAATTGGGATCGTCCGGAGTGAAGGTTCGGCCACACCCAGGTTTGACAATGTCAATGTTGCCACCACTCGCACTGACCAGAGCAGGGCAGCCCAAGGCCAGTGCTTCCATGAGGGCAACTGAACAGGGTTCGTTGGTGGATGGTAGGATGAACCAGTCGGCGGATCGGATCTTGGCCTCAACCTCTCTGGTGGGGCCATGGAGCTTGAAGCATGCCCCAATGGATGGGTCTTGAAGCTTCGCTTTGAGCTGGCTTGCGAAGACTTGTGCTTCAGGTAAATCAGGGATGGGGCCCCAAATGTGAAACTGTAGGCATGCTCTTTGATGAGGCTCGAGTCGACTCAGAGCCTCGAGGATGAGATCCCATTTTTTCCAACCGATGATGTTTCCCACTCCGACCAGCTGGATAGGCTGATCCGCTGAAGGCCGACCGGGTTGCTTGACGGGTCGCTCAAGCAGGGATGCGTCATAGCAGGCTGAAATGATGCTTGTTTTGCTGGCGGAGTAGTCCAGTCGATAATGCTTCGCCATGTTGGGAGTCAACAGGACAGTGTGCATTCGATGCTGTCGGCTTGCCCAACGATAGAGTCCTGTGCGCTGGGCGTAGTTGTGGTTGGTAAAAAGGACCCTGCGCTGCATTCTTTTCGCCACAAGGATCCCAATAAGCAAGGTGCCTCTGGAATGAGCATGGATCACATCGAAGGCTTCTTCTTCAAGAAGAGCCTTCAACTCCCTGTAGGCTGGCCATGCCATGGCAAGCAATTTCCAGTGGTTGACCGATTCAGCAATCACTGAGCTTGCATGGCGGTAAGTGAGGGGGGGGGTGCGTTTTTCCTGATAGCCTTGTTTAACCCAGACGACATGCTCTAGCTGGTTCTTAGAGCTGACTCCTTGTAGGTTACGGATGACCGAAAGGACGCCACCTGCGTCTTCGTGGTCACCTACCAGATGAAGGATTCTCATGGGGCGTTCTTGGTGCATGGCTGGATCGCTTTTATCTATGATCAAGGCGCCACAGCAAGATCGTGCCCAACACTTGAAATAGCAGATTAGGTAACCAAATGATAAGATGGGGTGCCAGATGAGCCTGATCTTCCAAGGCGTTGGCCAGCACAATGAAAGCGTAATAGACGGCAACTAGGATTAATGCGATGCCGATACCCACGCTGGTTTCGCGGCGGTGAGATCGCACCCCTAAGGGGATACCTATGAGGGTAAAGGCAAAACAGGCGTAAGAAAAAGCTGCTTGCCGGTGAATTTGAACCATGACAGGGGTGACCGGATCAAAGGGCTTGAGCATGCTTTCATTAAGTTCTTCCCTAAGTTGTGAGGCATTGAAGGAAGGGAGTGCCTTCATATCCTCTGCGAGCTGTCGTCGCTCCGCGAGTTCCGTCTTGAGTTGGACCAGACTCATGTGGTGCAGTTTGGGCTTTGCTTGGCGCTTGATGTCAGGTTTGAGCGTGAATGGGTCAGGAGAAAATTCCCTCGCTTTCCCGATATTCCACTGATCCTGACCAGAGGATAGCGCGTTAGTCTGCTCAGTGTCGGATCTTGATCTGGCGAGGCTGAATAAGGTGCAATCGCGCATGGAGAGGAATAGCTGTGAGGTGGCCTCATTAGCCTCAAGTAGACCGCTATCGGCAAATATTTCCATTACTGGAACATCTCCCTCGTATTTGATGTAATGAATGTTCTCCAACTTGACGCCATTTTCCAGTGAGGTCCGTTTCTGAATCGTGATCACCTGTCCAGGAATGTCTGTCATGGGAACTCCGGGTTGCAGCAGATCGGTCAATTCACCAATATCCACCTCCCGAATGAGATCTTTGTAGGCAGCTCGGCAGCGAGGAGCCACGTCCGTGTTGATCCAAGCGCAGAGCAAGCTTGTGAGTAAACTGATGATCAGGATGGGAAGGGAAAGTCGCACCAGACTCACACCACTGGACCTCAGAGCAGTCAGTTCTTGGTCAGCGCTCAGTCTGCCAAAGAGCAGAAGACAGGCTGTTAGCATCCCCATGGGCAATGCGTAAACCAACACGAAAGGAACGAGCAGAAGAAATGCTTTGCCCAATAAAGCAAGCGAAACACTACCACTGACCATCAGAGCCAGGATCTCCTTCATCATGTTGCCCATGAGCAGAGCGAAGGCAAAGACCATGACCGTCAGCCCCATGACCGCCAGGGTTTGTCTGATCAGGTATAGGGTGATGGTTTTCATACTCTTGCCGCTAGGTCGCTCAGCGGTTCAGCAAGGATTGATCGCTTTTCAGAGAATAGGATGTGTGCTCAAAGATGCTTGGGATCGCTCATCAAAGCATTGATGCGGCTCAGGAGCCTTCCGGCCGCTCCTCCATCTAAAACCCGATGGTCGAAGCTCAAGGTCAATTGTGCTTCAAGAACAGGGATGAATGCCTCCTTGCCCTCATCCCAATAAGGTGCTTTACGTCCTGCACCAAGGCCAAGGACCAAGGTTTGTTCAGGCAGGGGGATAGGGGTGGCCCAAGTCAGACCGAAGGTGCCAAAATTGGTGATGGTTGCGATGGAATTGCCAGTGGCTTGAGGTGGGAGTTTTCGATGGCGGGCCGCCTCAACAAGCTGGTTGTATTCTGCAACCATCGTTTGGAGTGGCTTGCGATCAGCTCCTCGAATGACAGGTACCAACACGCCGTCATCCGCTTCGACGGCAAAACCTATATCGATGGATGCAGGGTGGGCAATCTGGTTGCCAATGAGCCTTCCCGCCGTCGCACTGTTTTCAGCCAGTGCCATTGCCAGAGCCCTCAGCGCATAGAGAGCGGGCCCAGGTTTTGGATCAAGCCCTGACCGATGGGCCAGGAGTGTGTCAAGCACGACAGGTTGCGCCACCGTCGCCAGGGGGCGACTCCAGCTACGCTGCATGGCATCTGCCACAGCAACCCTCATGGAAGAAGCACGCGTCAGGCGTGTCTCCTCAAGATCGCTTAGGAAACGCTCAAAATCCTGAATAGTGACTCGGCCGCCTGCACCACTACCTGCTACCCCAGCCAGGTCTGCCTCCCGGAGACCTAGTTCGTGCATGCGAGCTTTCATGCGAGGAGACATGTATTGGGCTCCGGTTATGTGCGCTGGTACGGGTAAGCCTTTGATGGTCGGCTTGACTCTGGCTTCACTACGACGCAGAGGTGCATCCGAAGGCAATGATGAAGGACTTGTCGGCTCTGGGGTGGGCGCCTCAGGCTTGGGCTGTGTTGAGGGTGTTTGGCTCAGAGGTTCATGGGCTGGGATTTCCTCCGAAGAAGGCTTAATCAGCCCGAGTGTCTCGCCCACAGCATAACTGTCTCCGGGTTGGACTAGGTAATGATCAATGATGCCAGCACAAGGTGCTGTCACGTTCATGGTTGCTTTCTGAGTTTCCACCTCAATGATGTCCTCACCTGCCTGAACCAGGGCGCCAGCCTGCACTAGGATATCGATGACGGTTGCTTCGGCAATGGATTCTCCAAGTTGAGGCATCAGAATGGGAGTCAGGGACATAGTCTTTTGGCTAGAATGGTCAGTTGGGGTATCAGCTGCGCAGTACATTTCTGACAGCGGCCATGATGCTGGCCGCTGCAGGACGGTGGACCGACCAGAGTTTAGGATGATAAGGGATAGGCGTGTCCTTGGCATTGATCCGCTGAGGTGGCGCATCCAGCAGGTTGAATCCTTCAGCGACAACCCGACTGATTACCTCCGCGTTCACACCGCCCCACGGCCAACCTTCGGCGGCACAGAGCAATCGCCCTGTTCTGGCTACCGAGGCAATGATGGTGTCAGTATCCAGTGGCTTGACTGTTCTCAGATCTACCACTTCCAGTTCGATCCCTTCAGCAGACATTTCCTCCGCCGCCTCCAGGCACTCATGAAGCATGGCACTGTATGTGACCACGGTGCAGTCTCGACCTGCCCTGGCTATTCGAGCCTTACCCAGAGGGAGGGCATCTTTCGGCAAAGACTCAGCCTTCAGGTGATAATAAAGGTATTTGTGCTCACAGAAAATCACCGGATCATCCAGTGTCACCGATTCGATCAGCATGCTGTAGGCGTCTTCCACCGTTGCCGGTGTGCAAACGACCAGGCCCGGGAAATGAGCGTAGATCGACTCAAGGCACTGGCTGTGAAAGGGACCACCTCCTGAAGTGCCGCCACTAGGAAGTCTTAAAGTGATAGGGCAGGGGGTTTCGGTTCGCCAAAACAGGGTGGCTGCCTGATTGACCACCTGATTCAGGCCCACGGTCGAAAAATCGGCAAATTGAATCTCAATAATCGGCCGCATGCCTTCAATGGCGGCTCCGACTGCAGAGCCAATCATGGCATCCTCGCTGATTGGGGCATCTATGACCCGACCTGGGAACCGGTTGGCCAAATGCTTGGTTGCCTTGAATGCTCCGCCAAAAGCTCCAACGTCCTGGCCGTAGATGTATACCCTTGAGTCGTGCTCCAGCAGGTAGGCCTGGGCCTCTCGTATGGCTTCCAGATAGGTAACGCTCATGAATGCTCACAAAGTTCACGGGAGATGAGACTCTTCCATGAATGATGGTAGGGGTCTGGCGCGCCTTCGCGTTGTACCTGTTCAATACTCTGATTGATCTCCAACACCGTTTCCTCTTTCCAGATTTCCAATGATTCTTTGGAGATGTGATAATCTGACTGAAGTGTGTTTTCCGCGAGTTTCAGACAGTCCGCCCCAACTGAAGAGGCCTTCAGCTCTGGGGTGATGTAATGCGCATCATCATGTTCACCATGACCACAGAGTCGAAGCAAGTTGGCGATCACTAGCTGTGGACCCTCTCCTTGGCGAGCACGATCGGTAGCGTCCTGCATGGTTTTGAGGCAGTCCGTGAGGCTGGTCCCATCCACTTCATGGTCGCTGACTCCATAGCCGATCGCCTTTTGACTCAAGGATTGGCAAGCAAATTGACTGCTGGTAGGTGTGGAGTAAGCATATTGATTATTTGCCACCACAAGAACCAAAGGAAGTTTCTCAATCGCTGCCTGATTGATGGCCTCGTGAAAGGCTCCAGTCGAGGTAGCTCCGTCTCCGATGCTGGCGATACCCACAAACTTTTTTTCGCCCTTCATACGCTTGGCCATCAAGGCTCCATTGACCACTGAAATGCTGGCTCCCAGGTGACTGATCATGGGGAGGTATCCTTCCTTGGGCCTGCCTCGGTGGACATTGCCATCGCGTCCCCTCATCGGGCCCATGGGTGATCCCATGCAAGTGCGCAGGGCATCCAGAGCGCTTTCGCCAAAGGCCAGGCGTCCGGCTCCATCTCTTATGAGCGGGGCATAGACATCCTGACGGTTGAGGACCATCCCCATTGAAACGCTCAAAGCCTCCTGTCCTTTGCCCAGAAACACCCCCCCAAAGATCCGTCCAGCTCGATAAAGCTGAGCCAGGCGCTCATCCAGAAGTCGCGCCATGAGCATCCACCTGTATGCTTTGATAACGCGTGCCTTGTCCAAAATGGGATTCATATTTGCTGACGACGAATCCGTGATGCACGGATCACTTCCATCTTAGTTCCCACCCTCTAGGTTAGGCAACGGTTTAAATTGCTGCTCGCATGACTCAAGCCAGCTTAAAGCTGGTCACACTCGAGCCACGCGGGGAGTTTTGAGTTTGGCCTGGTCATGATTTTGAACTCGGGAATTGTCACTTGCCAGCTTGGGGATGGACTCCATAATTACACCCATGTCACTAAGACGCATTGCGGTGGGGTTGTGTTTGATGTTCTGCCTTCAGGAGGCTGGGGCCCAGGTCGACATCTCTCTGAGTTTCAAGAAGGATTTCTTCCTTGCTGATGAGGCAATGCTGGCAGAATTGACCATTGTCAATTACTCAGGTCGCTCCATTGTTTTAGGGGAGAAGGCTGATTGGTTGACCTTTTCCATAGAATCCTCCCGCAACAAGACTCTCTCTGCAGAGCGTCCACTTGATATCTACGGCCGATTTGAGATACCCAATGCAGGAAGTGGGATTCGTCGGGTACACCTAGTGCCTGCCTTTCGTCTGCAGGAGCAGGGTTCTTATCAGATCAAGGCAACTGTGGTTTTGCCTGAATTAGGTTTTAAAAAGTCAAGCGAAGCGGTTGAAGTGAATATTCTTTCTGCGAACCTGCTTTGGGAAAGGGAATTTGGTCTGGTCTCAAGCGCCGACGGGAAGCCACCTGAAATCCGTCGCTATGAATTGATGCGCTCCATCAACGAAAAGTCCATTGAACTCTACGTGCGTGTCAGCAGTCAGTATCGAGAAAGCATATTCGGTGTCTACAGCCTAGGTAACGTGGTTTCCTTTGGTGAACCCGAACGTCAGGTTGATCGGCTGAGCAATCTTCATGTGCTCTTTCAGAATGGGGCACGATCTTTCCGTTACGCGATTATTAAGCCCAATGGTGAAATCCTCCTGCAGCAACGATGGGATTATACCAACACCCGCCCCAGGCTTAGCTTGGGAGAGCAAGGATTGATCGAAATCTCAGGTGGGATGCGTCAGATCAGCTACGACGATATCCCATCTCCCGAGGCCATGAATCAAGTGCGTTCCCGAATCATTGAGGTTACCGAATCCAATGTGTCTGATGAAACCGTTCCCAACCGGCCTGATTCGGATAAATAACGATGATTGCAGCAGCTGGCCTAGGCCAGCATGAGTTCTGATTGGTTGGCATGGAGGTAAGCGATCTTTTCCCCGATGGCCTCCAGAGATTCCAAAGTGTAATCGCGCTGTACTTTGCCGAGCAGAGGTGATTGGAGCATAACGGAGATGCAACCTAGGGTATGTGCTGCTGCAGCGTCCTGCCATTTATCACTGACGACAAAGGAGTGATCCATATCCAGGCGGTATTGGTGCTCAAGCTCCTTAAATAGTCCTGTCCTAGGTTTGGCGCATGGGCAAGGATCTGATGGCTCGTGAGGGCATATCAAGACATCATCAATGGGGAGCTTAGCCTTCATCACCAGATGCATGCGTTCCAATTCCCTGCGATCGAGAGAGCCCTGAGCCAGTCCTGGCTGGTGGGTTGTCACAAAGACGAGCAGTCCAGCTTCCTTGAGGGTTTTCATCAATGAGGCGATTCCCTTGCAAAGGGTGAAGGCCTCGACGCTTTCAGGCGAACGATGGGGCTCGGTTCCTTGGGTGTAGGCGTTGATCACACCATCCCGTTCGAAGAAAACGGCTGATTTCATACAACCCTTACCATAACACTTGTAGGTGAGTTTATCAAAAAGCGAACTCACGCTGTGGCCTGGCAAGGCTCCCGAAATCAAAAGGCCCGGTTGAGCTTTCTCAACCGGGCCTTACGGTAAAATGCCTTGTCCGGCTTAGAGATAAGGGTGTTGCCAAGGAGCTCGGTAGCTTCTTGCCAGCCTTTGGTTAGCTTCTGCGTCTCCAATGACCTCTCCCTTGGCAGCATCCCAGGCCAAGGTTCTGCCCAATGCCATCGAAAGATTTGCAAGGATGCAGCTTGCGGTTGAAATGTGACCTTGTTCGATATCAGCAATCGGCTTGCCACGTGTGGCAATGGCGTGGAGGAAGTCGAGCATGTGTCCTCGAATAGCTGGAGCGACATGACGTTCCAGATCCTTCTCGGTTTTGTCTTCGGGATACTCCTCAAGCTCCATGACTACGTCGGCATGCACCGGTTGGCTGCCCCGTTGACTTGGGATGAAATCGTAGCTGTTGACGCTTAACTTGAGTGTGCCTTTATCACCGTAAATGAAGGCAGCCCAGGGATAGGCTGGGTCGGGCGACTGACCCCAGGTTCGATGTTGCCAAACCACTTGTAGTTCAGGGAAGTCAAAGGTAGCAGTCTGTGTATCAGCGATGTTGGCCTTGGCTGCCTTGTCTACAAGGATCCCTCCAGAAGAAGAGACCCTCTCTGGCCAACCCAGATCCAGCATCCAGCGAACGGTATCGAGCATGTGGATGCACATGTCACCCACGATACCATTTCCATATTCCATGAAAGCGCGCCAGCCACGTTGGTGAACGATGTTGTTGTATGGTCGCATGGGGGCTGGTCCTGTCCACATGTCATAGTCGAGATTAGAAGGGGGTAATTCGTCGGGGGGATTGCTTCCATTGCGCATGTGGTAGTAGCAACATATTTCGGCATGAGCGATATTCCCGAGGGCTCCGGTGTCAATGAAACGTTTTTTAGCCTCGATGAGATGGGGCGTGCTTCGGCGTTGGGTGCCTACTTGGACGACGCGACCGTGTTCCCGTGCAGCCTGGAGCATGGCTTGGCCTTCCCGGATGTCGACGCTGATTGGCTTCTGCACGTAAACATCCGCGCCTGCCTTCACAGCCTCAATCATATTCAACGCATGCCAGTGGTCGGGTGTGGCAATCAATACAATGTCGAGATCCTTTCGAGCCAGCATGGTTCGGTAGTCAGCAAAGGTCTCTGGTTTCCGGCCAGATTTTTGCCTGGTAGCTACCAAATCGGCCGCCTCGGCCAGTAACTTGCTATCGACATCGCACAGTGAAGCCACCTCCACAGGTGCCACTTGAATGAGTCTAAGTAGATCGGCTTTCCCATACCAACCAGTGCCAATCAATCCGACGCGCTTGGGTGGGCCAGCGATGAGATCAGCGAGTGCTGATTGGTCAATGGTGGAGGCAGCGATTCCTGCCGCGCTTGTTTTGATGAAATGCCTTCGGTTCATGGTTTTGCTAGTTTTTGCGATCAGTAGAGGTTGCAACCCGGGATGATTTCCCAGGCACCTAATCTTTTGAATATCAGTGTCATCCAGGCATCGGTATTTGTCGATGATGGAATGGGCGAGCTAAAGAAGGATATCTCCAATCACGTTGCCATGCACGTTTGTCAGACGTCGTTCGATACCGTTGTGATAAAAGCTGAGTCTTTCGTGATCCAGCCCCATGAGGTGAAGCAGTGTGGCGTGAAAGTCATGGGTGGTCGCAATATTTTCGACTGCCTGGTAACCGAATGGATCGGTGGCACCGTAACTGAACGGGGCTTGAACACCTGCTCCAGTCAGGAAAGCTGTGAAGCCACGCGGATTGTGATCCCTGCCGCTAGCTCCTTTCTGGAAGGTTGGCATGCGCCCGAATTCAGTGCACCAAACGACCAGGGTATGGTCCAGAAGGCCTCGCTGCCTCAGATCTTGTATGAGTGCGGCAGTGGGTTGATCCATGATCTGTCCGTGAACCTGGTATTGCTTCTCGAGGGTTTTGTGGCCATCCCAATTACTCACTCCTTCTCCTCCGGTTTGGTAGGCTCCATTGAAGAGTTGCACAAAACGCACACCTTGCTCGATCAGTCTCCTGGCAAGGATGCAGTTACGAGCGTAAGCGCTTTTGAGGTTCGTGGTGCTCGTATCAGTACCAGGGCTATCCACACCATAGGTTTGCAAGATATGCCTGGGTTCACCGCTTAAATCTGAAACCGCTGGCACCGACAACTGCATGCGAGCTGCCAATTCGTAGCTTGAAATGCGCGCAGCTAATTCACTGTCTCCAGGGTGGGTTTTGAGCTGGTAGCGATTGAGATGGTTCAGGTAATCCCTGGTTCTGCGGTCCGATGTGGCCGCCACATCTGCAGGAGGCCTGAGGTTGCGAACTGGTTGGTTGGCGTTGAAATCAGTCCCTTGAAAGGCGGCAGGTAGGAAGCCAGGCCCCCAGCAGTTGACGCTTGATTGGGGGGCGCCCCTTGGGTCTGGAATCGCCACATAGGCCGGTAGCGAGTCGACCTCGCTGCCAAGAGCATAGGTGGTCCAGGCTCCAATACTTGGGAATCCATCCAGCGTGAACCCGGTGCACATGAAGTTTTCACCCGGTCCATGGGTGTTGGTTTCACTGGTTAGTGAGTGAATGAAACAAAGATCATCCACCAGGGATCCAAGGTGAGGGAGTAAATCAGAGGTCTGTTTGCCACTCTGTCCTCGAGCCCTGAATGCCCAGGGACTGCGGGCTAAATTGCCCTGTTCTCCCTGAAAAGTGATCAGTCCATCGGCACCTGGCATGGGTTTTCCATGATGCCGCCAGAGGGCTGGCTTGTAGTCAAAGGTGTCCAGGTGGCTGACGGCTCCCGAACAGAAAATCATCAGGATTTGCTGTGCTTTTGCGGGAAAATGAACAGGCCTTGCCGCATGGGGGTGAGCCGGATCGATGATGGGGCGAATGGGTTGCGTGGAAAGCGTGCTTGGCTTGGAGCTGCTTGCCAAATGGCCGTCGGCTTGAAGCAAATGACTGAGTCCCATGCTGGCCATGATGGACCCGCTACAACTAAGGAAACGGCGTCGGTCCAACAATGGGTGCCTGATGTTTTTACGTTGCTCGGTTGTCTCCCTCATCAAAGCAGAAAAAGAAAGCGGTTGGAGTTGAATAAGGCTCTACAAAAAGCTGCTAGTCCATCCTTTTGAACAAGCTGCAGGCTTATTGTCTGCTCATAAGCATCGGGAGTCCGTCCCTGAACAAGGAGGAATGCAAGGTTGATTTGATCCTCAACTTCTGCACCAGCTTCCTTTTTGAGGCGCTCGCTCAGGCTTGCTGCCTGCACGACGGTGAAGGGGTTGTTAAACAGATTGAGGGCTTGTATCGGTGTGGTGGACTCGGGTCGGTCAGGCATCACCTGATTCCCATCTGGGCAGTCAAAAGCTCCGAAAATGGCGTCCTGTTCCTGGCGAATTCGATTCATGTAGACCATGCGCCGAAAGGTGTCAGGGCCAGGGTTTTCCTTCGGGAAATAATGCATGACGTTCTCGCTCTGCACATCAAGTAAGTAAAAACCAGGGCCTCCCATGGCCTCTTGCATATTTCCAGCACACCAGAGAATACTGTCACGGATGGCTTCAGCTGATAGACGCCTGGGTCGAAAACGCCACAGGAGGCGGTTGCCGGCGTCGGCATCAAGGCCCTTATCATCGGGCTGACTCGATTGCCGAAAGGTGCGAGAAGTCAGGATGAGTCTCAGGATGGATTTGGTCGATCCATGGTGTTGGATGAATGTTTGAGCCAGCCAATCGAGCAGGGCTGGGTGCGTGGGAGCCAAACCGTTGCGCCCGAAATCGCTTGGTGTTGCCACCAGCCCACTTCCGAAGACATGATGCCAAATCCTGTTGACCATGACTCGAGCTGTCAGGGGGTGATCGGGGTCAGTGATCCATTTGGCAAGCTGCAAGCGACGTTCTTTTTCAGGTGTCTCGTTATCCAGGGTGAAGGGTGCATGAAAGCCCGGTGATGCAGGTTGAACTATCTCTCGCTTTGCTGATGGGTCGCCACGATACAATCGATAAGTGGGCTCAGGCTGTTCAAAGAAACCCAACCACGCCTTGGTGCCTTGGTTGATGGAGCGTCTTTCTGCTTCCAGTGATTCTTTTTGTCTAAAGAGGGTAAGCACCACGCTTTGATCCGATGGAGGCAGATGATGGACAAAGGCCTTAGGGTCGGAAGACGATACCAAAGGTTCTCTGCCTGAAGCATCGGCGATGGCTTGCCACGCTCCTTGCTCGTCCATTACTTCAATGATGTAATCGGTGACAACTCGGTCTTCGTACTGAGCGTTGCGGTCTCGGCTCCAAACAACTTTTTCCAAGGATTTTGGCTTGTTGAAGTGTAATTCAAGCCAGCCGCTTCCAACGGTGTTGGCAATCCAGCTGCGATGATTGCCATACTGACCATCGTTCAGGTGCTTCAGTTGGTGGATTTCATAGCCTGTAAGGCTTCCGGAGGCCCGAAGAGTGGTGCCTTCTGAGGCTAAGGCTATATTGGTGCCATGACTGTCGAATATTTCCAGTTCATCAATGCATGGCTCCGCATTGCTGGAGGCCAGGATGGTGAACCTGAGTGCTCGCGCTGAAGTGGGGGCAAAGGATTCCTCGTTGTAGCGTGGTGAGACTGGGGCGCGTCGTGCAGGACCGCTTTCTTCTCCCATCTGCCGACTTTTTCTCCGCCATGCTGCCATTTCCCTCTCAAGGCTGATCAGGTTCAGCTCGATTTCTTTCAGGTGCTGTGTTTGCTCAGGTGAAAGGGCATCTTTGATAGATCGCTCGCCATGCTGCACTCCTGCGAATATTGCCTGCATGCCGAAATATTCACTTTGAAGAATAGGGTCAAATTTATGGTTGTGGCAGCGAGCACAGCCCATGGTCAGCCCCATGAAGGCGGTGCTGGTTGTGTGTACCATATCATCCAACTCATTCTGGCGCTGAGCCAATGTCAGGGAGATATCGGGGCTCTTGACAATATCGTTCGGGCCAGCGACCAGGAATCCCGTTGCCTGATGCCTGCCAAGGGAGTCTCCGGCCAATTGTTCAGCCACAAAATCAGCATAGGGCTTATCCTGGTTGAAGGCATCAATAACGTAATCTCGGTAAGGCCATGCGGTCTTGCGCTCGCGATTCGTTTCAAATCCGTTTGAGTCAGCGTAGCGTGCGATGTCCAACCAATGCCTTCCCCACGTTTCTCCGAATTGGGGGCTGGCCAGCAAACGGTCGACCAGTTTTTCCCATGCCTCTGGCCGATCATCCAAAAGGTAATCGTTTACCCACTCTAGTGGTGCAGGCATCCCGAGGATGATTAGCGAGAGCCGCCGCGCCAGAGTTTGCTTATCTGCCTCTGGAGAAAGGGTCAGCCCCTTTTTCCCAAGTTCCTGAAGGATGAATGAATCGATGGCATGGTTGTCCAAACCCGAGGTCTGATGTGGTATCTCAGGGCGCTTGATCGGCTGAAAAGCCCAGTGATCGAATGATCTTTCTAGATCGGCTGCAACTTGTGTTGCCTGTTTACCATGGATACTTAGCCAACGCTCAATGAGAGAAATTTCAGCTTCATCGAGGCTGCGATCCTCTGGGGGCATGCGGAACCCATCCTCCGTTGACCTGAGCCTCTGAAGCAGGTGGCTCGATTCAATACCGTGGCTTGGAAGGAGGGATTCCCCACTTTCCCCGCCACGAAGCAGACCTTCAAGGGTATCCAGGCGCAAGCCGCTCTTTTGTTTTTCTGGGCCATGGCATGCAATGCAATAATCACGGAAAATTGGAGCCAGTTGCCTTTGAAAATCCAATGTGTCCTGAGGACTGTCCTGGGCCCCAACAACCATACATGAGGACAAGGCGACCACGCAAACCGTCCTCAGTAAACCTCGGATCCAAGAATTGTTCCGATGCTCCATGCTCAGGTTTGTTTTTTTCATGCAAGCATTGCTAGGCTAATCCTTCAAAGGGTAAGAGAACAAAGTAATGCCAAGTCCCTTCCATAGCGACTCAATTTCAAGCACTATTCAACGGGTAGTGACCCTTCACTTTCTATGGATGCCAATGCTTCCCATCGCTGATAAAGGGCGGCAACGTGTTCTTTTCCTTGCTCCAGCTCACGGCTGACTTCCTCGGCCTCATGGGCTCTCTCCAGATAAAAGTTTGGATCGTTGAGGGTCTTCTCCAGTTGCGCTACCTTTTCCTCGGCCTCGAGAATGGTGCTTTCCATGCCATCGAGTTCCCTCTTTTCCATGTAGCCAAGTTTTCGGGGACGCTGACGTTTGGGCTTTTGAACCGGCGATCCCTCAGATGGGTGCGATGCTTCGGGTTTGAGGCGTGCAAGGTTGGCTCGTCGCTCGGATCGCTTTTCAAGATAGTATGAGTAATTTCCCGGCTGAGAGAAGACTCCCTCCTCTTCGAATGCAACGATTTCGTCGCAAACACGATCCAGGAAAAAGCGGTCGTGACTGACAACCATGACGCTACCCTCGAACCGCACGAGGGATTCCTCCAACAGGCGCAGGCTTGGCAAATCAAGATCGTTAGTGGGTTCATCCAGGATAAGGAAATTGCCGCCTTTCTTGAGCACCTTGGCCAAGAGGAGTCGAGCGCGTTCCCCGCCGGAAAGTTGCTCGACCGGTTCATTGGCTCGGTGGTCAGGAAATTGGAAACGCTTCAGATAAGCGCGTGCATTGAGGGTGCGCTCTCCAAAGCGCACGGTTTCGTCTCCATCGGCTATCTCCTCCAATACCGTCCCATGACCACTGAGATGTAAACGGCTTTGATCAATATAATTGAGGACAATTTTCTGCCCGATTCTGACCTGACCTTCGGTCGGTTCCAATTCGCCCATGCATAATCTTAGCAAGGAGGTCTTGCCCACCCCATTGGCTCCGACGATACCAATGCATTTTCCTGGGGTCAGTGAGAGATTCAAATGACGAAAAAGCCACCGAGTTTCCGCACCATTGCCTACTTGAAGTCCTGCTTCCTTGAGTTCAACCCCGAGATTGCCTACAGGTGGGGGTGGGGGAAGGATGATATCCATTTCCTGCTCTTCGACTGGGGCGGATTGGTCTTTGGTTTGGTAGAACGTATCCAGACGATGGCGCGATTTGGTCCGTCTGGCTCTGACCCCAGCACGAACCCAGTCCAATTCGACTCTCAGGAAACGCTGTCGCCGTCGTTCTCCCTGATCGGCAATTGTGTCTCGTATGGCCTTGTTTTCCAGGTAGGAAGCATAGTTCCCCTCATGAGAGTAAGCCTTACCTTCATCCAGTTCCACGACCCTTGTTGCCAAGTGGTCTAAGAAATACCGATCGTGCGTGGTGAAAATCACGGCGCCGGGAAATTGGGCGATGTAGCTCTCAAGCCATTGTATGGCTTCGGTGTCCAGGTGGTTGGTAGGTTCATCCAACAGGAGTAAATCAGGTTGGGCGACCAGTGATCTGGCTAAGGCAACGCGCCGTTTTTCTCCCCCAGAAAGAGGCCTAACCAGGCTGTTCATATCCGGTACCGTCAAGAATGAACCCACTGCATCGACTCTGGAGTTTAGCTTCCAGCCATCCGCCAGATTGATTTTTTCCATCAATGCCACCTGACGGTCTTCACTGCCTTCTCCTGACTCATATTCCCGAATCCATGACTGAATATCGCTAGCCCCATCCAGGATATTATCCCTGACGGTGAGCTCCTCTTTTAACTCAAAACTTTGGGGAAGGTAGCCGATGCGTAAACCCTTACGGGCGGAACACTCGCCACTATCCGGTAAGGCTTCTCCTGCAAGGATTTTGAGAAGGCTTGACTTGCCGCATCCATTGCGGCCGACCAAACCAACTTTTTCTCCTGAGCGGACAGCAACCGAAACCTTGTCCAGGAGACGCAGGTAGTCATAGGCCAGACTGAGGTCTGTCGAGGAGAGAAGCATGGTGTGATGTGGCAGCGCAGCCATCGGACCATGAAAGGTCCTATTGCAAGAGACCTCAAGCCTATTCAAGACGCATTCGAGTGTTGTCGATGGCAAGATGCCTCTGATACGCTCCTCCCCTTGTTGGTCATGAATGCAGATAGGAGCCAAAGGGTTCGAATCAGGCAGTTATGGGGCTTTCGGTCGGCTGCCTCCCTACTTATCCCCATTTTGCTCATAGGAGGGTGTGAACTGGTCCTGCGTCTGGCTGGAGTCGGTTACTCGACGGCTTTTTTCCTGCCAACTGAGCATCAAGGTCAAAGCTACTGGCGTGAGAATCCACGTGCTCTTTGGCGTTTCATGCCTCCTTCTCTGGCTAGGCAACCAAGGCCCCTGATGATACCACGTCAAAAAGAGGCTGGGGTTACCCGAATTTTTGTCCTAGGGGAGTCGGCCGCATTGGGGGATCCTGAACCAGCATTTGGTGTCTCAAGGATCCTTCAAATTCTCCTTGAACATCAGTATCCAGAGAAGAAATTTGAAATTTTCAACACTTCCATCACCGCCATCAATTCTCATCTGATCAAGCCCATGGCCAAGGAGCTAGCATCGATGGAAGGGGATTACTGGCTGGTGTTCATGGGCAACAATGAAGTGATGGGACCCTATGGTCCGGGTTCGGTTGCCGGTGAATCGATAAGCTCTCCATGGTTGATGCAGACTGGATTGGCCTTGAAGCAGCTTCGTCTGGGACAATGGATCGGTTCGCTTGGTGCAGCCTCCTCCGAAGCCCCAGCTGCATGGAGAGGGATGGAAATGTTCGCGCAGCAGAGCATTGATCCAAAGGATCCTCGACTCAAGCTAGTCCACCAGCGTTTCGGAGAAAATCTTCAAGCCATTGTGAAGACCGGGCTCGACTCGGGAGCTCGCATTGCTCTCTCGACGGTTCCCGTCAACCTGCTTGATCAAGCCCCTTTCAGTTCATGTAGGACGGAGGATGATTCATCAGAACGCTTACTCAAGCCTCTGCGAGAATTGATCGACGCAAGGCTCTATGCCGAGGCTCTGGATGGGCTGCAAAGATTGGAGTCAACCCTCAGTCAACAGGCCCAATGGCACTGGATGATGGGTTTCTGCCTTCAACGATTGGAACAATTTGACGATGCTCGCTCATATCTGGCACAGGCTCGTGATTTGGACTGCCTTCCTTTCCGGGCTGACAGCTCGATCAACCAAGCTATCAGGCAGTGTTTTGAAGCGTTCAAATCCAGGCCGATGGTCCTGATTGATTTCGAGGCCACACTGATGGCCAAAGCCAAGGGGAACATTCCTGGTGACGACCTGTTTTGGGATCATGTTCACATGAAATTTCCAGGTAATTACCTAATGGCCCTCATGATGGCTGATTGGCTAGCTCGTGACATGCAATCCAGGGTTGAGGGATCTGCTCAAGAGGCTCCCCAGTGGTTGTCCATGCGGGATGCTTCAAGGTTTCTTGGCATGACCCTCTGGAGTGATCATGCCATGCACAGCCAGATGAAGGATCGACTCAGTCAGTTTCCCTTCGCTGGAACCATCAATTACCATGAACGCATCAGTGTACTGGAGCAGGCATTGAGCGAAACAAGTGTTGGGTTGAACCCTGAAAGCTTTGAGGGGCAGGCCGCTGTCTACCTGGGCCTGATTCGGTCTCATCGGCAGGACTGGCATTATCAGGAGCAGTTCGCCCGCTTTTTGGAGGTTTTTGGCAAACGCGAACAAGCGATCACAACCTGGCATGAAGTGCTCAAGATTGTTCCTCAATATCTGGCTGGTCGGTTTCAGCTAGCTCAGTTGTTGGGGCAAACAGCCGACAGTGCCGTGGAGGCTGAAAGCTTGGCACGAGGTTTGGTGGATGAACGCCCTGAAATAGCTGTTTTTCATCTGGCTTTGGGGCGGGCGCTTTATGCGCAATCCAGGGATGTCGAGGCGATTGAAGTATTCAAGAAAACCGTTTCGATGAACCCTGACGAGTTGGCAGCCTGGATCATGATGGGAGCTTCCTACCGCCAGATCCAAAAGCCTGAGGAAGCCATAGCTTGTTTTGAAAGGGTCTTGCAGAAGCAGCCTGACCAGCTGGAGGCTCATCGACAGCTCCTTGAGTTGCACGCTGAAGCGGGGAACCAGGAAGAAGCTTCCAAGCATCGTGCCTTGATTGAGGCGACAGACCAGGCCCAGGCAGTCGAACAAATCGAGGAAATCGAGTTGTTCTAATACGGCTGCCTTCGCTGAGCTAGGCTTGGTTGTCTGCTGTCTTGATCCGCTCGAGTTCTTTCTTTGCTGCCTGAAGCAGGAATAGGCAGTCAGCTCCAGTCACCAGCAAGCGACATCCTTTATCGCGGTAAGGTGCTACCGCTGAGGCTTCGACCCCGAAGTAACCAACTGGCATTTGGACGCTATGGCACACCTGGAGCACGTGGTCAATAGCCTCAATCACCTCAGGATGGTCTACTTCCCCCATCCTGCCCATGCTGGATGCAAGATCGTAGGGTCCAAGAAGGATGCCATCCACACCAGGAAGAGCCGCGGTGGATTCGATGCATTGGACCGCTTCGATGTGCTCGACCTGGATGATCACAGTGATCGCCTCATTGGCCTGTTCGACATAATTTTTGAAATGGGCTCCATAGCCCTGCGCGCGACCAATACCCACCCCTCGGTGGCCCATAGGAGCGTAGCGCGCATGCTCGACCACCAGCCTTGCATGAGCCGTGCTGTTGACCTGTGGGGCGATGATGCCACTAGCGCCCAGATCGAGGATTCGCTTGATTGGCTCTTCCTCTGAAACCGGCACCCTGACAATGCAAGGAAGACGATGTCCAACAGCCTGAAGGATTCCTGTGAGATGCCCTAGATCAAGGGCTCCGTGCTCGGCATCGACAAACAACCAGTCAAATCCGGCCTCGGCTAAGATTTCGGCAGCTGCGGGGCAGGGAAGCGAGACAATGCTAGCATGAAGGGTTTCGCCATGCTGCAATCTGCTGCGTAGTGAGGGGAACATGCCTGAATGCTAACCTCGTCCTACCTCTGTAGGCAAGTGATGCCTCCGGGGCTTTTCCTCAACCAATCATGGGTTGGCTCCGCTTCTCTTTTTTGTTTAGCTAATGGGTATGACCTTGTCTTACCCCCGCATCCTTGGGTGGATTTCGTGCGCCCTGTCTCTTTTGATTTCCAGCTGGTTTCAGGTGGCCATTGCGACCAGCCAAGCACCGAATATCGTCTTGATCATCTCTGATGATCAGGCATGGACCGATTACGGTTTCATGGGGCATGAAATCATTCAAACCCCGCACTTGGACCGACTGGCTTCCCAGAGTGTCTGGTTTGACAGGGGCTACGTCCCTACGGCCTTGTGTCGACCATCGCTCATGACCTTGGCTACCGGGCACTATGCTCACCGGCATGGCGTGACAGGCAATGACCCTTCTCCCAAGTATGCCCCTCAAGGATCAAAAATTGAGCAGCAACGTCGAGCTGAACTCATTAGCTTCTTGAACCAATTTGATTCCTTGCCTGCAGCCTTGGCTAGATCCGGTTATCTCACTCACCAGAGTGGCAAATGGTGGGAGGGGTCCTTTGCTCAAGGTGGCTTCACTCATGGCATGACTAGAGGATTCCCCGAGCCCGGAGGCAGGCATGGGGATGATGGGCTGACAATTGGTCGGGAAGGGCTTGGGCCAATCCGGGAATTCGTGGACCATGCCATGACCTCTGAACAACCTTTTTTCCTATGGTATGCTCCATTCCTTCCCCATACCCCCCATAATCCCCCCGAGCGCCTGCTTAATCGCTACCGTGACAAGGTGGATTCTTTGCAAGTTGCCAAATATTACGCCATGTGCACGTGGTTTGACGAAACCTGTGGTTCGCTTCTGGAACTGATTGACGAGAAGGGGATTCGCGAAAACACCCTGGTTATCTACGTCACGGACAATGGTTGGATCCAGCATCCAGAAAAAAATGGCTATGCGCCTAGATCCAAGCAGACACCTTACGAGGGTGGCATCCGCACCCCAATCATGTTTCGTTGGCCAGGTCAGTTTAAAGCGAGTCACCGGTCTGAACTGGTCAGTAGCATTGATCTTTATCCCACCATCCTTTCAGCAGCGGGTCTGCCTTTCCCGAATGGTTTGCCTGGGCTTGATCTGGTAGAATCCATGCGTGGTTCCCTGCCGTTGGCAAGGAAGCAATTATTCGGCGAAGGTTTTGCTCATGACATAGCTGATATCAACAAACCGGAAGCGTCCCTGCTTTACCGTTGGACGATTCAAGGCCGCTGGAAACTGCTATTGACCTATGACGGGGAAGTGAACCGCTACCAAAGCTCTCATCCGCGCGACATTCCTGGGCCTCAGTTGTTTGACTTGGAGTCCGATCCCCATGAACGTCACAATCTGGCCGACCAGCAACCCGCAAAGGTTAGGCTGTTGGCCGAAAGTTTGGCAAACTGGTATCCGCTCAAGGAAAGGAAAACCCTTGCACCCTTACCTTGATCCCTATGACCAAATAAAGGCTTGGTGAGGCCTGTTTTTAACGTGGTCTTGGCTGCTTGGTCTCATCCAGCCCCTGCCCATGTGAACCATCAGAGCTTAGCCCTATTCCACTAGTGTGCAGGCAAAAAGGTGACCCTATTTCTTGGCTAACTTGCCCAGGCGCCTGACCCGCAGGTTGCGGTAGTGGACCTCGTCCTGATGGTCCTGCAGGAGGATGTGCCCCTGGTGTCTTTGGCCAAAATCTTTCACCTTTTTGAATTTGCTTCCTGCTACCGCATCCAGGACACGTTGGCTGCCTAGGGTGTATTGAAGAACCATGATACCATTGAGCCAGTGCTCAGCCTGCTGGCCTTGAACCAGAATGCGGCTGTGATTGAATTCTCCGACCGGCTTGATCACACGATTCTGAGCGGGAAACACATCATAAAAAGCGGCGGTTTGCCACTTGGGCCCTCGTAGTGCATCGGGATGTTTTGAGTCGTCGATAACCTGATACTCGTGGCCAATGGCTCCACCACGTTCCTCCATGATGAAATACTTGACCCCGCTATTGGCCCCCGGCGCTACCTTCCACTCCCACTCGAATTCGAACTGACCAAACTTGGTCTTGGTGATCAGGTCTCCACCGCCTCCCTTGCTGATATGCTTGAGGCAGTCATTTTCAATGGTCCAGCCCTGTGATGGGAAATCCTCCTTCTTGAAGCCCCTCCATCGAAGGGTGTCCTTACCATTGAAAAGGTTGGCCCATCCGGCTTCCCGCCATGCCTTATTTAGGGTGTTGGGTTTGCGGTTTTCGGGTAGAGATGTGGGTGCTGGTAGGGCTTTGATTTGGATTTTCCTGAACCAGACTTCGTCGCCATGATGCTGGAAGACAATGTGCCCTGAAGGGCTTTTTGCAAATCCAGGATGCTCTGCAAACTTGCTTTGGCCGATCAGTTGTTGAACCCCGTAACTTTCAAGGTTGCAGGCAAGGATCTTGTCGCCATTGAGCCAATGTTCCAAATGGTCGCCAGCAAGGACGATTCTTGAAAGGTTGTATTCGCCAGCAGGATTTAAGGCCTTGTTCTGGGCACTGATCAGATCGTAAAGATCACCCACAAGGTGTTTGCTGACGCCCTGGTCACCCTCTGCCGGATCATCCAGAATTTGATACTCCAGGCCTGTGTGCCAGGCCTGCTGGCCCGTTTCAGCGACTCGGTAGATGACGCCACTGTTGGCACCTTGGGTCGCTACCCATTCGAATACCAGTTCGAAGTGCTCATAGGCCTTGCGGGTAATCAGGTCTACCGAGCTTGCCTCAGGGTTGCTTCGCAGAGTCCCTTCCTTGACGCTCCAAGCCTTATCAGGGAAACCCTCTTGTCTGTAACCTCTGAGTGCTTCGATCGATCCCCCATCAAAAATGGATTCCCATTCATCGCCTGTGAGGTCTGAGGAGGAAAGATTGATGGCAAGCAGCAACATCGTTGCACGGGCGTAGTTAGAAAGAGAGGTCATGAATGATTCGGTTTAGGTGGTTGAGGTTAGGTGTAATTTAGGAGTCGGCTAATTTCGCTGCAACCCTTTAATAGAGAACCCTCATCGGGTTTTGAGGGTGAGTTGAAAGCTTAGGATGATGGGGAGTGGTCGGTGATTTCCCGCCTTAACTTGGGCAAGTCGCGTTCCTGTAAGTTCTCGAGCTTCCGTATGGACCGCCCCATGGAAAACAGGCTTGGGATGCTTGAAGGATGCAGGATGCTGAAGGTCTTCTGAACCACAGAGCGCATGCCATGCCACCTTGCGCGGAGATCGCTTCGCTCCTGAAGTGCCAGTTCATGGCGAAAGGTATCGGCAAATAATTGGTCTAACACAGGCAGGTCCTGCAGCTTGGCCACAAATTGCCCCCTTAACCATTTTCCATACCCCCAGGATGCGATAGCAATCACCAGACAGGTCAAGGCGATGGAACCTGGGATCTGCCAGCCCGGCCAGGTCTTGTAGGCACCCCAAGTCGCCAGGCCGCCTACGATGAGGGCAATGAGACTGATACCACCCCATTTGAGTTGCAGCTTCCGATACTCCAGTTTGACCGTGCTGCACAACCTGGCGTGCATGATGAGCTTTCGCGTGGCTTGAAGTAGATCACTGACCAGGTTGTCAGCACGCCGAGTGGGGGTCCTTCGGATTTCTTCCAGGACTTCCTGACGAGATTGATCAAAGTCGCTCAAGGGGATTCCAGGGGTCTCCGATTCCTGCAGGGCCGTGCCTTGGTCTGGTAGATAGAGGTTGTAGATGTGGGGGATATCTTTGGTGCGTATTGCCTTGGATAAATTCCAGCTCAGCGTGCCATAGGTTCTCGCAAAATCTCTGATGTTGCGAAATAGATCTACCTTATTGAGTATGATGAGGAGTTTGTAATCCAGCCCTGCCAGAGTCTGGGTAAGGATACTGATTGTCTCAGCCGTGGTGCCTGGTTTATCGGGATCGAAAAAAAACAGAATCAAATCGGCTTTCTCGGCGAAAAAACGGACCCCAGCAGCAAAGTCATACTCCCTGGTGTTGGCAGCCCCAATGGCATCGATCATGCCAGGACTGTCAATCAGCGAGAATTCCTCCAGCACTGGATTGGGTAGTGTCTTGAGCTTGAGACGGTTGACCAGGGAGGGGCCAAGCCTTTCAAGATGCTGCAGTGGCAGAGAAGGGTGACTGGTGATGGTGTGTCCGTCAAAGGATTCCTGCCTTGATCCGTGGGTGATAAGGGTAAAACCATCATCGGTTGGAGCCAGGCCGGTTTTTTGAATCGTCTCGCCCAAGAGGTGATTGATGAACGAGGACTTTCCTGAAGAGTGGTTGCCCAGGAAAAGGACACTTGGGAAACCTGCTGGCTCCCTGGCTTGAACGGGGAGCTCGAATGAGAGCTTGTCAGCCAAAGGCCGCAGATCTCGGTTGTAAGTGTCTAGAATGGTCTTGCTGACGGAACGTTCCTGATTCATGCCTGCGTGTCCGATTGCCCGGGAATGGGAGCTTGATGATTCATTGACGCAGCCGCAGCGTTGCCTCGACCGGGTAGTGATCGGAAGGATAGCGCCCGTTTTCCTGGGTATAATTGATGAGGGCATGCAGGGTGTTGAATTGATCTGAGTGAATGATCCAGTCAATTCGCTTGCCTTCGCGGTGCCCTGTCCATCTTGAAAAGGATGCTTCGTCTTCTTGAGGTTCGGGGTGGATGACCCGATAGGCGTCTATCAGCTTCTGGCTTCCTGAGTTGCCCCCCTGACAGAGAGCAGCGTAGGGGGCACCTTCTTCGGTTGTGTTGAAGTCACCGGTTAGGATGACCGGATACTCATTGAGGATGCTTTCAGCTCGACGGCGAATGAGCTTGGCCGATTCAAGCCTGGCCTCTTCCCCGCGGTGGTCAAAATGCGTGTTGGCAAAGACAAATTCTTTTCCCCCGGATCGATTGTCGCGTAATAGCACCCAGGAGAGCATGCGCGTCAGAGATGAATCCCAGCTGACGCTACCTGGGACCTCAGGAGTCTGGCTAAGCCAGAAGTGACCCGCATCGATCATCTCAAATCGGTCCTTTCTCCACATCAAGGGGACAAATTCACCTTTTTCGCCTCCATCGTCTCTGCCGACGCCATGAAAGCCATAATCGCTCAGATGTTTTTTGAGGAAATCGGCTTGGAATTTGAGGACTTCCTGGCAACCGAGCAGGTCGGGTTGAGCCAATTCAACGGTCTCCAGGACCAGGTAGTCTCGATGGGACCAACTGTTTGCCCCATCATTGGCGGCACCATAGCGGATATTGAAACTCATGACCTTGATAGGCTGGTATGGATCCGCTGCCTTGAGATCTCCGAAAGGATGATTCAGCAGGTAAAAGAGGACCAGCACAAGCAGCTGGGATGTCACGAGTGTTTTGCGGGAACTGACTTTCATGGTTTTGGCTTATTGATAGAGTCAATGATACGGTTCTAATCCTTCGAGGTCATCGGGCTGACGCGATAAGCGCCTTCAGGCCAAGAAGGTAGCTCTGCTTGCCGAAACCGGCTATCTGGCCCAAGCAGACCGCCGCAATCATGGAATGATGCCGGAAGGATTCCCTCGCATGAATGTTGGAGAGATGCACTTCCACAGTGGGCACTCCTGCCGCGGAGATGGCGTCCCTCAAGGCAATGCTGGTGTGGGTGAGCGCTCCAGCGTTGAGAAGGATGCCATCGAACTTTTGCCTCGCATCATGAATCCAGCCGACCAACTCTCCTTCATGGTTGGATTGCTTGCATTCCAGGATGACTTGTCCGGCGGTGGCTTCCTGCTGGAGTGCCTGGTTGATCTCCTCCATGGTAACCGTGCCATAAATGGCAGGCTCCCGGAGCCCCAGCATGTTCAAGTTGGGGCCATGCAGGCAGAGAATATTCATTAGATTTTCTTAACCTCAAGCCGCGGAGCTGTCGATGCTGTAATGCCTAGTGAGGCTGAATTGCTTCTGGCATTTGCTGCCGGGCTTGCTCCCAACGGGGTTTGCCCTCCAGGTCGTAGGCAATCAGCTCACCGGAGAAGGTGCCGCATATGATTGACTCTCCCTCTGGCCAAAGAAATAAGCAAGAGGCTGGTTTCTGGCTTCGCACCATGAGTTTTTCACGCCCGGTATTGGAGGATTGTGCCCCGGAGTGGGCCTGAAGTTCGCGATAGGAGTAAAGATCTCCACGCTGGTTGATAGCATAAAGTTGCGATGATTTGTCATACCAGGCCAAGTCCACAAGGCTGTAGGCGTGTTGGCGCCCCAGGTCGTAGAGCTTTTCAGCCGAGGCCCTTTCCCAGACCTTGATGCTGTGATCATTGCCAGCACTGATCCAGAGGGAATTGTCCTCATTCACGGCCAGAGCCATAACCGGTGCAGTGTGCCCCTCGAGCCAATCTCGCTCGCGAAAAGTGTCTGATTCCCAGACCTTGATGGTGTGGTCGGCAGAAGCGCTCAGCCAGTAGTTGCCATCGGCCGTTTCAAGGCAATCAAAGATTTCGTCCTTGTGTGCTTGCCAACTTGCCAGTTCCTTGCGGGTAGCGAGATCATACACATGGATGGATCCCTTCCAGCCTGGCTGGCTTTCGCAGGCAATGAGCCGACTCTGGTCCTGGCTGATGAGTAACTGAGTGATTCGGCCCTGAAGGCCTTGATTGATTGCGTCGATGACCTCTTTGGTTTGAGGATCCCAAAAAAGAATGCTCGCGAAACCTCCGGTAATCCAATGGTCTCTACCCTGATCCACGACCACGGCACGTATCGCATCCCTGTGAGGGGTTTGAATATATTGCGCCCTTGGTTCTTCTTGAGAGAGCTGAGTCAAGACTAGGTTGGCTCCCTGACTGGAGAGCAGGGTCCCCTTGGTGCCGGAGACTGCCCCAGCCAGCACGGGTTGATATGAGTCAGGAAGAGCTGCTAAGGCCCGAGGATCATTTTCCTGTGACTGAGCGCGCTCCAGTGCCAATGTATCCCAGCCCATGCCTTGATTGATCCACTGTTCCAGTGTCGCAATGGCCTCAGGGGTCAGTTGGTCTCGAGGTGGCA
This sequence comes from Verrucomicrobiota bacterium, assembly GCA_023257935.1. Lineage (GTDB taxonomy): Bacteria > Verrucomicrobiota > Verrucomicrobiia > Limisphaerales > AAA164-E04 > UBA7971. The sequence goes on from JALRAZ010000220.1 coordinate 28,369, forward strand.
TGTGTGTTTCGCTTTCGGGTGAAAGCGTCTCCAAGAGATAGCTTCCGGCAGCATCACCAGGTATGGCCACCTTCCCGGAATCACTTCCCAATAGGATGGCCTCTCGACTGTCCATGATCATGCCGCCTTTGGCCTTATCGGCGTGATGGCAGGCAAGGCAATGCTTGCCAATTAGCTGCATGGCCTCGACGACTTGATCCGATGGGTCGGATTCTGCAACCAGAGGTAGCCAGAACCCATTGAGGCTGAGTAGGAGGACAACGATGAGAGCAAGCCCTGGTCTGTTGGCGATAGGATTGAACGATGAGTCAGCCTTGGCAAGTGGCCTAAGTGGTGAGGTGATTGAGTGCGGTGCTCTGGCTGAGGTCTTCAAGACCACTGCCGAGATCATGGTTCTGTAGCAAGGAGCCATCACTTCAATGCAGATAGGAGATTTTCCAACGGAGATGCCAGAATGCCGAGCTGCTGGTTCCAGAGTGTTCGAAAATCCCCAGGCATGAACATCCAGATAACCGCTGCTAGGGCGATGTATGGTCCAAAAGGAAGGCGGCTGGACCATTCTCTGCGACCGATCAGGATGAGTCCTACCCCTAGGATGGCACCGATCATGGAACTTACCATGAGTGAAAAGAAAGTCGATTGCCAACCCAGAAAAGCGCCGATCGCACCCATGAATTTGACATCACCCAGCCCCATGGCCTCGCGCGGTAGGGTGATGTCACGGCACCATGCTTCCATATGCGGGATTTTTTCAGGATCGAAGGTCTCCCCATCAATGAGCAGCTTTCCTGGAGAGAGTCGGACCCTCACACCCGCGTAACAACGATCAGCCAACTCAAGTTTCTCTGCCATGAGAGTGATTTGATCGGTTTTGCGGTAGAAAAGTTCCTCATACGGCACAGCTTCCTCGGGCAGGATCAAATTTGATTCGGTGAAAACAAGAAGCGTGCAATCGGAGAACTCCACTTTCATGCTGCCAAACATGAGTTTACCCAGTCGGACAATGGCATAGACCAAGAGCCAACCGACTACAGCACCGGTAAAGCTAATACTCAAGGCTTCAAAGCGCCCCTCGACCCCATGAATGGAGGGAAAAACCAAAGTGTAAATCAGGCCAGCAGCAATGCCCCCAAGGGTGATTTCATCTGGAATGATGAAATGATCGAAATCAATCAAGGTTGCCACCAGCAATGCTGAAAGCACTGTGGCATAAGTCACTGCCAAGGCTGTCGAGATTGGGCCAAACCAATGCCAGCAGGCAACAAACATCAGGCCCGTCCCCAGTTCCATCGCCAAATACCTCACCGCAATGGGCTGATGGCAGTCACGGCATCGCCCGCGCAGGCAAACCCAGGTAACCAGTGGAAGGTTCAGATACCATGGAATCATTGCCTGACACTTTGGGCAATGGGAAGGTGGGGTGATGACACTGATCCCCAGCGGCATCCGGTGAACGCAGACATTGAGAAAACTCCCGACCATGCATCCCAGCATGAACCAGCAGGCTGACCAGAATTGCCACGGCAGTTGACGCCAGTCATCCAGATCCATCCAATTCATGTCTCCTAGCCTGCGCTTTCCATTGATTCGACCGATGATCCAGTCGGGTAGATGTGGGTATGAAGCGCTTCGCGCATGGTTTTCAATGGAGGGGTCTGTCCTGTCCAGATCTCCAATGCAGCCGCCCCCTGGTGCAGGAGCATCCCTAGACCATTTGCCGTTCGACACCCAGCTAGCCTTGCAGCTTTAAGAAAGGGGGTTTCGGCTGGTTGGTAAATCATGTCATAAGCATGTGATACCTGATCCCAATTTAGAGATTCTCGATCCCATGGCATGGAGTCGGAGGCCTTGAGCCCCAAGGAGGTTGCATTGAGAATTAAGTCCACCTTCTCTCCAGATTGGGGGTAGCCAATTTCGACCTGCAAGTCTGGGTGAGTCACCTGCAGTTCCCTGGCAATGGTTTCGCACTTGGAGCGGGTTCGGTTGACCAGAAAAAGTTTTCGTACGCCACCTTCTGGTAGCTTTAGCGCCGCTACCCGGCCGGCACCGCCCGCTCCGAGCAGGACGCAACAGCTATGTTTGAGGTCCAGAGCGAGATCCTCTCGAATGGAGGTTAGGATTGCCTCGGCGTCTGTATTGTAGCCAACACTTCGAATGGCCTGAAAATTGCCTGTTTCTTTGGCCTTGCCTACGGGCATCCAACTCCCGTCATGGAGCTGCCCATCAAATCGTATGGTATTGACCGCGCCCCAGCGGCGGGCACTTTCATCCAACTCATCCACCCATTCCAGGGCAAGTAGCTTGTGCGGGACTGTCAGATTCAGCCCAACAAAGTGCATGGAACGCATCCCTTCAAGGACCTGAAGGAGTCGATCGGGGTGCACGTCGAAGGCTAGGTAGCGCCAGTTAAGCTCAAGTTGTTTCAAGCCAGCATTCTGCATGGCAGGCGAGGCTGAATGAGCGATGGGGTGACCGAGCACCGCGCAGTAGCGCGTGCTGGCATCGAGGCTATGGTTCCAATGGGCTGGCACTCCAGATATTTATACGGTGCGAAGCATTAAAAACCATGCCTAATTTTAATTGAAGCGGCATCCGGGAGTGCCTAAGGTCAAGGTGACCGCTCACCCAGCCTGGTGACCTGTGAAAGGATTGCGTTGTGATCAACCCATTCCACACACTTATGTCACTTGCTCAATTGTATTCTGCTTCCCTTCAGGGAATCCATGCCCAACCTGTCAATGTAGAGGTTCACATCGGGGCGGGGGATTTTTCCACCGTGATTGTTGGCCTTCCCGATATTGCCATCCGTGAATCGAGGGATCGGGTCATGACCGCGATCCAAACCAGCGGCTTTGCTCCTCCCAAAGGCCGCACGACCATCAACTTGGCACCGGCCGACCTTCGCAAAGAAGGCCCAAGCTTTGATCTCCCGATGGCCCTCGGATTACTCGGAGCAACCGATCAACTTCCCTCTGACTGCTTGAAAGGCGTTCTTTGTATTGGGGAACTGGCTTTGGATGGCTCCATTCGTCCGGTAAGAGGGGCTCTTTCCATTGCATTGTTAGCCACTCAAGCGGGATTTTCAAAGTTGATGCTTCCCGAAGCCAATGCATTGGAGGCCGCTCAAGTGGACTCACTTGACATATGGGCTGTCAAACACCTGCGGCATGCCTGTGAGATCCTGCAAGGTCGAAGCCTCCCTATTGAAATCAGCCTCCTGGATGCTCCTTCAGAATCTGGCCAGGGACTCGAGTTCCAGCCTGATCTGGCCGATGTCAAAGGCCAAAAGGCAGCTCGTCGCGCTTTAGAAATCGCTGCCTCGGGAGGTCATCACCTGTTAATGATGGGGCCACCTGGGACGGGTAAGTCCATGCTCGCACGTTGTCTGCCCAGTTTGTTGCCTCCCATGAAGGCTCGAGAAGCCCTTGAGGCAACTCAGATCCATAGCATCGCAGGGATGCTGCAAGCCCATCAAGGGCGCCTGCTCAATCGTCCGTTTCGGCACCCACATCACAGTGTGAGTGATGCAGGGCTTCTTGGAGGTGGCAGCTACCCCAAACCAGGAGAAATATCCCTGGCTCATCATGGTGTCCTATTTCTGGATGAATTGCCTGAATTCCGTCGAACCGCTTTGGAAGCACTGCGACAACCCCTTGAGGAGGGAGAGATCAGCATTGCCCGTGTTCAAGGCTCGATCACGTTTCCCGCCAAGTTCATGTTGATCGCGGCCATGAATCCAACCCCAGACGGTCCCATGCCTGAAGAGAGCCTATCGAGCCCGAGAGCCATTGAGCGATACCTAGGTAAGGTCTCTGGTCCTTTGATCGATCGGTTGGACATGCAGGTGGAAGTGCCTGTGATTCCTTACATGACGCTTTCCAATGAAACTGGAGGCGAATCCAGTCAACGGGTGCGTGAGCGTGTGGAGAAAGTTCGACAAATTCAGGCACAACGCTTCAAGGACCATGCGGCAGTGGCTTGCAACGCCATGATGGGGCGGAGTGCCCTGAAGACGTTCTGCAAACTTGACGAAGCGGGTCATCAGATCATGGCCAAGGCCTACGATCAATTAAGTCTCAGTGGTCGTTCCTATGATCGGATCCTGCGGCTAGCCCGAACCATTGCCGACATGGATGGGAGTGCGTTGATCCGCGCCTCCCATTTGATGGAATCGCTTCAGTTTCGAGGACGTATGGGCAAGAAAATGACCCACACTTAAGGCAGCATGATTTGTCTTGCTAAGACCGGGCAGATACAGCGATCTGGTTAGCTCATGTCAGTCAGTCACCATAAGGGCCGCTGCAATGCAGCTGCCTGGTTCTCTCCGTCCATTCCATGGCGGCCGGAGCGTTGGCCCTTCTTCTATGGATGGGTCGTGGTGATGGCCGCCACACTGGGGACGGTCTTCAGTATTCCCGGGCAGACCATGGGTTTCAGTGTCTTTACCGAGATCCTCATGGAAGAACTGGGGCTTTCGCGGGTCAGTCTCAGCGTATCCTATTGCTTGGGAACCGTTCTCAGTGGCCTGAGCTTGCCCTTGATGGGGAAATGGATGGATCGATGGGGTGAGAGGCGGATGGGGCTGATCGCTGTGATTGCCAACTTTCTGATCCTGATGTACCTCAGCCAGGTCGCGCGTATCGTTCAATACCTCAAGCCATCTTTTTTGAACCAAGGTGATTTCTGGGTTCCCTTTGTCATGATCACCCTTGGTTTTTTTCTCATTCGACTTTCAGCCCAAGGTGTCCTTTCCATGGCTTGCCGCAACTTAATGGGGCGTTGGTTTGATCAACGTCGAGGGCTGGTTTTTGCCTTGAGTAGTCTGGTGGTTTCTTTGTCTTTCTCCCTCGCTCCCCGCTGGCTTGATCAACTCACTGCCGAGTTCGGCTACCAGGGTGCCTGGCAAACCGTTGCGTGGTGCAGTTTGCTGATCATGGCTCCTGTGGCCTGGGCCTGTTTTCGGGACCAGCCCGAAGAGAGTGGTCTCTTGATGGACGGCCGGCCCCCAGGGTTGGTAAAGCCTTTGATTGAAGACATGGTCATCCATCAGGAGATGAATCTGAATCAGACTCTGAAAACTTATGCCTTCTGGGCGTTCAATCTATCCTTCGCCTTTTATGCGATGTTCGCCACTGCCTTCACTTTCCACCTGATCTCACTGGGAGAATCTTTTGGCTTCGAACAGGCGGGAATGATCCGTTTCTTTTTCCCGATGGCAATCATCAGTATCCTGACCAATCTTTTATTTGGCTGGCTCAATAGCAGGATGCGTCTGAAATACCTTCTAGGTGTGATGAATCTGGGTAGTGTGGTTGGGGTGGCAGGCTTGTGTGCGCTTGATACCCAAGTTGGTCCATTGGCTTATGTCCTCGGCAATGGGGTGGCCGGGGGCGGCTTTGTGTGTCTGTCAGGAATTGTCTGGCCACGTTTTTTTGGGAGGGCCCACCTTGGATCGATCAGCGGAGTCAACATGTCGACCATGGTGATCGCCAGCGGCTTGGGACCACTTGTTTATGGGATGACCCAACAGTGGTTTGGTTCGTATCAGCCCGTGCTTTGGTTGAGCCTTCTGTTGCCGATTTTCCTCATGGTTGGCAGTTTTTGGGCTGATAACCCGCAACGCACTCCAGCTGATTACTTGGCATCACGCTGAGCTCCAGGGGGCACCGACCTCCAGCTTGAATTTGACCTGCTTTATCATAGGATGAACCCCTGATCATGGTAATGAAACCTTCTAGTCAAAGGCTTTTACTGGCCTACCGATGGCCGCTGACCCTGCTGCTCTCGGCTGCAATGATCTCAATGAGCCTCATGCTGGGTGGCTGGTGGTTTGGGCGTGGGTTAAGCAGTGGTGTTGACCAGGCTCTCAACGCCTCGGATCGAGCCATTGAGGGACTTGGAGCAATGGTAGGGGAGGTGACCAGTCTTACGGTGACCCAGTCTTTTGTGGCCTCATTGCCCACGATTGCGGACGCGGGAGGTGGCCGGCTAGAGCTGGCCAGTGTGGAGCGCAATGAGACCCTTCGGGATGTGGACACCCTTTCCTTGTTTGGGGAGAGCTTTTCCCTTGGAACCTCGGTCGCTGAAATCAAGGTGCCAGTGGTTTATCGTTATTACATTGATCTGGAAGAAGCTTGGGAATTGGACCTCCAGGATGGCCTTTGTCGCGTGTTGGCCCCCAGGCTACGCGCCTCGCTGCCTCCAGCCATCCAGACCCAGCATATGGAGAAAAAAATTGAGAACGGTTGGGCTCGTTTCAACGGTAGCCAGAAAATGCAGGAACTGGAAAAGCAACTTACCCCAACCCTGGTTCAATATGCTGAGGAGGCCTCACTCATGATTTTGGTCAAGCAACAGGCAAGGAAGTCCCTTTCGCGCTTCGTGCACCAATGGTTGTTGCAGCAGCCATTGGGGAAGGATCTCGCTTCGGTTGGTTTTGTGCAAATCCGATTCGCAGGAGAAGAGGGTGGGTGGGGTGATGTCCCTGCCTACGTCCAACCTGAGCCAGAGGATTGAGGGACCTTAGATTTCAGAACGGCTTCGGTTCGAGCGGGTCATGGCGCGCTGGACTGCCGATCTGTGGCATGAGTCTGAAGCCATTTCAGGTCCGGATTGTTGGGTGAGGGCTCGTAATGCAGGATGGTCCGGTTGGTGATGGTTCTTTGATCCTGCCATCGTTGGAGGCTGGCATGACCATCAGCAAACCCCACCACCGCCCCCCCACCATGGTAGGCCCCCGGGATGTGGAAAAAGGCAGTACTTTCTCCCATAGGGGTGACAAATCCGGCAAAGCAAATGCTGTCTCGGTTGACATCCAGAAACGTGAAAACTTGACTGGCATTCATGCCGGCCAGGTGGCCTGACTTCGCGTAACCATGAGCCTTAGCGTCGAACCCATTTGCAGCCGGGTAGGTCCATGCCATAAGGTGGTTGAGTGCATAACTTCGATTGCCACGGTAATGCACCCCTTGGAAAAAAGTCGTACCACGGTCCGCAGGGCATTTGTAACTGCCCGCTGAGGTAATATAGCCCCCATGGGCAAAGGCCGAATATTTTGAATCAGTGAGCATTTGCACATTGGTATGAACGGAGCGATTCATATGCGTGCTCCCAGTGACCCAAGGCCGCTGTTGGCCCAACTCCTCCTCGGTTTCCACATAACCGTTGGGAACGAGTGCCTGGTGGTCATCAGCATAGGTAAGCCAGGCCAGATTAAGCTGACGGTGGTTATTGAGGCATGCCGCCTGGTAGCCTGCAGCTTTAGCCCGTGAGAGGGCAGGCAAAAGCATCCCGGCCAGGATGGCAACAATGGCAATCACGACAAGCAACTCGATCAAGGTGAAACCTTGACCAGCACCCCAACCAGGTAGCTCCCTTAGAACCTGGGTTGTGGGTTTCCTTTTGTAAGGCTTTGGCAACATCAGTCGACTTGGGCTGATCGACTAGCCTGCGCTTTCCCAATCAGCTTGGATTTTTAATATCCTGTAACTCCCGGTGGGTGTCAAAAGGGGATGGGGTTTTTGATTGTCTTTTGATCTCTCTAGGGATGTAGTCAATGGATGCCTTTGGGTTCCTATCATCATTGCTGGGTTACCTGGTGGGGGACTTTGTTTCTGGGCCTTTTTTTTGGGTTTTTCCCAAAATCCAGAGGCCAAACCCCACCTGACTCCAGACCGAATATCGTTTTGATATTGTGTGATGACATGGGTTGGTCTGACCTTGGGTGTTATGGGGGCGAAATCCAGACCCCTCACATTGATCGACTGGCTCGCGAAGGGTTGCGATTTACACATTTCTACAATAACGGGAAATGCACCACGACGCGAGCCTCACTGATGACAGGTCTTTATCCCCGAGAGGGTCGAGGACCTCTACTTGGGCAGGCCATGCTGACTCTTGCCGAGGCCTTGAAAATGGCTGGTTATCAAACGGCCATGAGTGGGAAGTGGCATCTGGGAAGCCAATCCCCCTTCAGACCCATCGACAGAGGGTTCGATGACTATTATGGCCTCATGGATGGAGCCTGCCATTATTTTGAACCCACCAGGCCTGATCCGGACTTCAAGCAGCATCGGGTGCGAGTTTTTGCTCACAATGACTCACCGATCACGAGCTTCGAAGAAGGGTTTTACACGACCGACGCTTTTTCTGACCAAGCGTGCAGGCAAATCATGGAAATGGCAGCGCGCCCCCAACCATTCTTCCTGCATCTGGCCTACACGGCGCCGCATTATCCGCTGCATGCACCGGCTGAATTGGTGGCACGCTACCAAGGAAAATACCTGCTTGGCTGGGAAAAGCTCAGAGAGCTCAGACACCGTAGGCAAATTGAGCTAGGGCTTGTTGACCCTGGCTGGAAACTGCCATTGGATGACCCGCTGGTCGAGCCATGGGGGCAGCAAGCGCATCCATCCTGGCAGGCTGAGCGCATGGCGGTATACGCAGCGATGGTTGATCGCATGGATCAGGGCATTGGGAAGGTGCTCAAGACTCTCAGACAGGCAGGCGTTGATCGGGAGACTTTGGTTGTTTTTTTATCTGATAACGGCGGTTGCTCGGAGGTGTATGCGCAGGATCGAATGGAATTCAAACCTGGCTCCGGCGATCACTACATGACGTGCGGGCCGGGTTGGGCCCATGCGCAGAACACCCCTTTTCGTCGATTCAAGACGTGGATGCACGAAGGAGGTATCGCCACACCGATGATTGTTCGTTGGCCTGAGCGCATCGCTCCCAATACGGTGACTCAGCAAATGGGTCATGTCATGGATTTCATGCCGACCTTTCTTGAATTGGCTGGTGCCTCCTATCCCTCCACCTACCGCGGCCAAGATTTGATTCCCTTGGAGGGTCGTAGCCTATTGCCTGTGTTTCATGGGCGGGACATGGGCTGGATTCCGGACCTCAAATGGGCCTATCGTGGCTGTCGAGCGATCCGCCAGGGAGATTGGAAGCTAGTCTGGGACAAGGCATTCAAGCAGTGGGAACTTTACCACTTAGTGCACGATCGGACTGAAATGACTGATTTGTCGTTGCAGTATCCCGACCGAGTGCAAGCGATGGCCGAATCTTGGGATTTTTGGGCAGTTCATCTCGGAATCGAAGGGCCCTCTTTGCAATAGGAAGGTTGAATCCAAGGCCTAAAAGTTTATCGACAGAGCAGACAAGTGGCGCTACAAGTGACCCTCGTCGGTGTGTGCGCACAGTTTCAGAGATGAGATGCCTGATTCAGGCGTGACACTCTCGCCGAAATTCCCAAGAGATCATTGAGTGAACACCCAATCCTAAACATGTCAGAAACCCAATCCACTGTTTCCCTTCCCAATAGAATTCGCGCTCTTTCTTCCTCCGCTGATCCAGATCCGGGTTGCTTGGCCCTTGATCAGGCCAAGGGCAAGTTGCTGCAACTTATTGACAGTGGTCAAGAGTCCATGTTGCCGAAATACGAGCAAGCCCTCAAATATGTCGTTCGTGCTCAAAAACTTTTTGTGACGGCGCCCAAGGACGCGATACTCTCCAAGGCAGCCAAGGAATGTGCGCAGGAAATTGATGCATGGCTATTAACCGAACCGAGTAACAACCTCCAGGATCGACAATTCGTGCTTCAATGGCGAATGGATCGTGAAAAAGCCCTTTCCAAGTCCAAGAGCGGCTCAGCTCCTCGATCAAGATCAACCGCAGCCTCGGCTGGAAGCGGTTACAATCATGCCAAGCATGGGGATATTCTGAATCTGATCACCAAGGACCTTTTGGGTTTACAGTCTGGGCAAAGTATTTCCGGGAAGGAAATCAAGGAGAAGCTTGGCAAGGGTGTCTACAGCGACAGCAAGGGTAAGGAATTCAAGGCCTCCACTCTGTTTGCGATTATTTACAAGGCAGGCAAGGATGCGGCAGAGAACCCCGATTCACCCTCTATATTGATCAATCAGGATCGTAAATACTGGCTTAGGTAGGGGATCGCTGACTGCTGGTAAATCATCCCCCCTGCCAGCTTGTCATTTGACGGATTCTCCACCGCATTCCTGCAAAAACATTCGATGATGGCTCGCAAAAAACCACGCGTCGATGTGTCGGGTGGCTCTGGTTTGAGCCATAATCCTTTTGGCGATCTCGATGCCTTGGGGCTGCCTGAGGCGAGTCCTGATGTCCCAGTTCAGGCGAGCGGGCAAACCACACCGCCTCCTCGCCCTCGTTCTCGAGGGAGAGTGGATATTATCCGCCAGAAAGCCCACCGGGGAGGTAAGACGGTGACGGTGTTGACGGGTTTTGTGGGGATTGGGCTTGCTGAGAAAGAGAGCATGGCCCGAGAGCTACAGAAGTCATGCGGCGTCGGTGGCACAGTCAAGGATGGTCATATTGAAATTCAGGGAGATCAGCGGGAAAAAGCCATGGATTTCCTGAGATCGGCCGGATTCCGCCCCGTTCTGGCTGGTGGCTGACTTGAATGGCTCATCCACAAGAGGACCCTATCCTCAGCGGTGACCGAATGATTGAGTTCAGTCCTTCACAACGTAAGGCTCAAAATCGTGTTCGCAATGGGGGGGGATGCGCACTTTAAAATGAGCATAATCGTCTTTGTAATCCCGTTCCTCCACTTGCCCGATTTCATAGAGTCGTGACATGATTTCGGTCTGATCAATGGGAATGCGTAGCTGGAGGGAGGAGCGGATGGGTTTGAGTTGACGCCCCAGTTCAGCGTAAAAAGCATCAAAGCCTTCCTGATGACGTGCCGAAATGGCTACCGAAGGCTGATGGCTTTCTAAATAGTGTTCCACGATGCCTTGACTCTCAACCTGATCCACCTTGTTGAAGACCATCATGCATGGCTTGTCGTGGGCCTTGATCTCAGCCAGCACCTCATTCACCGCCTTGATCTGGTCGTCGACTTGAGGGTGGCTCAAGTCGGTGACATGGATCAGTAGATCGGCTTCCACGACTTCCTCAAGGGTTGCCTTGAATGCCTCGACGAGTCGATGGGGTAGCTTGCGGATGAAACCGACTGTATCGGAAATCAAAACGTTCTGATTGGTGGGTAGGCGTAACCGGCGCGTGGTGGGATCCAAGGTCGCAAAAAGCTTGTCTTCTGCAAGGACGTTGGTCCCGGTCAGGGAATTGAGAAGGGTCGATTTTCCAGCATTGGTGTAGCCGACAATCGAGGCTAGTGGCCAAAGATGTCGTTTCCGCCCCGAGCGTTGGATGAGACGCTGTCGGCGGACTTGCTCGAGTTCCTCGGTCAGTTTTTGGATGCGTTCGGAAACCTTTCGGCGATCCACCTCAAGCTGTGATTCACCATCCCCGCCTCGCATGCCAATGCCACCCTTCTGTCGAGAGAGGTGGGTCCAGAATCGAGTCAATCGAGGTAAGAGGTATTTGAGTTGTGCTAATTCGACCTGAAGTTTGCCTTCCCGCGTCTGGGCTCGTTGGGCAAAAATATCTAGAATAAGGCTTGTACGGTCTAAAATCTTACACTCGAAAATCCTTTCCAAATTACGCGCCTGACCGGGGGAGAGTTCTTCATCAAAAATAACCGTATCGACCTCGTCTATCTTGCACTGTTCGGCAAAATCCTCTGCTTTACCCTTGCCGATAAAGGTGCCTGCATGGGGTGAATCGAGTTTTTGAAATCCATCCCCGACTATGGTAGCGCCAGCTGTGGTGGCTAACTGTGCGAGTTCCTCTAGTGAATCCTTGATTTCCCAGGCTGAGTGAGAACGGAACTGAGCCCCGATGAGGAAGGCTCGCTCGCTGGTCTTTCCGAAATTGTCGATGAGGGCTTTCAAGGTATTTGCTTGGCAATCATTGGACTGCGATAGGTAAGGTATTCCAGCCGAAAGTGCAAATCATCTGTATCAAGCTCTCGATCAGGGAGCTTGATTGGCCGCTCTATTTATTTCCAGGCCAGCAAGATTTGTTTCCAAGGTTGCTGTGCCAAGTCGCATGATGATTTCGGACATGTATGGCGCCATTTGTGGTCCATAAAAACCCATGATTTGCGTTTCATATTCGTTTAGGAAGTAATATTTCTGTGGCACAACATACCCAATGTAATGGCCATTGAAACTGGTCACCATGGCATGCGTTTTGTGTTGCCCAAAATAGGCGCGTATGGGGAGGCAAAGTTCTCCACTAAAGTCACACGGCGTACTGATCATCAAGGCATTGCCTATTTGAAAGGCTTGAACCTTTACTGCTCTCTCGATGGGAAGGATGAGGCGAGCTAGCCATGGTCTTAGACGCCAAACCCTCCATATCCTGATGTGAGGGGATGGGAGGTAGACTGGTGCCTCGCCATAGGCCATGGAAACCTTGTCTGAAAAGATAGCTTCCTGAAGGTTTTCAAGGCTTAGCATGGCCAGTTGTTCGCCCAATTGCACCGCTCCTTGGTGGTCTCCTGAAGGAGGGATGGCAGCATGACTTCCGACCCCTCCCGCCAGAAAGAGGGCGGTTCCTCCAGTTGCGGCCTCTATTTTCGAAGCCCAATGTCCAGGGTAATCACCACAGTAATCCAAAGAGTGAGCCCCTACCACCGTGGCGTGTGCCGAGAACATCCCTATGGTGGCCAAAACTCGATCACCAGCTCTGAAAAACATCGAGTCCAGTTGCTGATCCACTTGCCCCTTTTGCCCCACCAGGCGATTGCGAACCAGCCCTTCTGTGGTGACCGAAGTTGACGCCCATTGGACTGGTTGCAAATCGAGTCTTGCAGCTTCCAGGCAGGTGAAGATTCGCTCTGTCAACCATGGTTGGAAAGAGGCGTGGTGGGGTCCAGCAAAGGCCTCAGCCAACCATCCAACTCCCCAGCCCCCAGGCCCCGAATGGGTGTGCGTGGCTCCCCAATAAATCGTCGAAGGATCAATCCCCAGCCTGTCCTTTATCTTTTCCTCCAAGGCAAGAACCGCCTCTGGGGGAGGGATGAGCATCTCAAGAGAAAGAATGACCCGTTCGAACGTCCCCTTTCTGATCCACAATGCGCGCGCGTGTACCTCATCTAGGATTCCCTGCGCTGGTCTGCCCTGACGCGCTCCATAACCTGCTAAAGGCAGCTTATGGAGATTCCCTTCATGGGCTCCAGGGTCTGGGGTGATGCTAATCTTGGCTGCCCCAGCCATGAGGGTCCCCGTGTCGGCAGACATGAAGCTACCCTCTTGGTTTAATGCTTCAATAGTCTGATGGTAATAGCTCTGGTTGATGTAGGGCTCCGTATCAATTGACTCGAAGCATGCCAAGCTCAGGAGGAGCAAAACAAATACCGCTCTGGTGGTCCAACGCCTGAGGGCTGCTCGGGTGAGTGATAAGTATCCAATCACTCGGTGAACCTAGTGCCAGTAGATCTGTGATGGCAAGTATCGGATTATTCTCAAAAGGGAGATGACCCCACATAGGTTGAGCGATTCAATGCTGGAGCCATGCAAAGGCTTCTGATTGACTCTCAGCCCGTGATCACAATCCACCCGGTATCCTCCCGCCGTTTCCTGGCATATCTCATGGTCAGCTTTGTTGTTTTTGGCGCCCTGGGAACGACTGCGGGAGCAACCCTCCCGATGGTTATCCGGTATTTTCAATGGGATTACCTGGTGGCTGGTTGGCTCTTCGGGGCGTCCTCTTTGGGATACCTCATTGCTACCTGGCTGGCCGGGTGTTGGATTCCCAGCCTAGGGCTACGTAGGATCATGGCTCTGGGCTGGGTCCTACAGGCTTTGGGTATGGGGTGCTTTGGCATCATGCCTCAGTTTGGCTGGAACATCTGCTGTTTTGCCATTTTAGGTCTGGGGCAGGGGATGATCGAGGTGAGCATCAACGTTGCCGTGGTAAGATTGGAACCCGGTGGTCAGGGACGCATGATGAATCTCGTGCACTCAGGGTTCACCATTGGAGCTATCCTAGCACCTTTTGGGGTGGCTACGATGGCCGCTCGTGATCTGGCTTGGCAATGGGCGTATGGGATACTTGGGGGCGCTGGTCTCATGATGTTTGGTTGGACAACCCTGAATGGCTGGCTTGCCGAGCAGGTCGCTGAAACCAGGGCGACTGAAGGCAGGGAGCCAGCTTCCACCTTTACCTGGTGGCGACAACCCTTCCTGATCTTTTGCTGTCTAAGCATTTTCTTCTATGTCGGGGCTGAAATCGGTATTTCCAATTGGTTGGCCGAGTATTTTGTGCAGCATCATCGAAGCACCGAGGCTTTTGGTGCGAACATGGTAGCGATATTCTGGATCGGCATCTTCGCCGGGCGCCTGGGGTTAGGGATGGGGTGGGGGAGCCGTCACCTGCATGCCATGCTCATGGTTGCCAGCTTGCTGGCACTCGCCTCTCTGGCTCTTGCCATCCTGGCACGATCGCCTTTCCTAGCCGGGTGTTTTTATCTGCTCACTGGCCTCGGTTATTCGGTTACCTATCCTTGCGTGATGTCAGCCATAGGGCATGCCTACCCGCTTCAGCAGAGTCAGGCCATTGGATACACTTCAGCCAGTGGTGGTTTTGGAGTGCTCCTCTTTCCTCTGATGATGTCCATCCTTGGGCAGGAGTTGGGCATTCAGTCGGGATTTTGGTTTTATTGGGGGCTTTCCTTGGCAATGGCTGGAACCATCCTGTTGGCCTGGAAGGCATCAATCAAGCGATCTGAAAATGGCACTCTTTCGGTAAGCTAAGCCCCCTGATATGATTTGGGGTGATTAGCGGAACATAGCGTGATTGCGATCACCTCGAGAGAGCACATAGGCCATCAGGTCCATGATTTCGTTTTTCTCAAGCATGTTCAGGAGTCCTTCAGGCATCATGGAGATCTTGGAAGGCTCGATGCTGATCACCTGCTTGCGATCGATGAGGACATTGCCGTTGGGATCGAACATGTTCACATTGACCGTGATGTTGTCACTGCCAAGATTGATGATTCGGCCTGTCACCGTATCCCCATTCTC
>JALRAZ010000337.1 GCA_023257935.1 Verrucomicrobiota bacterium
GTCTCCGGATCAGTCTGATCTTCAACGGCTGGGCTCAAGGTCACAAAGTCACTGGCAATGTAGGCAAAAGCCTGAGCAGGTGCCTGGATACCCAACCAACCGTCGGCTTCTGTCATCGGAGTCACCACATCATTTTGCATGAACTGCCCCACGGCCTGATGATTGAGCCCTGGTCCAACCCGTATATTCAGCCGGTTGACAGCAACCTTCCCTGTGGACGCATCCACCAAATTGGCAGACACCCAAAGTGGGATGTTTTTGGGAATGCTGACGCGGTACCAAGCTGATGGGCTTCCCTCTAGATTATCCTCATTGGCGACTGTCTCCAGAACCTGCAGCACTTCGCCAGTGTGAACTTTGGCAAAAGCTTCACTGTCGACAAGCGTCGGTCTGGTTCGTAAGTTGACCCGCTCACCCTGCACGATTCCCTCTTGAGCAGCCTGCAACCATGTGCCGGGCAGCCAGGCTACTAGGAGCAAGGAAAGACATGATATATGAGCAAAACACCTCATCAACCCAATAGAAAATGCTTTGGCGACAAAGTCAATCATGGACCCCAAATTCGCTCATTTTCAGCTCATAGGAACCATGCTCGAGCCTAGGAGGCAGCATGATGGGTGTTTTTGTAAAATTTATGCTTTTTCCATGAATATAGTGACGTCTAGAATGACGCATTCCCTCGATGATATGAAACGGAGCAGCCATCGCTTCCCAGATAGGTCCGGATTTGCCTTGATCGAGCCTCTAGTAGTCACTGACATCATTGTGCTCTGCCAGGTCTGCTTTGACCTGCTTTTTCCAGGGCTAAATCCAAAGCCATGGGAATTCTCTGTATTTCCAGACAGAAAGCCAATCAACGCCCAATCCTAACCAATCAAGTTTTATGAACACCCATTTCACCACGTCTTACCGGAAGGCATTCACCCTGATTGAACTCCTGGTGGTCATCGCCATCATTGCTATTTTGGCAGGTATGCTCCTACCGGCTCTTTCCAAAGCCAAATCCAAGGCCAAATCCATTCATTGTGTCTCTAATCTCAAACAATGGGGAATCATCTGGCAAATGTACACCGATGATAATGAAGGCAAGTTCAGTGACGGTGATGTAGGCTGGGCTCGAGGCGAATGGGTCGTTGCCTTGGCCGAGCACTACCGCGAAAAGCCCATGCTCCTGCTGTGTCCGGATGCGATCAATCGTCGTGCCGCAGGTAATTCACAAACCGAGATTAAGAAGCCAATCGGTACCCCTGAAGCCCAATTGGCAGATTGGGGAGGCGCCCACACAGCTTATAATTTCCCCAATTTTGCCAATGATTACGAGGCCGGCTCAAAGTTTCTCATCAGCAGCTACGGCGGCAACAACTGGTGTTACAATGCAAAGACCGATATCCAAGGGCGTCGCAAAAAGGATCACTGGGCGAGCATGAATGTCACCGATTCGGTTTCAGAAATACCCCTATTCCTGGATGCTATGTGGCGTGGTGGCGGCCCTGATGACCGGATTGCAGCCAAGGATCAAGCCCCTGCCTACAACGGTCAGTGGTCAGGTTATGATAAGGAAACCATGCACTTTGCCATGGCCAGGCATGGGCGTGGGGTTAACGTGGCTTACTTTGATCATTCGGTTCGTAGCACCACCTCTCCAGGGCAATTGTGGACCTTGAAATGGCACCGCAGCTACAAACGCCACGGTATCGAGCGCACGAAGTCTTTCCCTGCCTGGATCGGTTACTAGGCCGCGATGCAAAATGAGATGCTTTGGGATGGGATGCTCACAATAAATAGCTTTTTTAAGCAAGCGGACATCAGGAACCTGCTTGATCCCACTGAAGCCCTGACTCTGACATAGCTACGTTTTGAATGCGAATGAGATTAGCGTAGAGACCGGCCTTGCTAATCAATTGTGTGTGAGTCCCCTGCTCCACCACCTTACCTGATTTGAGGACCAGGATCTGATCAGCTTGCTGAATCGTGCTTAGGCGGTGAGCGATTACAAATGAAGTGCGCCCCTGCATCAAGCGATCAAGGGCTTCCTGAATCAGGCGCTCAGTGACGGTGTCGACACTGGCTGTTGCCTCGTCCAGAATCAGGATAGGGGCGTTTTTAAGCAAGGCTCTGGCAATGCTAATGCGCTGTTTTTCTCCCACGCTCAACTTCACCCCACGCTCGCCGACATGAGCGTGATAGCCATCGGGAAGTTGACTGATGAAAGTGTGGCAATTAGCCGCCATGGCAGCTTGCTCTACCTCGGCAAAATCTGCCTCCAGCCGTCCATACTGAATATTTTCAAGTACCGTTCCATTGAAAAGGAAAGGTTCTTGAGAAACCACACTGATCTGAGAGCGCAGGGATGCGAGTTGAATCTCTCGGATATCCTGTCCATCGATGAGGATGGATCCTTTGCTAAACTCATAGAAGGCGGGCAGCAAGTTCACGATGGTTGATTTACCGGCTCCCGTTGGCCCGACCAGGGCGATCATCTCACCTGGAGCCGCCCTGAAGGTGATATGATCCAGAACAGGACGATCCTCACCATAGGCAAAACTAACTCCCCTGTATTCAACTTCTCCTTTGACTGGGCTAGAAAGTTTTTCACGACGCCCGGGGTATTCCACAGGTGCATCCAAGATATCAAAAACTCGTTCTCCAGCCGCTCTAGCCCCTTGCATCATCTGGTTGAGTGCGTGCAGCCGGCCAATGGGCTCGTAAAACAAACCAAGAAACAAAACAAAACTCACCAGATCCCCCACGCTCATGCTTCCCTCGATCACCAATCTTCCACCAATCCAAAACACCAAACCGGTTCCAAGGGAAGTCGCCAGGGCCATACTTGGGGAATAGAGAGCCCAGGCCTTCATGATCCCAAGCGAGCCCTGTCGAAGTTGTTCAGATCGATCAGCAAAACGCTGATCTTCGTGTTCCTGCCGACAGAAGGCCTTGATCTGACGCATTCCCTGCAAATTATCCATCAGCAGGGCATTCATGGCACTGGCGGCCTCTCGTTGACGCCGGTAGCGACGGTGGGCGGTCAAGGTGTAGAGCAGCGCCCCCCCAATGAGCAATGGGACCGGAATCAATGCCACCCAAGCTAAAAGAGGATTCATAGAGAACAGAAACACCAGAACGCCCACCACACTTAGGATGGCAACCGTACCTTGCTCGGTCCCATCAATCAGGACGCGCTCAACATTATTGACATCCTCAATCACTCGAGTCATGAGATCGCCTGATGCTCGCTGATCATAATATTGAACAGGAAGATGCTGGAGCCGGCGATAAACATCCATACGCATGTCATAAATCACATGCTGTTCAAAATAATTATTGATGAGGATACGAAGGCAGTTGAAGGCCTCGCGCAGAACAAATGCCCCTATCAAGCTCCCCATGACCCAAGGAAGCTGATCAAGCTGCTGCTTGGAAATGACTTCGTCAATGATGTAAGCCGTCAGCTTAGGGTAAACAAAAGCAAAGGCGAGCGAGAGGATGGCGCAACCAATAGTTCCAGCTGCCATCCATTTGTAGGGTCGAATGTAATGAAGGACACGACCCACGACTTCTGCTGTGCTGCGTTTGGTAGCCCCAGTATCACGGGAACGTTTTTTACCACTGAAGGTCACGATTTGGAGCAATGAATTGGACTGACCCAGGGATAATAATCTTCGATCATGAAAACCGCCTGTGACCTTTAGTAAGTGGCTCGACCACCTGATATGTCGAACACCGCTCCGGTTGAAAAGGAACACTCATTGGATGCCAGCCATGCTACCAAGGCAGCCACCTCCTCTGGCTGGCCGACGCGCTGCATGGGGATCTTGGAAACCATGTAGTCGATGTGTTCTTGACTGACTTGCTTGAGTATATCGGTTTGAATGACAGCAGGGGCGACGCAATTGACGCGAATCATTGATCCGGACAATTCCTTGCCAAGGGACTTTGTTAAGCCAATCACTCCTGCCTTCGCGGCGCTATAGTGAGAAGCATTAGGGTTACCCTCCTTCCCGGCGATGCTTGCGATATTGATGATGCGACCAAATTCACGATCGAGCATGCCCGGGACGAGCGCCCGACAAACCAGGAATACAGCCATCAAGTCCAAATCAATGACCTCTTTCCACTCTTGAATGCTGCATTCCCACAACGGCTTACTCACCCCAGCAATGCCGGCGTTGTTCACCACAATATCCACATGGCCAGCCTGCTCAATGGTCCAATCGCGTGCACGATCGATCGATGATGAATCGGCCAGATCCACTTGAACCAACTTGATAGCCCCTGGCCCTTTAAGCTCCTTGATCCAGCTCTCGGCGGCCTGAAGGTCACAATCCCAAATGTAGCAATGGGCCCCAGAGCGATGCAGTCGCTCGACAATTGCCTTACCAATACCCCTTGAGCCTCCCGTCACCACGGCGACTCTATCATTCAGATCGATCTGATTCACTTCGGTTGATGGCTGGAGGGTTAATGGCCAAGATCAAAGGCTTCGACAGCATCGACGCAGCGACCACACAGCGTGGTGTGCAGCGCATGTTCGCCCACATCGGTTTTCCAGTGCCAACATCTCCCACATTTTTGTCCAGAGGCCTTCTCGACCTGAATCTCAAGACTGCTTCCTTCAACCCACTGTATATCGGAAACATTCATGATTTCCCGAAGGACTGACTCAGAGGTCCGGTAGATTTTAAGATGGTCAGGCGTGTCAGTGAT
>JALRAZ010000368.1 GCA_023257935.1 Verrucomicrobiota bacterium
GTTATGAACCAGCCCAGCTCCGGTATTAGCCCACACAAAGGTAGCCAAGGCTGCGACAAACACCTCGACCATCATGCCAGCCAACCCAACTAGGGCACGATGCCAACGGCTGGAGAACCCCCAGCTAGAGGTGGCATCCACATAGGGGATGGGGGTAAAGATCATGAGCATGACACCCATGACATGCACCTCTCCTCCGAATTTGCGGCAAAAGAAGGCGTGCCCAAACTCGTGCAGGACTTTGAGGATGACGAGCCCGAGATAGAGCCATCCAAGATTTCCAGGCGCGAGGATGGCCTGCGACTCATCCTTGAGAGAGGGAAAATAGTCCAGCACCAGCTTGAGGGCAGCCCCCACCGTCAGGAGCCAGATCACAAAACCAAAAGGGCTGATCAGGGGGCCCACCAGAGGCAGCATGCGCTTGAGGAAACGGTCCGGATCCAGGAGAGGAAACCGGATGAACATCAGGTTAAGGAACTTTGATTTAAGCTCCCGCTGACGCCGTTTCTCAAAGCGCCGGAATAATTCAGCGCTATCCTCAGGATTTTCATAATGAAGCAACCCTGAGAGGTAAAGTTGGGAGAGCAGGCGAATGACCGCATCTTGGCCCGGGGTGTGCTCGGGATTGGACTCTAGGCAAGCATGCCAAACCTGCTCAACCGTCTGATCAGGGCGTAGGCGAGTGATGAACTCGTAAGCCTCAGGGCGTAATCGGAAATATTGGTTATTGAGCGGGTTTTCCAGCACATACCAGCGTTCACCACGATAATGCTGGCGCCTCACCCGCACGTTGGAACGCAAATGGATGCGTTGATTGGCCACCCGATACCAAGATTCGCTGAAGGTGTGTAACTCCTGTGCCATGGCCTACCACCAGAAAAACATCCTGAGAAAATCAACCGTGCGGTGGGTGAAAATATAGAACAAACTACGCCGGCCTACATCCAGTTTGGCTACCCCACTCATCCCGGGGCGAAACCAGGTCTCTGGAGACTCCAGAAATTCCGTGCGGATTAAGAAGACATTTTCACTGGTCTTGGAAACAGCAGAGGGTTCAACCCGATTGATGCGAATGGGGTATTTCCTTTCTGGCTGGCTCAGGAAGGCAATTTCGCCCTCGCTAGCCATCAACACATCATCGATGTCCCGCTCATTGGCTTCAGCCTCGACGTAGAGACGGTCAATGCGGGCAATACGAAAGAGGACTTCTCCTTCGTTGACCGGAGCCCCCAGTCGCTCTTTTAAGTCTCCCTCAACCATGATGCCGTCCATGGGGGACCTCAGCGTCGCCTGCCCGATACGCCATTGGACCAACTCGAGCCTTGCCTGCTGTTGAGCAACCAGTGCCTCGGACACTCGCATGTCGGCCAGGGCCCTGGCAGCGCGCGCCTTTTCAGCTTCTCGCTTGAACCGATTCAAATCGGCAGTGACCGAGGATAACTCAAGTTCCAGGTTATCGGTGTCCAGCTTGAGAAGCGCATCACCCTGGGCCACGTTGTCGCCTGATTCCAGAAACACCTCCTTGATGTAGCTATCAAAAGGCACCGACTGATAAAACACTTCGTCACTCTTGAGGATAAAATTGGCTTCCACACGGTAGGGTACGCGGATCAAGAGCATCATCAGCACTCCTACCAGCACCAGGATAGCAAGGAGTTTACTCAAGGTGTGCTGCGGGCCTACTAACTTGCCGCCCAGGTCCCCAAGCACGTCAGTCACCCGTGCGCCAAGCCATCGATCCTGCCGCTTGAGGTCCCGGAGTCGATAGCTCAATAATTCGCAGGGCAGCTGCATCGAAGGCACTTCAGCGGGATCAAAGGGCCTGGCCAGTCGCTCGAAGGTCACCACCCCAATGATGCTATCTCCCTGATGCAGGGGAATGGAACAAAGGTGTGGCAGATCGGAACTGCGTGCATACTGGGCATGGTCCCTACCAAGAGGTCCGTGGGTTTCAGTGTTGGGGTGCACGATGGTATCATCCTGATCCAGTGACTCTTCCATAGCAGCCTCAAGAAGCTGGATGACTTCCATCTTGCGATCAAAGCGCTCGGTATGACTCATCGCGCGGAGCTTGATGCCATCACCCTCCAACCAACCGAGGCTGACTCGGTCACACTGAAAACGGGCTACCAAGGCATTACAGAAAGTCATAGCCGCCGGCACAAACTGGCTTTCCTGGGATACCTTACCAACCAAGTCCAGGGTATTGGCCACCTTAAGGGTGTCTCCCTGTGCTTTGGAGGCAGTCTGGCGCAATAGGAGCTGGTTCGGGATTTCGGCCACAATCTGCAATCTGAGCTGAGCCTCGCGAGCTCGCTCAAGAGAGCAGTCCTCCAGCAAGACCAAGGCGACAAAGGTATCGCGTGTCTGGCGAAGCGGCAAAGTCAGCCCCATGACATAGTCCAATGGTTCGACCTGTGACTCCGCTTGCGCATCAGCTTGATGAAGTGCCCTCAGCAAGGAACCTTCACGCGAACAGTGATCCACATGCTTGGCAATCTGCCCGCGGAACAAGGCTTTTTGCTGGCTGTTCTCAGCCGTGGTCTCCCATTGCGTCAAGCGCTTCCACCCGGAACCTTCTGCCGCGGGTTTGAATGCGATGACCATGACCGAAGCCCGGCAAAGCCCGCCTGTCAGAGCTGCATAACGCTCCCAGAAGTCGACCATGCTTCCCTGCCAATTAGCCAGAGCTTCCAACTCCTTGGCCATGGAAGCAAAGGTCACGTCTCCTTCCAAATGATTGGGCTGAGGATCTCCCGATTGCTGTGCTGCCATGTGAGATCCTTGACTAGTTCTGGAGTTGAATCAATGCCATCACACCGGGCTTGATCAACTGCTCGGGGTTCTCCACAACAAGTTTGATGCGCAATAAACCACTGGCAGCATCCACCACCGGAGAAAGAAAAGTAATTTCGCCCTCGGTGAGCTTGTTTGGATTTTGATAGGCTCCTTTGATCGGTAACCGTTGCCCTTTGATCAGATGCCCTGCTTCTTCAAAAGGTACGTTGCACACTAGTAGGATGCGAGTTGTATCCACCAAACGAGCGATGGGGTTACCTACCTTGGTTCCTTCACCGATTTCATGATCCAAAAAATCGGCAATGACTCCTGAAAAAGGAGCAATGACCTGGCGATCTTTCAACCTGGCCCTGGCCAATTCATAATCCGCCTTGGCAATCTGGTAACTGCCTTCAGAGGTTTCCAGGCGTTCTGCACTCACCGAGTTGGTCTTTTCGGCCAATTGCCGCAGACGATCCCATTCCTTTTGCGCCAAGTTCATGGCGACACGACGCCGCTCAACATCCAGCTTTTCGATCTCGGTAGCCAACTCAATAATCACCTCGCCTTGCTTGACCGCATCCCCCTCCTCGAAATACCGGTTACCGATGACGCCGTCATTGGGAGATCCAAGGGTGGAGTCCATGATTGGATGAGTAATGCCCTCAAACCATTGCCCCTCCTGAGCCATGGCACTTCCGAGACAAAGCCAGGACAAACAAAGCAGATAGCACTGCCCCCATTGCAATGTGAGGGGCAGCAGCCTTTTGGCCTTCATGAGGTGATTGGGTATGGCTTTTGTCATGAGGTCTCGAGGCTCTACTGAGCTTTTTCTTGGATGCCAAGCCGCTGAAATCGGCTGAGCTTCAATCGATATTTATCAAAATCACTGGGACTGATACCTCCCAATTCTACCAACGATTGAGTTTGTTGGGCGAGAAGGTCCTGAGTGAGTTCCAGATTACGTTCCTTCAGGACTGTGCCGCACAGAGAGTGATATTGAAGCACAGCCTGCCGGAAGAGAATCTTTGCCATGAGTGACTGGATTTTTGCCTCAAGCAAATCCTCCTCTGTCTCGAGAACTTGCTGATTGTCGACGGTCCCCACGTCAAGGCGCTCCAGTTGTGTATTAAGCAAGTTGGTGTAAAACTCAACTACCTTGTCGTGATTACCCACGCTTGAGTAGGTACTCTTCATGTTATGCAGGGCCGCGGAAATACCGGTCGACACCTCGGTCTCCATGGACTCAAGCGCTAACTCAGCTTGCTGAACCTCCAGGGTCACAGCCTCTAATTGTTTTTTGGACCGGATGCCGCCATCCAATGGCAGCCGTAGTTCAAGGCCTACCGACCAGGTCGCAAAATCACCGTTGGACACGTCGTCAAAGGAAGTCCCGGGAGAATCACCCAAACCATTAAATCCGTAGTCACTGGTCAGGTTTAATTCTGGGTGTCGCTGGTTCCTGGCATAATTGAGCCGGATCTTCTGCTTCAGGATCTCTCGATTCTGAGCGGCAAGATCAGGGTTCCATTGCCGAGCGTTATTCTGAGCAGCAAGGTAGGTATAGTCGCCAATCGGGCTCAAATTAGGGCTGTCCACAACCACCACCTGTTGCTCAGCACTTTGGCGGTCGCTGGCACTTAGGCTCAGCAATCGATTCATGTTGGCAATGACGGCCTGTTGAGCGTCCAGGAGCTGTGCCTGCCTTTGGGCAAGGGCTGATTCAACCTCTAAGACCTCCAGAGGAGAGGCGCTACCAACGGTTTGTTTGACTTTGGTATCAGCCAGGAGCTTGCCAGTCGTGGTCACGCTTTCGTCGAGGAAATCCACACGCTGCTGAGCGTAGTAAAGGTCCCAGTAGAGGGTCTCAGCCTGAGTTATCACACGCATCAGCTCACGGCGGTATCCCTGGAAGGCAATAAATGATTCTTGAGCCGCTATCCGGAGCGGTGTGAGTTCCGCCCCCCAGGCATTCTTGAGCAGAGGCTGGACTAGAGAGACTCCCGTGAAGGTAACATACTCAGACCCTGGTGGGCGGGCGGTGCCGAAAATGGAGGAGGTCCCCTGAAGATTGTTTTTCAATCGATTGACTGAATAACCAAGCCGAACGCGGCCACCACCCGGGATCATGGATTCAACGCCGGTGGAGTAAAGTTGGCTTTGCTGATCAAACTCAGCAAGTCCAGAAAGCGATCTCTCCTGCTGAGCGGTATTGGGGCGAGCCATGTCTTGATATTGCCCATTGATGACTAACTCCGGGTGATAAAGAGTGCCTTCCGCATCACGCCTCCGCAGACCGATCTCGGTTTGAAGGACGGCGATTTGGATCCGATCATTGGCATCCAGCACCTCATCCAGATAGGTTTCAAGCGTCAGTTCTTTCGAGGAATTTTGCCCCACTAGGGAACCTGAGTATAAACAAAGAAAAACCCCACTGACCCAGCACCAACGCCTCGCCAGTAAATTGTTAACATTCATACGTATCTGATTATACAAGGGCGAAGTTATTATGATCAGTAAAAATATAACTCAAGCAGTTTTTTGTTAATTTTCAAGGGCCCTGAATTGTAAAATCAACTAGCTAACTAAAAGGCAACACAAATTCCCCGAGCCTAAGTTCGGTAAGGATGGGTCTGGTTGAGGTATTCCTCGAGGTTGGTGTAGCCATCTCCATCCAGATCCTCATGAGGGCTGAGCCAAGGGTAGGCACCCTCCGCAAAACGACGCTCCCATTCATCGGCCATGCCATCCTCATCAAGATCCACCGGTGGTAGGGCAGTCTCAAGCTTTGGCCATCCTCCCACATCATCCTGGCTGGCAATGATCCCATTGCCGTAGGTTGTTTTACCTGTACGCACCTCTTCCAGAATGCGGGCATCATGCTTATCTCGACATGGCAAGGTGGCCCCTGCGTGCTGAATCACACTTTCAAGGGCATCTTCGGCAGACTGCGTCAGGACGGGCACTTCATCAACCGGCCGATCCACCAGGACCGAAGCCAGCGAGGTGTCCTCCGAATCGATGGTGATCAGTTGATTTCCTCGGACAAGCCCCTCATGGGTTTCGAGAACGTTGCCATCGACATACCATTGACCAAATTGCCCCGTATCCAAAGACTGGATTTTCACGACGCTGCGGAGTTCCCGCGAGGCTGGCCCGGCTCGGTAATAATTATTGACCACATTGATGCTTTCAGGGCGTCCATCCAGACGCCGTTTCTGCCAGTTAAAAATCAGGTTGTTTCGAAAATCCAGCTGTACGGTTGGGTTACTAGTTTCCCCTGCAATACTGGGGTTACGGCCAGCATGGTTGGCAAAGAGGTTGTGATGGAAGGATGCTCGGCGACCTCCGAGTGAAGCCGCAAAGCCGTGGCCATTTCGAAGGGGACTATCATTGAGTGATTCGGTAATCATGCACCATTGCATGGTGATGTCGCTGGTGCCGTGATAGGTGTTGACTGCTTCATCCAAGGTCCAGCTGACCGAGCAGTGATCCACGATGACTTGGCTGGCATTTGAAACGTCGATCCCATCCATCAGTTGGCCTGCTTCATCCCCAAGTCGCACACGCAAGTAGCGCACGATGCTGTGATCAGCTGAGATCACCAGTGGATAGCGTCTAAGGCATATCCCATCCCCCGGCGCACTCTGTCCGGCAAGGGTCACTCGAGGATGGGTCAAGCGCAGGGGTGCTTCCAGTTCAATGGTCCCAGAGATCCGAAAAAGGATAGTGCGTGGGCCTTCTGTATCAATGGCTTCTCGCAAGCTGCCCGGCCCGCGATCATGAAGATTGGTCACAAAGAGAATCTGTCCACCACGGCCTCCCTGAGCGTAGCGACCATATCCTTCGGCTCCTGGAAAGGCCACGATCTCGGCTCGAATAGGCAGCTCAAATGCGATGAGCAGGACTATTAGCTGGAGCCATTTTTTGGAGGAAACCATGAGATATTATCAACTTTTCTTACCCAAAAAAGTCAATGGCTTTAGTCAGCTACCTATCACCAATACCTGAACTGAGCCAGAGCATTGACCCCTTATTGAATAAGAGGGCAATATGTGTGGATGCCTACCTCAAATCGCTTTTCACCTTTTTGGCATGCATCCCTGTTGATTACTTGTTGGACCTGCTTGATCTGGGTTAACCCTTGCTGGATCACCCAGCTCAACGGCGCAGCATCCAGTCATGAGGTCCTGGTCATCGGAGGCACCCCAGCAGGCATAGCTGCAGCCATTGGCGCGGCCACGATGGGCAAGGAGGTTTTAATCATCGAACAAACGCCCGTTTTGGGTGGCGTGCACTCCTCTGGTGTCATCCGCATGGATGACTTGTATGCGGCCTCGAACAGCGGGGTGATGGAATCGTTCCGAAGGCGGGTCAGAGACTATCATCGCAGTGAGCTTGCTTCCGACCCCCTGGTGCAAGCCCATCTGAATCTGCCTGCTAACCGTCCATGGAACGTCGCCGAAGGCAGAGCCTGGGAGCCCCATACTGCCGCTCGCATCTATGGGGAAATGATCGCCGAATTTCCGTCGATCTCCGCTTTATTTCAGCAGGTGGCAGTCGACGTGATCATGGAAGGCAATCAGGTTGTCGGTGTCATCACACGAGACCGAGACAATCAGGGAAATCTCGGCCCTGAACATACCTATCGCGGCAAGGTGGTGATTGATGCCACTTACGAAGCAGACCTGGCATCTTTTGCCAAGATCCCTTACCGCATTGGGCGGGAAGCCCGATCTGCAGAAGAACCACATGCAGGTAAGATCTACACCAATTACTTTCGACACGTTGCCGGCGCTCCCCCCAACACCATCCTGCCCCACAGCAGCGGAGAACCTGATCACCGCAGTCAGGCTTTTACTTACCGTTTGACAGGAAAAGATTACGGACGCCCCGATCACCCTTACCGCATTCTGGAACCACCCGCAGGATACGACCCCAGCCAATACAGGTGGAATCGCAACACTAAGCCGATTATCCCCAACGGAAAATTTGATTTGCTGGGTATCAGTTGGGGCGGAGACCTCACCGGTCATGGAACCCGCTGGGTCTTGGCTGATTGGGAGGAACGACGCGAAATCGAGAAGATTTATCGCCAGTATGATCTGGGTTGGCTTTATTACATCCAAACCGAAGGTCAGTCGCCACAGATTGGATTACCCGACGATGAATTTACCGATAATCACCACCTTCCCTATCGGCTCTATGTACGTCAGGGCAGACGTATCGAAGGACTCTATACCCTCAATGAGGAAGATGTTCACAAGGATCTGCGAGGCAACGGACTCAGAGGCCCCTTGAACCCAAATTCAGTGGCTATCG